>CALVHI010000021.1 GCA_944327365.1 uncultured Bacilli bacterium
GACAACCACTGTTAAATGTATTTGCCGTATCTTGTACTCCTCCTGTAGAGAAGTAAGCAAAAGTTATGCCTATTACTACCCCTATTGCAACTATTAGTACTCCAACTAAAATAATTATTCCTTTTTTCATAATACTTCCTCACTTTTATTTGCGGAGAAACTCCACATACTATAATTAAATTATACTCCGAGTTTTTCCACAAGTCAAGAAAATGATGCGGAAAAATGCGACAATATTTACAAGGTGATAGAAATATGATAGGTAAAATAATAAGAACAATGCGTAGAGAAAATAATTTATCTCAAGAAGAATTAGCAAAGAAAGTATTTTTAGGAAGAACAACTTTAAGTGATTATGAAAGAGAAAAAACTGATATCAATTTTGAATATTTAGAAAAAATTGCTAATACTTGTGGTTATGATATATTATTTATAAATAAAAAAGATAAAACTAAAATTTTATCTTCTAAAAATATCAATCGCAAAGAAATATAATTTTTTATTTAATAAACATAGCATCTCCAAAAGAGAAGAATCGATACTTTTCTTTTACTGCAATATGATAAGCGTTTAAAATTATTTCTCTACTAGCTAAAGCACTTACAAGCATAAGTAAAGTAGACTTAGGTAGATGAAAATTTGTAATTAAACCATCAATAGCTTGAAATTCAAATCCCGGATAAATAAATATATCTGTGTACCCATGACATGCCTTAAAAGCATGATATTTATGGATAATTGTCTCCAGCGTTCTAGTTGTAGTTGTTCCAACAGCATAAATTTTTCTTTTCTCTTTTTTAGCTTGATTTAATCTTGCTGCCACTTCTTCACTCATCTCATAATATTCACTATGCATATGATGATCTAAAATATTATCAACTTCTACTGGTCTAAATGTTCCTAATCCAACATGCAAAGTAATAAATAATATTTCTACTTTTTTTTCTTTTAATTCTTCTAATAATTCTTTCGTAAAATGAAGACCTGCCGTAGGCGCTGCAGCACTTCCAATATTTTTAGCATAAATCGTTTGATATCGATTTTTATCTTGTAATTTCTCATGAATATAAGGGGGAAGAGGCATAGAACCAAGTTCATCTAATATTTCTAATAATATTCCTTCATAAATTAGATGAACATGAACAATTCCTTCCTCTTTTTTATTTACTACTTCTGCTTTTAATTTAGAAGAAAAATTAATTATCGTTCCTACTTTTAATCTTTTTGCTGGTCTAGATAAACATTCCCATATATTTTCTCCCAAATCTTTTAAAAGTAAAAGTTCAATAACAGCATTTGTTTCTTCTTTAGAACCAATTAATCTTGCTGGAATAACTTTAGTATCATTTAAAACTAAAACATCTCCTTCACTTAACTGCTCTACAATATCATAAAAATGTTTATGTTTAATTTTTCCAGTATTTTTATCTAATATCATAAGTCTTGATTGATCTCTTACTTTAATTGGATTTTGAGCTATTAAGTTTTCTGGTAATTCATAATCAAAATCGCTTAATTTCATTTTCATTCCTCTGTTTCTAAATACTTTTTTGCTTTCATTAATACTTCATCAGCTATATCCTCAATACTTCTTAATTCATCTTCTTTTAAACAATTAATCTTTTCATAATCATATATAGTTGAAAGCTCTAAATAAGCTGTCTCAGCCATACGGAGCAAATCCACATTGGCTTTTTTGCCTCCTTTTTCTTTTAATTTACATACATATTCATATGGCAAATATAAAAAGAAAACAACATCAGGTCTAGGTAAATTAAGTAAAACAAATTCTAAATTATCTAACCATTCATACATCATATTTCTTTTTTTAATATCCTTAATTTTACCACCTTGAAAAGCCATATTTGATTCAACATATCGATTTAGAATAACAATATATCCCATATTTAAATAATGATTAATTATATTAATATTATAAACTCGATCTGCTGCATAGTAAAGGCTAGATATTTTAGGATCAACATTTAAAATCCCTTCTTTAAAATAAGAATTTCCATTTTCCCCTAAATAAGCTTCTTTAATAATTCTCCCTGTTGGTGATGCATAATTAGGGAAACTAAAAGAAATCGCTTGATATCCAAGAAGTTTTAAACGATTTACTAAAATATCTGTTTGAGTTTGTTTCCCAGAACAATCTGTCCCTTCAATTACTATTAACTTGCCTTTACTCATATCCTCACCTACTTTACAATGGGATGCATCTTAGTCAAATCTATGACTTGCTTTTTTAGCTCATTTAAAAGCTGCTTATCATCTTTATTTTTTAATGCTTCCGCTATTAGATGCCCTACTTTAACAAAATCAGATTCCATAAATCCCCTTGATGTCATCGCCGGAGTACCTAAGCGAATTCCACTTGTTTTCATTGGTGATTCTGTTTCATTAGGGATAGTGTTTTTATTTACAGTAATATGAATTTGATCTAGTATTTCTTCTGCTTCTTTTCCTGTTAGTCCAAATGTTGTTTTTACATCAATAAGCATTAAATGATTGTCTGTTCCACCCGATATTAGATGAAAGCCTTCTTCTTGTAACGTTTTTGCTAATACTTTTGCATTTTTAATAACTTGTTCTTGATAAGTTCGAAATTCCGGTTGCAACGCTTCATAAAAGCATTGAGCTTTAGCAGCAATAACATGCATTAAAGGACCGCCTTGTATACCTGGAAATATGGTTTTATTGATCTTTTTAATAATTTCTTCAGAATTCGTTAAAATAAGCCCCCCTCTTGGTCCTCTAAGCGTTTTATGCGTAGTAGATGTTACAACATCAGCATAATCAACTGGATTTTGATGAAGCCCTACAGCGACTAAACCAGCTATATGAGCCATATCGACAAATAGATAAGCCCCTACTTCATGAGCAATATCTCTAAACTTTTCAAAATCAATAAACCTTGAATATGCCGATGCCCCAGCCACAATCATTTGAGGATGCTCTTCTAAAGTCAGTCTTCTAATTTCTTCATAATCAAGCGTTTGTGTCTCCAAATCAAGATTATAAGCAATAAATTTATAATCTAAACCACTAAAATTAACGGGATTCCCATGAGTTAAATGCCCTCCATGTGAAAGATTTAACCCCATAACTTTATCCCCAGGTGAAAGAAGAGCTCGATAAACAGCCATATTAGCACTAGAACCACTATGGGGTTGAACATTAGCATATTTGGCATTAAATAATTTAGTTGCATAAGTAATTGCTAAATTTTCAATAACATCGACATTCTCACATCCCCCATAATATCTCTTCCCAGGATATCCTTCAGCATATTTATTAGTAAAAATACTTCCTTGTAACTCTAATATACTTTTTGATACATAATTTTCTGATGCAATTAATTCAATATTATTTTGCTGTCTTTTAATCTCGTCATCTAAAGCTTTTCTAATTTTTGGATCCATTTAACTCACTCCTTATCTTTGCTTCATCCACTACATTAGATAATAACATCGTTATTGTCATAGGCCCAACTCCTCCTGGAACAGGAGTAATATAACTAGCCTTTTTAAAAACACGATTAAAATCAACATCCCCAACAAGATGCCCATCTACTCGATTTATCCCAACATCAATAACTATTGCCCCATCTTTTACATACTCTTCCGTAATAAAATTAGGTTGACCAATAGCTACAATGAGTATATCTGCTTGTCTAGTTAACTCTTTTAAATTTATCGTTTTTTTATGAGCAATAGTAACAGTAGCACCCCGATTTAATAGAAGAGCACTTAAGGGCCTTCCAACAATGAGACTATCTCCTACTATAACAACATGTTTTCCCTCAATATCAATGTTTTCATATTCAAGCATTTTCAAAATCCCTAAAGGGGTTGCTGCAAGTTTTTGCTCTTGCTTACTTAATAAAAAGCCTAACTGAACTATTCCAAATCCATCAACATCCTTTTTGGGATCAACATAGGAAATGATTTTATCTTCACAAAAACATGATGGAACTGGACTTTGAACTATTATACCATCAATATTTATATCTACATTTAATTCTTTTATAGCTTTTATTATTTCTTCTTCACTATTATTTTCAGTAAAACGATACAACTGTGCATTTATCCCCAATTCTTTGCAAGTCTTCAGCTTATTTCTCACATAGATTTCACTAGCGGGATCATTTCCTACTAAAATAATTCCTAACCCCGGAATAACATTCTTTATCTTTAACTTTTCTATTTCTTTTTTTAATTCTTTTCTAATTTCTTGCGATATTTTCTTCCCATCAATAATTTTCATAGCTACTCCTTCCTCTTAAAACAAAGATCCTTGTCTAACAATCTTTAAATGTTCATAAGCCTTAACTTCTGCTACTCGTCCTCTTTGTGTTCTTTTAATAAACCCTTCTTGAAGTAAAAATGGCTCTACTACATCCTCTATGGTCGTAACCTCTTCCCCAATTGCAGTAGCAATAGTTTCAACCCCAACAGGTCCACCATTAAATTTATTAATTAAAGCAGTTAAATATTCAATATCAATCTGATCTAAACCATATTCATCAACTTGTAAGCGCCCTAAACTTTCAACAGTAATATCATAATCAATCTTACCAGTTCCTTCAACTAAAGCAAAATCTCGAACTCTTTTAAACAAACGATTAGCAACTCTAGGTGTTTTTCTACATCTTTTGGCAATTTCTAAAGCAGCATCATCATTTATTTCCATATCAAGAACTTTCCCAGTTCTTTTTACGATTAACTGTAACTCTTCATCTTTATAATAATTAAGTTTAGAAACAATTCCAAAACGATCACGAAGAGGACTAGATAAATCACCTGCTCGTGTTGTAGCCCCCACTAAAGTAAATGGTGGTAAATCAATTTTTATACTTCTACTTTTCCCATCAGCCCCAATGATAATATCTAACTCAAAATCTTCCATTGCTGGGTAAAGTATTTCTTCAACAAATTTAGGCATGCGATGTATTTCATCAATAAATAAGACATCCCCCGGTTCAATCGTTGATAGGACTGCTGCTAAATCCCCACTTTTCTCTAAGGATGGACCACTAGCAGTCTTAATATTACTGCCAAGTTCATTGGCTATTATATGAGCAAGAGTCGTTTTGCCAAGTCCAGGAGGGCCATATAAAAGAACATGATCTAGTGCTTCACCTCGCATTTTAGCAGCCTCAATAAATACTCTTAAATTAGCTTTTATTTCTTCTTGACCAATATATTCATCTAAACGTTGAGGTCTTAATGTAACTTCAAAAGCATCACTTTCTTGTACTTCTGCATTCAATATTTTGTCTTCCATAATGTCCCTCCTTTATATACTCTATAACTTGAAACCAATTATCAAAACTAGGATATTTTAGGCTTTTCCCCATACATAACCCAGAAATATCATACATACTCATATTATCTAATATTCTTTCTTTATCGTCAATAAATAAATCTACATGCTCTTTATAAGCCCTCTTCCCTTTATCAGGTTCATTAAAATATATTTTATCATAAAAAACTCCATGATTCTTCAAATATTCTAATGTATCTTTAGTACTTCTACGATAATATTTATTATTTCTAGCAGTAATAATAACAATTTTATATCCTTGCTCTTTAAAATATTCCCAAGCCTCACTTACTCCCTCTTTAATTGGAAACTCACTTCTCATCTGTTTAATATTTTTCTTAATAAAGCGAAGATATTTCTTTTTAGGAAGCGATTTATAATCATCATAAAGTGGATATTCTTCTTTTAAATATTTTTTGATAATTTTACTTGTATAAGTTATAGTATCATCAATATCAATTCCTATAGTCATTTTAACATCAACTTTAAGGCTTCTTTAATTTGCTCTTCAATAGATAAAGAGGCATTTACTTTTGGTAAAACTTTTTTAATTTCAGCTGTTTTATAGCCTAAACTTTCCAGAACACTTACAAGTTCATCAAACCCACCATTTAAATTAATATCATTTTTACTAACAAGTTTCCCTTTTAGATCTAAAATAATTTGTCTAGCTAGTTTCTCACCAATTTTCGGAAATTTAGTTAAATATAAAATATTTTCTCGATTTATAGCATCGATAATGCCTGCAATACTACCGGTAGCAAGCATAGGCATCGCCATTTTGGGGCCTAAACCCTTAACATTAATTAACTTTAAGAACAAGTTTCTTTCTTCTTCTGATTTAAAACCATATAAAGAATATTCATCTTCTCTTATTTGATTATACAAATAAACTTTAGCTTCCCTTTCAAGTTCAAAACTAAATGGATTCGCAACATAAATAGTGTAACCAATATTGTTATTCTCCACCACAATATAATTACTTTCTTGTGCTACAATTTTTCCATAAATATAATTATACATACTCTTCACCCTACTAAATATAATAGCATACATTAGTTTAAAAGTACACCCAAAAAAGAAAAAAACAGATTAGTATCTGCATTTTATCGTTTATACCTACATCATGAAAAGCACCTGCTAGGACTAGATTTAAGTCTTCTGATAACTCCAAGCGGTATAACCAATGTTTTTAGAGTGATCATATTAAGAATAATATTCTCT
The DNA here is from genome assembly GCA_944327365.1 of uncultured Bacilli bacterium. Classification (GTDB taxonomy): domain Bacteria; phylum Bacillota_I; class Bacilli_A; order RF39; family UBA660; genus Caccenecus. Next base: position 6,553 of record CALVHI010000021.1, read on the forward strand.
TGGTATTAATCCGGGAATACTTACATAATCCATTCCACAAAATAAGATTTCCCTTTTAATCTCTGGAATGTTTTAGTAGCAAAATATTTATTTAAAACAGAATTTGAATTTTCTTATAAACAACAAAATGGTGTCCCAAGCGGGATTCGAACCCACGATCTCTAGCGTCGGAGGCTAGCATTCTATCCAGCTGAACTATTGGGACATGCTTTTATTTTATCACAATTAGTACTTAAAAAGAAAGAGTTTTTTAATATTCCACTATATTGCATCTATAACATAATATCATATAAAAACACTCATAGAAGCCTTTTTTACAGACATACATTAGAATAATAAAAAATAAGCCAATAAATTTATAAATTAATCTTTTTTTCTTACTAATTTTAGTGTTCTTCTTCAGTATCTTCTAAATTTATAGATGGTTCTGTTATTTGTTTTGCTAACTGCTTGCTATCTATCATTCAAATTATTATCTAAACTTTTCCCTGCTAAATTTTCAAAGATCAAAATTCGTTACCTTTAAAAATTTATTAGTAAGACTATACTTTATATTTACAAAGCAAACAAACATTTGCTATAATATTGTTAGGAACATTGAATAGTTGGGTGCTGCCTCTAATCTTAAAGATTGGAGGTGATGCTTATGTCAAAAAAAGATTTTTTAGTTTTTTCTTTGATTATAATCATTCTTTTACTTATAGCATTACTTTTTGTAGTGTTAAATTAAAAGAGCACCTAACTCATTCTAATGAATTAGGTGCAACACATTTTATTATGGTAGCACTCAACACTAGAAATATTGAATGTTCCTTTTTATTTTATGAAGTTTCCTTCATCTATATACATCATATCATAGATTAGACTATTATTCAAGTAGTACTTTACTATGTAAATCTAATAATATCAAATACCGTAATATAAATCATAAGTAAAATAATAAGGAAGAAGAACACCATATGACAAGTATTTTCAAATTTAGCATTAATTGGACTTCCCTTAATTTTTTCTATTATTAAGAATAAAATTCTTCCTCCATCAAATGCTGGTATTGGTAAAATATTAATTAAACCAACATTAATACTTAAGAAAGCAATTAAATAAATAATTTGTTGAAATCCCATAGATAAAGATTCCCCTACCACATGATAAATTCCAACTGGACCAGATAAGCTACTTAAAGAAATTTGGCCTGTAAATAAATTAATTACAGTAATCCACATGGTGGAAATAAGACTCCAAAACCGTTCAAAAGCATATTTAATACTTACCCATAAACCTTTTTCCGTCTTTTGTTCAATGCCAAAGCCAAATGTTTTTTGCTCTTCACCCGTTTCGGTTTCGGTTACATCTGGTTCAAGTTCTAAAGTAAGTGTCTTTCCATCACGAAGTATTTCAAATCCATAAACATTACTATCATTTTTTAAATAAAGAACAATTTGTGTTTGATCCCAAGTAGAAACTTTATGCCCATTAATTGATAAAATTAAATCACCAGCCTTTAATCCTCCGTCTTCAGCAGCTGAATCTTCTAAAACTGTTCCAACTCGTGGTTCTAAACTATTAGCACCCCAAATAAGGGCCATAATAAATAAAATTAAAATAGCTAAAATAAAATTATTGATGACACCAGCTGCTAAAATAACTACTCTTTGCCACCATTTTTTATTACACATAAAATCTTCTTTTTTGATGGTTTTGGTATCATCATCTTCATATACTTCTCCAGCCATAGATACAAACCCACCAATTGGTAAAGCCCGAATATTATAGTTAATTCCATCTTTCCCTTTATGGGTTTTAATTAAAGGGCCCATGCCAATTGAAAACTCATAAATATGAACACCTGCTTTTTTAGCCGTAATAAAGTGACCAAATTCATGTACTAAAATAATCAGCCCTAAAATAAAGATCAATAATATTAAAACAATAAACCACATAATAGTCCCTCCTATAATATTCCATATACTAATAAAAATGCTAGCATAATAGCAATTGTACTATCCAGTCGATCAAGTATTCCCCCATGTCCGGGTATAAGATTGCTAAAATCTTTAATTTCATTCTCTCTTTTTATTTTACTAAAAATTAAATCCCCAATTTGACCAATAATAGATAATGCTAAAGTTACTAAGATAACACTAAGTGTAATTGGGCTAACTAAAAAATGATAAAATGTGCAAGCTACAACCGTACCTATAACAGAGCCCAAAACACTACCTTCTATGGTCTTTTTAGGACTTACCTTTGGTATTAATTTATGACGCCCAAAAGCCATTCCCATAAGCATAGCAAATGTATCAGTAAATATAAATATTAAAATTAAATAAATAAATAAATATAAATCAGTCATACGAGCTAAAATCATAGCATTAAAAGAGACACCTAAAAGAATGACAGATCCAATTAAGAATAAAGCATCAGTTGCCCTATATTTTTCTTTATCATAAAAAACTGTTAAACCAAGAAGTGTAAGAAGCAATATAGCAATACCACGATATGTTACTCCAAAAAGAATTGAATATCCCTCATATTCTGCTAAAACAATAAGAAGCAAACAAATGCTAGCAATAAGTTCTACTAACAAAGGATATGGACGATGACTAATTTTTAAGTCAAAAATTTCTTTTAAAGCTAAAATACTAATAATTCCTACACCAAGGCGAAAAACATCATTTCCATACCAAACTACTGGTATAACAATTAAAAGCATAACTATAGCACTAATAATTCTTTTTTTCATGATATTTCTCCCTCCTATCGATATAGTCCCATTTTTTCTTTCATTAGCATAAATTTCTTTTTAGCAATCTCACGAGTAATCTTAATATTTTCATCTAGTATTTCATCTAGAACATGACTATGAATTAGATCATTATACCTTTTTTGTATTCCTTCCATTTCTTCTAAAACTAGATCAGCAACAAACTTTTTAAATTCACCATAATTTTTCCCTTGAAATTCTTGCTCTATATCTTTAATATCTTTCCCTGTTAGAGCAACACAAATATTAATTAAATTACTAATTCCTGGCTTTTTTTCTAAATCAAATTTAATTTCACACTCGCTATCTGTTGTAGCACCCATAATTTTCTTACGTATCTCTTTAGGATCATCAAGAAGATGAATAATCCCTTTAGGATTTTTGCTTGATTTACTCATCTTTTTTGTTGGATCAACCAAATCCATAATCTTTGTACCCTCTTTAGTTATGTATACATCAGGAATTTTAAATGTTTTCCCATATTTTTTATTAAAATGCTCAGCAATATTACGAGCTAATTCTACATGTTGTTTTTGATCAATACCAACTGGTACATAATCAACATCATAAGCTAGGATATCCGCTGCCATTAAAACTGGATATGTAAACAAACCAGCATAAAAATTAACATTCTTGCTACTTTTATCTTTAAATTGAGTCATTCGTGATAATACTCCAAAAGGCGTATTACATTCTAAAAGCCAAGAAATATTAGCATGATACTCATTTTCAGATTGAATAAATATTATATTCTTATTAGGATCAATTCCACAGGCAAGATACAAGGCTACTAAACTTCGAATATTCTCATGTAATTGTAAAGGGTCTTGACCAACAGTAATCGCATGCATATCGGCAATAAATAGATATGATTTAAATTCGTCTTGCATTTTTACCATCTGCTTAATTGCTCCAATATAGTTACCAAGAGTAATAACTCCTGATGGTTGAATTCCAGTTAAAATTGTTTTATTAATATTTGCACTAAAATCTTTCATGTTAAAACTCACTTTCTTATTTAAGTATATCAAAAAATATTTAAAAATAAAATAAAAAAATGCAAAAAAATAAAAACCCGTTTAAAAAACGGATTAAAATGAATCAATGTTAATTTTAACATTCTTAATATGATTTAAATATGCATAAGCTAAAATAATTGTTCTAAGAGCTTTCGCATTCTTACCTGACTTACCAATCACCGTACCCATATCTTCACTGGAAACAAGAATTTCTAATATAGTTTCATCTTCATCTTGAGTAAATGCACTAACTTTAACTAAGTCAGGATTTTTAACGATATTTTTGATTAAATAAGTCGCAAATTCTGTTATTTCCATATTACTTACCTACTTTTTTTTGCTCTGCATACTTAGCCATAATTCCTTCTTTAGAAAGAATAGAACGAACGGTATCAGTTGGAAGTGCTCCATTATTTAGCCATTTTAAGGCTAATTCTTCATTTATTTTTACTTCTGCTGGTTTTTTAATTGGATTATATGTTCCAACTGTTTCAATGAAACGTCCATCTCTTGGACTTCTAGCATCTGCTGCAACAATACGATAAAATGGTTTTTGCTTAGATCCCATTCTCTTAAGTCTTAATTTAACTGCCATAATTTTTCCTCCTTTGTGCAACCATTCTATCATATAAAAGATATGGTGTCAACCTTTTTTAGTTAACGCTATTTTAAATAATCTTCATCAATCTCATTTAATACTTGATCAATTTGCTCATCTTCTCCATCTAAAATAACTTCGTAATCATCTTCCTCATCTTCAACACTGACCTTAAGCATTGTATTTCCAACAATTTCTACCCCAAGTTCTTTTTCTAAAGAAAGTGCGATGACTCCATTTTGAACTGATACATCCGTAACTGTTGGCTGATTTAAACTCCGAACAATAATCTCAGATGCATCCGTTAGTTGAGATCCATCTTTAAGATGAATATTCATCTTATCTTCATAAGTAAAATGTTCCGTTGCTACAGCAGTTTTAGTATCTTGATTATAGGAATACCAAACGTTAACATCAAATCCACCTTGAATAACGACAATTCCATTTACCCCTTTACCTTCAAACGTATGATTAATAACCCAACAACCCAAAACAGTATCTACAGAATCTGCTGGTGTAATAAAAAATTTTGAAACACTACTTTTTTTTGCTTTCCCAATCACTGCCTTAGTAACAATCTCTTTAAAATTTGCCAATTTGATTCCTCCTCTATTTTAATGTATGCTAAAGAGATTTAAAAGTACACAAAAATATAGATAACCTCTTATATTTTTGGTATAATTAGATCGGTGATATTAATGGATTGCATATTTTGTAAAATAAGTAAGAAAAAAATTTCTAGTAAAATACTTTATGAAGATGATGAAGTAATGGTAATTATGGATACCAATCCTAATGTTGATGGACACGCATTAATTATTCCTAAAAAACATTATACTGATTATTTAGAGTTAGATAGTCAAATATCTAGCCATATCATGGATGTTGCTCAAAATATTGGGCCTAAAATTATGAAAGCAGTTCGTGCTCAATCTTTAACAATGCTCATCAATTATGGGTTTGCTCAGAAAGTCAAGCACTTACATGTTCATTTATTGCCTGATTTTGGAACACGTTCTAATCATGCAAAAGAAAAAATTGAAGATGTATTTGAAATCATTAAAAAAGAATTATAAAACAGTATGTTTTTTAGCATACTGTTTATTTTTCAATCAACAAATAGATGATTCATCATATGTTTGATATTTAAAAAGCGAAGTATAGTTTTTAACATACCTATTAAAGCACATATTATACATGAACCACCAGTAATATTCATTAATTCTTGATGATTTAAAATCATGACGATCCTTTCTAACGAGTGAACACTAGTATTATATCACAGCTTCAAATATTTATCTATCTTTTGATATTCCCTTTTTCAAAAAGATGAAATAGAGCGTTCTATTTCATCTTATTCATTTTACTACTTGCCATATCCATCGTATCATTTACAAGTTTTGTAGCTTTCTTTTTTGTATTTTTATTATTTAATGCATAAGCCATCATACCCGCTCCTGCTGCCATAGCTATGACACTACCAACTATTAATTTTTTCATCCTAACACCTCAGTACTAGTATGCTCACTAATCTAAAAATTTATGCACTAATTTTTCTTTTAATGTTGTTTTACGACTTGATGCATAATCACTATTTACTGCCATAACAAAGCTTTTTGCTTCTCCAATAATTACCAAACTCTTTTTAGCTCTAGATACTCCAGTGTAAATAAGCTTATTATAAAGCATCTTATGGTAATTTCTTGTAATTGGCAAGATTACATGAGAAAATTCACTACCTTGACTTTTATGTATCGTAATCGCATAAGCATGCTTGATTTGATTTAATTCTTCTTTTGTATATTCTACTTTAACTCCTTCAAAATCAATTAATATCATATCTTTATTTTTACTAGTTTTTGGTATAATTTTTCTAATATAACCAATATCCCCATTAAATACATTATTATCGAGATTATTTTGAAGTTGCAAAACTTTATCTCCTTCCCGAAAGATAACATCACCATAATGAATTTCCTTTTTTCCTTCACTACCAGGATTAAATAATTCTTGCATAATCACATTCAAATTATCAATACCATTTTCTCCCTTATACATAGGCGCTAAAACCTGAATATCTTCTTCATTTAACCCTTTTTTCTTACTCATGATACATATTTTTTTTATCATATCTTTAATAAGTTTCCCATCAACACTTAAGAAGCTATAATCATCTTTTTGATTTAAAAAATCTTCTGATAAATCTTTATTTTTAATTTCTAAAGCTAAATAAGGAATATAAGAGTTTTCACTTTGACGATAAATATGCTCTAAAGGACAAAAAGTAAATAAATCTGATTCAATTAAATCATTTAAAATAAGCCCTGGACCAACAGAAGGAAGCTGATTTACATCACCAACCATAATAAGTTGAACATTATTTTTAATTCCCTTTAATAAAGCATCAAAAAGCGTAATATCAATCATACTCATTTCATCAACAATAATTAAAGTCTCCTTTGTTTTATGATGTTCATTTACTCCAAAATTACCTGTATCTTTATTCCATTTTAAGAATCGATGGATTGTCATAGCAGGAAGTCCTGTTGAAGAAACCATTTTTTTACTAGCCCTTCCAGTTGGAGCTAACAAAGCAATATTTTGAATTACTTCTAATGGAGAATAGTTATGCATTTTAATATAAAGCTTAACTATTGCATTAATAATCGTTGTTTTTCCAGTACCGGGACCACCTGATATAATTGTCACTTTATTTTCCAAAGCTTTTCTTATAGCATTTTTTTGATCTTCATTATAGTATACATGACTTTCTTCTTCTAATTTTTTTAATTCATCTATAAATTGATAACAAGGAGTAATATCACTTGTATTTAATTGATATAAGTTCTCAGTAATGTTAATTTGAGCTTCATAATATTCGGTTAAATAATATAGATTATCTTCTAATACTATCTTATTTTCTTCTTCTAAAGAATAAATCACACTTTCAAAAGTAATTTCATCTAAAATAAGCTGAAACTCTTTTTTTAGATAGTCTTTAATTTCCTCCACTACATAATAAGTGTCCCCGTGATCATTACTAATCCTATGCATCGCTTCTATCATACAAGCTTTAAGTCTTACTGTATCCATTTCATCATGATTTCTTTTATAGATCGCATCAATCTTATTAAAATCCATAATTTCTGTTAAAATATATAAATTTGCATCTAAAATATATCGAAGTGAAGAACCATACTTTTTATAAATTTTAGTTGCCTCAGCGATAGTAAAGCCTAATTCTTGTAACTTTAATAAAGAATCATCAGCGATAGAATATTCTAATAAAGAAGAACGAATAGATTGTTTTTTTTCAAAAGAAAGATTAGGAATAGCATCCAAAGCATGTTCATCTTCTTTAATTTTAGCTATAGCGTCCATTCCTAATATTTCAACAATTTTTTTAGCACTTTTTTCCCCACACCCCTTAATTAAAGAACTAGATAAAAAAGCTACTAAAGCATCTTTACTACTGATCTTTTCTTTTTCATAACTAGATACTTGATATTGAAATCCAAATCTTTCATGACGAAAAGAATTGCCGTATAAAATAAAAGTATCTTCTAAATGAATATCTAAAAAAGTGCCTGTAATTGTTATTGTTTTGCCGACATATTCATCCATTTTAACATCATTTGTTTCTTTCACGCGAAAAACAGCAACTACATAGCCACTTTCTTCATTTTTATAAATAATATTTCTGAATTTTCCTTTGATGTAATTCATAGCTTATACTCCCATTTAACGATTAAAGAAAATAGATGACATTTCTTGATCCCAATTAATTTGGCCATCAAAATAATAAGCTTTATCTTGAATTTGTAATATTGTTCTTTCTGGATCTAAAAATGTTGCTGTTGACCCATCAGTTAGTTTAACCCAAGCAAATTCCCTACCATCAAGATCATATTTTAAATAATAATTAAAACCTCGCTCATCAATATACGTTTTAATTCCATCAATAATTTCATATTCTCTTCCTAATTCATCTCGATAAATCTTATTTAAATCATCTTCTGGAGTAGATAACTCATCTATTTGTTTTTGCAAATATTTAAGCGATGTCGAAACAAAATTACGAATCAAATGAGATTTACCATTACCCTTTGCTCGTTTTAAATTCGCTGGATCATACTTACCAGTAATAATAGTTTTATCACTTCCTTCATGTGTAGCAGTAAAATATATGAGTTCTCCTTGTTTATGCTCACTTAAGAAAGAAGTACTATCAACCGTAAGTATCTTTGTCTCACCTACGTTTAAATCCTTAGCTAGCTTTACTAATTTTTGCTCTAAATCTTGATTCATGATTCCTCACCATTTCTATTATAATCGAATTTCTTCATTTAAACAAGCATCTAAATCACCATAAACGTGATCATCTATCTTGGTTATTTTACACATATATCTCTGATTAAGAGGATATTTCCCTTTAATATAAACTTTAAGATAATTAGAAGTAATCCCAACAGTATATCCTTCTTCCCATATTTCCGCGATAACCTCTAAACTCTGATTTAAAAACTTTTTCTCATAAGCTTCTTCTAATTCTTTAGATACCTTTAATAATTCTTGAACGCGTATCTTTTTAGTTTGTTCATCAATTTGAGGCATTAAAGAAGATGGCGTTTTACTGCGAATAGAATATGGAAAGACATGAAGCCTACTAAAATTAACTTCTTTACAAAAACGAACATATTCTAAAAAACAGGCATCACTTTCATAAGGATGACCAACTATACAATCAGTTGTAATCGATATATCCGGTCTAATTCGTCGAATCTGCGCTATTTTGTCCTTAAAATAAGTTGTATCATATTTGCGATTCATTCTTTTTAAGACGACATCACTTCCACTTTGAAGAGGTATATGCAAATGATTTGCAATCTTCTCTTCACTCTTAAGTAAATTTAAAAATTTATCATTTAATTCGGTAATTTCAATACTAGAAATACGTATTCTTACTAAACCAGGTATCTTGGCCATAGCTTTTATTAAATCGCTTAAATCATGTCCATCAGAAGAATAGCTTCCAGTATGAATTCCGGTTAAAACTATTTCTTGATGGCCATGAGCTACAAGTGTTTTGCACTCTTCTAAAACTTGATTAAAATCCTTAGAACGTATACTACCTCTTACATAAGGAATAATACAATATGAACAAAAATTATTACATCCATCTTGTATTTTAATAAAAGCTCTAGTATGAGTAGTAAATTTTTCTATTTTCATATCTTCAAAATCTAAGTTTCTTTCTTTAGTAAAATAACAAAAAGCCTCATGATTATTTAAATAATCACTTATAATAGTTGAAATCTTACTTTTTCCTCTATTTCCAAGTAAAATATCTATTCCCATATTTTGATAATCTTCTTGATGATTTTGCGAGCTACAACCAACAACTACTAATATAGCCTTAGGATATTTTCTTTTTACTTGATGAACCATCTTTCTTGATTTTCGATCAGCCATATTTGTTACACTACAAGTATTAATAATCACAATATCAGGATTATCTTCATCATATAAATAGCCAGAGCGTTTTAATTCCTCTAGCATAAATTCACTTTCATAAGCATTTACTTTACATCCTAAAGTAATGATCTTAAACTTCATGAATATCCCCCTGCTCTAATTTAACTTTTGTTGTAATTGCTTTAATGCATTTAAAAATGCTTCTTCTTTCTCATAAGATATAACTGAGACTTTAAGATTATTAGATTCCCTTTCTTCATTAGAATTAACCAAATTATCTAAGTTAACCTTCTTTACAGTTAAGTCTTCATCTAAATTTTCTTCTTCTGAATAATTTATTGCAAAATCATTCTTTCTTTTTAATAATTCATCATAACTAATAATTGCTTTTTCTTCTTGTTCCTCTTCATAATGATTTAAATTAACAGTATTAGTTGGTGCATTTTCTAAAGCTTCAGTTATTTCTCTTAAACTTGTTATTTCTTTATTAGAATCGTTTAAATCGATCGTTTTTTTATTTTTGGGGATATTATTATCTTCTATTTGATTTTCTCTTAAAAAATAAATCAAAACAATTATTAATAACATGAGAGCTAAAACTGCGAAAAAGAAAACTACATCTACAAAAGAAAGTGTTTTTAAAAAGCTAAATGTGTCATTAATAATTTGCATAATAATATCACCACCATTATTTTATCAAAAAAATATCAATTAATAAAGTGCCATTTTCTTATTTACACTTATTTATCATTAAATTAACATTAATTGACAGTGTATGGATCAGTTATAGTACCGGATCCTTGAACAGTTGTTGTTCTATTTAAGCTGATCACCGGTCTCATCGAACGATACAAAAAACCTGATGTGTCATCAACAATCATTCCTGATGCATTCACTAAAAAAGGATAAAAAATTTGTTCATCTATTTTAGATAAAGAATTGGTCCACCATAGCTGATCAATATCTTCATGATATAAATAATAATCTGTATTTTGACTATGATATAATCCTCCAGCATAAATTACTTCATCTACCGTCAATAAACCAATTTTACTTGTAAATCGTTCTCCTAAACAATTTAAAGTAGGAATCTTATTCGTAACTATTCTTTCATAAGCATTATATGTATCATCATTTTTCCCTGATTCACTACAAAATCTTGTATTAGCAATATAAGCATCATAATTTTTTAGAGTACTTTCATAATATGCATTTAAACTACTATAAATATTTGTATCTCGAAAGCTTTCATAAGATTCAAGGGTATCATGGTAATTTACTAATGTATCAGCTACATCATTTAATATCAATCTAACACTACCATCCCCATTAATTCTTGTAATTCTCCACATCAAATTAGCAAATAAAACATAATTATTTTCTACTTTACCTCTAAAATAATAAGTTATCCCATCATCATCAGTAGAAGCAATCAAGCCCTCATTACTAGTAGCAATCTCACTACCTACTTCTGTAAGAGGATCTTTTACTTCATTTTGATTTAAAAGCGTCATATAAAAATATTCTTCTAAATCATCTATTTTTTCTACATTAATCTTAAAAGTAGTACTAGCATTATCACTTACTTTTAAAACAAAGTTTTGAGTATCTAATGATTTTATAAAAACATCAGTAATAATATTCTCATCTTCCCCTAAATACTTCTTTTCTCCTAAAACATTCGCATCACTTGAATAAAGAGTATAATTAACGCTTTCTTCCAAACCATTAATATCGCTAATAAAAACACGATAATTAATATCACTATCTCCATTATTTGTTACAGAAAAACGATATTCTCCATCCTCAATAACAGTAGATCCATCTAAATAATTAATTGATAATTGATCTTTTACAACAACAAGAGTCTCAGGATGAATGACATGATCATAAAACAAATATCCAACCCCAATACTTGCTATAACAATAATTAATAATCCAATAAATAATAAACTTCTTTTATATATTATTCTCATCTTATTCAATCCCTTATATTGAAATTATATAATAAAAAAACAAGAAAGTAAAGAACTCTCTTGCAATTATTTGCCCATACATAAGGAAAAATTAAAATATATAATAGATTAATATATAGATAAACATGTATAAGTCGAATTAATGAAATATAAAATGATTGCGCTGTATGGGCAAATAAATCATATAACAAAAATCTTACTTTGTAAAGTACTAAATAGAAATTATGATACCCCACTTATACCCCGACAGTTTTTAAATTATAATAAAAAAGACATAAGTTCCATACTATGTCTTTATGCTTCTATATTG
>CALVHI010000022.1 GCA_944327365.1 uncultured Bacilli bacterium
CAATTATAAAATAAATAAAAAACCAGATTCTTTCTGGCTTTGCGAGATATTTTTAAATAACAACTGTCAAACTTGGGAATGACTTCTTTTTAATACTTCAAATTCCATAAATCGACATCCTTTCGTGAAGTAGAGCTTCATTTATTTTAACTAATAATAAAATTATAATTAATATAACCTATTTTAGCTTACATAAATAATTTGACCCATTTTAGACTAAATGTCAATACTCTAATTTAGATTATGATAAATTATATTTTATAAAGGATGGTATTTTATGAATCGTTTAAGAGATTTAAGAGAAGATAAAGATTTGCTTCAAAAAGATATTGCTAAGATTTTAAATATGTCTCAAACTGGCTATTCTAAATATGAAGTTGAAACTAATGATATTCCTACTGATATATTAAAAAAGCTTGCATCTTATTACGATACAAGCATTGATTATTTGCTATGTTTAACAGATGAAAGAAAACCTTATCCGCGAAGTATTTTAAGTGATAAGGAGTAATTAATTAGCTCGTTCATGCATTACGATGTCTTTTTATTTCGATACTTTTTAACTCAAGAAGTTTAATTACTCTACTTTTAACTTTATTTCCTACTACTTTTTTTAATATTACACTTCTTTTTAATAATATCATCTTCATGATAAGATTTACTACTTCGATCTATATTATATCCATATTCATTTAATAACCCATATTTTTTATAATCCAAAGAGTTTAAAGTCTCTGTATATCCTTCTTTATAGCCATTTTGTTTATTCATGTGCTTCACCCATTTTTATTATGAGCAAAAATAACATATTTATTCTACTTCTAAAGTTATTTCTAATGTTTTTGATAGATCAATCATTTCCCCAACTGGTAAATTAAAACTTTTTACTACACCATATCCTGTAAACTTAAATTTTAACCCAATTAAATTACAAAAGCTCATCACTTCACTACTACTCCATCCAGTAATATTAGGCATTGTATATTCTTCATTATTTGTTAAAATAAACACTTTACTTCCAGCGAGTACTTTTGTATTTTTTAAAGGATATTGATTTATAATTATATTCCCATTACCTATTTTTATTCCTACTAAGTTTAATTTTTTAAGCTCATTTATTGTTGCCTCAACATCACTACTCATATAATTACTAAGCTCAATTATTTTGGATAAATCAACATCTGACTTTGTATTGGTAATATTAGCATAATTAGCAATACTCTCAACAGCATCTGTTACAACTCTAGCAACCGCGGATGCACCTCCATCAATTTGTTTAACAGACACATAAATAATATATTCTGGATCTTCATAAGGAAATATACCTGCGAATGATCGAATATAATTCGTAGATCCTGTTAAATATCCTCCAGTTGGACTAGCAATTTGAGCTGTACCAGTCTTCCCTGCTAATGTTACATTTTCGGGTTGCCATATTGTTGATAAGCCATTATAAACGACATCATACATTAATTCTCTCATCTTTTTAATTGATTCACTAGATACTTTTCTCCCTAATTCTTTTCTTTTTCCTTCATAAGTTATTTTGCCATCTTCACCAATAATTTTATCAACAATATATGGTTTCAACATCACTCCATCATTCGTTAAAATGCTTAATGCTTGTAGTGTTTGAATTGGTGTAGTTGTAATTCCCTGTCCAAAAGATGCTGTTGCTATTTCTGATTCATAAGTTAATCTTAAAACTCCGCTTTCTTCCCCAGGAAGTTCTATTTCAGTTTTTGAACCAAATCCTAAAGATTCATAAAACTCTTTTAATAACCCTTTTTCTTTTGCTTCTAATTTTAAAGCTAAATTCGTTGCACCAACATTGGATGAATAAGCAAAACCGGTATCATAGTTAATCTTACCCCATCCAGCATTATTAAAATCATAAATTTTAGCGCCTGCTACTTCAATAGAACCAGACATAAACTCTTCTTTGCCATCATATACCCCATTTTCCATCGCAGCTAGCCAAGAAAATATTTTCATGGTAGATCCTGGTTCGTAAGTATACCCCACTAAGGGATTGACATAATTTGTTAATCCTTCTAAAGTATTAGGATTAAAATCTGGACTAGAGGCGCTCCCTACAATCGCTCCAGTATTGGCATTCATAACCGTAAATGTTGCCCATGCAAACTTATTATTTTCTTCAAGCTTGTTTATCGCATCTTCCAGTATTAGTTGAATTTGTGAATCAAGGGTTAAATAAATATTACTACCACTTACTGGATCAATTGTATAATATGCTTCACCCATTTGATATCCATAAGCATCTTTTTGATACATCGTCTCTCCATCTTTACCCTTCAATTCATCATTATAATAAGATTCGATTCCCATTTCTCCAACAATTTCTCCAGCTTCATTCGTTCTTGCATAACCAATAATATAAGAAGCTGCTCTACCTTGTTTATAATATCTTTTTGTCCCACTAATAAAACCAATTCCATCTAAATCTAGTGCTTCTATCTCAGCTTTCTTATTCTCACTTAAATCTCTCCCTTGAACTCCAAATTCCACTTGATATGCACCTTCAACATTTAATCTAGATAAAACATAATCATAATCCATATCTAATACTTCTGATAAAGCCTGAGCAGTTGCTTCTTTGTTAACAACATGTTTAGGATTGTTTAAATCAGTAGTCCTTGATTCACTAAGATAAGCAATTAACGTATAAGAATTAACATTTTTAGCTAAAACTTCGCCATTAACATCATAAATATTTCCTCTTGATGCATATAAAGTCTGTATAGTTGTATTGCGGTTTTCAGCAAATGAAGTTAAGTCTAAGCCATCTACATTAGGACTTAAAGCAACATAAGAAAGTTTTGTTATGGCACATAAAAACATGAAAAAAAAGATTCCGACAAATAATTTATTAATTCTTACTCTCGATTTCTTTTTTTTCATGTTTCACTTCCTACTCTCCAATCGTTTTAATATTGCTATTATTATACGACAAACCACTTGCACTAGCAATACTTTGTATATTTTCAATAGAAGCTAGTTCATCTATTTGCATACTTAAAGCTTCATTGGCATTATTCTGAGAATCTATTTTGCTTTCTATTTTTTCTAATTCAATATTGCTTTCAGAAAGTAACGCTTTAGTATAAACCCAAGATGTTGGCATAACAATAAAGCCAAAAAAAACTACTAAAAACGCCATCATTTTTTCACCTTTTAATAACTTTATCCTTTTTACTCTTTTTGTTCTCATATTAAATCCTTTCTATAATTCTAAGCTTTGCACTTTTACTTCTAGAATTTTCCTCTAATTCTTTTCTACTAGCAGTTATGGGTTTTTTATTTACTAATTTAATTAATGGTTTATATGCATCGGGAATATCAGGAAGCCCTTTAACCATCTCATCTATTTCACTATACTTTTTAAATATGTTTTTCACGATTCTATCTTCAACCGAATGGAAAGTAATAACACAAATTCGCCCTCCCTTTTTAAGCATCTTTATTGCATCAGGTAAGGCTGTTTCTATAGCTTTTATTTCACCATTAACTTCAATTCGTAAAGCTTGAAAGATTACTCTCTCAGGGTGAGTTTTATAAAAGTAATTTGCCCCTGTTGCTTTTTTTATAATATCTACTAATTCTAAAGTACTAGTAATATCTTTTTTTTGACGGTATAGTACAATTTCATCTGCTATTTTTTTACTCATTTTTTCTTCTGCATACTGATAAAATACTTTAGTTAGTTCTTCTTTAGTATATTGATTCACAATATCACTAGCAGTTTTTCCACTACTTTGATCCATCCGCATATCAAGTAAAGCATCATTCATAAAGCTAAATCCCCGACTTGCTTCCTCAATCTCTGGAGTAGATAAACCTAGATCAAACAAAAAACCATCAACTTCATTTAATTTTTCTTCCTCTAACTTTTCTTTTAGATGAATAAAATTAGAATGAATAATTTTAAAATTGGAAGATATTTCACTTAAAATGCGATGCGAATAGTTAATCGCCGTACTATCCGCATCAAAGGCGAAAAGTTTGCCTCTTTTTATTCTTTTTAAAATTTCCCTACTATGACCAGCATATCCTAGTGTGGCATCTACATACACGCCGTCATCTTTAATGTTTAATCCTAAAATCGCCTCATCTAGCATAACACTATAATGCTTCATTTTACTCTCCATTAAATAAGTTTTCTGCAACACTTTCTAAAGATTCAGAATACTCTAAATTAAACGCATCCCAGTTCTCTTGTGACCAAACTTCAATACGGTCATTTGCGCCGATTATAACACATTCTTTTTCTAAACCGGCGTAAATGGCTTGTTGGGAAGTAATGTTGATGCGACCTTGGCGATCAAGATTGCAACTAGCAGCAGCAGAAAAGAAAGAACGAACAAAAACTCGAGCATCTTTTTTGGTAAATGGCAAGCTTTCTAGTTTTTCTACAATCTTTTGCCATTCCTTTATGGTATAGATATACAAACATTTTTCTAAACCACGTGTTACAATAAAAGTTTCTCCCAAACTACTGCGATAATTTGCGGGAATAACTAATCTGTTTTTGTCATCAATATTATGATGATACTCGCCCATGAACATTTTCGGTCCCCCACTTTCTACCACAATGTACCACTGCTTACCATAATATTACCAAAACTAGCTTTTTTTGTAAAGCCAAAAGTGTTCGCTTTTCATAAAATAATTTTTTCTTTACGCAAATTTTACAAAAGAAAAAAGAGGTGAAGCCTCTTTAATAATATAAAAATCCGCCAAAGATAATTGCAAGTAATATAAATAACACAATGATTAAGAACGCACTACTTTGAAGATTACATCCTCCATTATTAGAAGAATGTTTATCTTTACAACATCCCATGGGACACCTCCTTAAGACTCGAAAAAGACTAAATGAATGCTCCTACTATGATTACGAGTAAGATAAACAATACTAAGATCATCGCAGCACTTAAACCTGTTGTGCATCCGCAGTTATTCATAAATCATTCCTCCTTTATTTGTCTTTTCACTTATATATTATGGTTAAGAAAAAAATTGGTGTGGGATAAATCCCCAATTGTCATTTTTAAAAAAAGAATTAAGTTTTATCTAGGTTTTTCTTGTTTTTTTTTAAGATAGTTGCTATAATTCTTATTAGGAGGAAATATTAATGAAGAAAAAAATATTAATTTTAGGGGTATGTTCGCTACTTCTTTGTGGGTGTGGTAAAATACCAACATTATCAAATGGAGATGAAGCTATTGTTACTTTTAAAGATGGGGAAATGA
Source organism: uncultured Bacilli bacterium (assembly GCA_944327365.1). Classification (GTDB taxonomy): domain Bacteria; phylum Bacillota_I; class Bacilli_A; order RF39; family UBA660; genus Caccenecus. Next base: position 5,274 of record CALVHI010000022.1, read on the forward strand.
TAAGTGCTAATGACTTTTATGAAGAAATTAAGAATAGTTATGGCTTGGATACTTTATTAAATATGATTGATAAATATATCTTTGAATCTGAATTTCCAGATGAAGTCGAAAATGCGAATACTTATGCTGAAGCTTTAATCGATCAATTAAGAACTAATGCTGGATCTGAAGAAGAATTATTAAATATGCTTCAATATTATGGTTATTCCACAGTAGAAGCTTATCAAAACTTTGCTTATATTGGATATTTGCAAAACATCGCAATAGAAGATTATGTAAAGAATAATATTACTGAAGAAGAATTAAAAGAATATTATGAAAATGATGTCTATCCTAATATGACAATTTCTCATATATTAATTACACCAGATGTTACTGATGATATGAGCGATGATGAAGTAGAAGAAGCAGAAAATGTGGCAAAAGAAAGTATTGAGAACATTATCGATCAATTAGAAGAAGCAAAAGATAATGATGAAGATATTATGGAAGTATTTGCTATTTTAGCTAAAGAATATTCTGAAGATGAAGATACCAAAGATGAAGGTGGTAATCTTGGAGAAATTAATATTGGATCTTTAGATAGTAATTACGATGAGTTAATTAAAGTTGCAAGCGAGCTTAAAGATGGCGAATATTCAACTGAAGTGATTACAACTGAACTTGGTTATCATGTTATTTTAAAGACTAAAACTGGCGATAAAGCTAGCTATGATGACTCTCTTGATTCAATGAAAGAAACCATTACGGAAGATAAATTAAGTAAAGATCAGTCATTAATGGTTGATGCTATTCGTTATTATCGTGATCTATATGAATTAGATATTGTCGATAGTGAAATAGATAGTCAGTATAGCATTTATATGAATAATCTTATTAATTCTTATGAAAATACAACTAATGAATAAAGAACTCTTTTTATATAAACCCCGTTTCTATTTTATATAAGAAATGGGGTTTATATTATTTATAGGAGTTCTTTTCTAAATATTTATCCATATCAATGTTTTGATATCCCTTAGTATATAAATAATTTTTTATTTTCATTTTAGTCGTATATAAATCATATTTATTTATATATTTATTATATAAGCGATCAATAATCTTTTCTACCTCTTTAAGATTATCCTCAATATCTAATTTTTCTAAAAAGCCCATTATATCTTCTTGTCTAAATCCTTTATGAATTAAATCAATCATAATCTTTTGCTTAAATAAATTAGCGCTCTTTGTATTTCCTTTTAATTTTTTATTAATATACTTCTTTATTTTATCAAGATATATTTCATGATCTATTTTATTTAGCTCTTCTAATATTTCTTGTTCTTTAAAACCGCGCTTTTCTAATTCATCTTTAATTTTATTTTCACCAATAACATTTAAGGTAATAGCATCATGAATATAAGCAACTATATAAGTTTTAGGCTCTAAATACCCTTCTTCTTTTAGTTTATTTAAAGAATATTCTATCTCTTTAGAAGAATATCCTTTTTTATTTAAAATAGTTTTTAATTCTTTTTCTGTTTTAAGTCTCTTACTTATAATATCTAAGCCTGTATAATAAGCTTTTAATAAATTGTTTTCTTTTATAAGTTTATCCCATTCTTGGTCATTTATCTCTTTTTTTAATAATAATTCATACTTAATAATAATATCATCATAAATAATATATTCTTTAGTATCCGTTAATACTTTATATTCATTTTTCTTCCCTTTTTTATACTTTAATATTTTCATAATCTCTCCTCTCATAATAAAGTCCATAAATAAGCTACATTTAAATTCTAAATTATCTACTAGTCCCCAAGTTTAGGTATTATAAAGCGGATGCATTAAAAGTTAAAAATCACCTTTTAATCCCGTTATTCTTTCATATTCCCTTAAAAAATAATCATCTGTCATTCCAGCAATATAATCAATAACAATTCTTTCTTTAGTATTTTTCTTATATTCATCACTCATATTTTCTAAATAAGAATATATAATTGGTGATGTTTTATTATTATTGTTTAAATCATTTAAATAAGTATCAAATAATAATTCAAATTGCTTCGTTAATTTATCTTTTTCTTCTTTACTCATTGCTTTATTATAAATATGTTCATAATTAAATTTTTTTAAACTTACCACAGCTCGATATACTTCATCACTTAATTTTATATAATTCTTGCCATAACTATTTATTATAATATCTAATATACAAGTATTAACAATTTCTTTTGTATTACTACCTAATACTTTAGTTATTTCAGTAGGAATATCTTCTCTTTTTAAGACATTTAATCGAATAGCATCATCAATATCTCTACCTAAATAAGCGATCAAATCACTAACCCGAACAACGCATCCTTCCAATGTCATAGGGCGAAGTTTAGCTAAAACATTTTTATCTTTATAACTAGCCCAATATTCTTCTAAAAATTCTTCTTTACTTTTCCTTTTAGGATAATACGCCCCTAAAGCAAATTCTCCATTATGACACATAATAGCATCCAATACTTGAACCGTAATATTAATCCCTTTTCCATATTTTTCAATAAACATTAAATTTCTTACGCTCTCAATATTATGATTAAAATATCCTTCATGATGTTTTAAACTTAAATCATTTAATATATACTCGCCTTGATGGCCAAATGGTACATGACCAAGATCATGCCCTAGAGAAGCCGCTTCAATTAAATCTTCATTAAGTCCTAATGCTCTACCTATTGTTCTTGCTATTTTACTAACAAACATTACATGAATCATTCTCCTTGCTACATGATCATGATAAGTATTGGAAAATACTTGAGTTTTATCTTGATAACGAATAAAAGCTAGAGAATAAATAATTCGATCAATATCTCTAAAAAAAGGAGTCCTCAAATCTTGTTTGTTTTCTTTTAAATAAATAGCTTGATCTTCTCTACAAGCATATTGATTTAAAGACTGATTATGACTTTGCATTTTTAAATAAATTTCTTCATTCATATATCCTCCATTAACTAGAAAAATCCCTAATGGGATTTAAAAATTTTACATTAATTCTAAACGTTCTAATATAGAACTAAGATTTTCCATTATATCTAATTGCTCTTCTTCACTTAAAGAATTTATATCTACACTATTTGTATAATCTAAACTTTCAAGTTTACCTACACTAATATTTAGTGTGCCATCTAAATTTATATTCGTTTGAACACTAGAATTATGTAAATATAAATCAAAGATAAAATCAGCTTGATAACTATCTTCTTGATCTTTTATATTACTAAATTCTAAATTAACTTGATATTCTTCACTATTTTGATTTAATTGAACTTGAATTTTTTTTGAATCCCTTTGAAGAGTAAAAGCAATCATTATAATTTCCTTGTTTCCTTCATAATAACTCATCGTTAAAGTATCTTCTTTAAATACCACTTCTAAGTTTGCGTGGGGAGCAAAAAGCATTATTTCAAAGCCTTGACTTTGATTAGTAAAATTCATAATTATTTCTTCATCTAAAGTAATATTTCCAGCGATAACATGACTACCGCTTTCAGTATAAAGATTGATTTTTATTTCCCCTGAATTTTGAATGGCAATATCATTAATGGAGCTTTTTAATTCATCAATATTCATTCCAGTAATACGAGAGTAAACATCTAATAATTCTTCATTACTATTAATTCTTTCTTTAAAATATTCCATTGTTCTTTCTAAATTTTGTTCATCCAGCAAATAAGTATAACTGGTTACTTGAACATTTTTTCCTTCTAACTCAATTTCTTTAGAAGTAGATTCAAACATATCCTGATCTAAAGAATCTATAAATATATTCTTCATATTTTCTAGAATAAGATGAATATCATCATAAGTAATCATAAGTTCACTTGTTGATAATGATTCTAAATCAAGGTTTAAATCTATTTCTCCTATATCTAAGACTTGTTGAAATAACGCATCGCTTTTTAAATAAGCTTTGTTATTTAAATAAGAAATAAATATATCAAAAATTTCTTCCTCTTCATCATTTATTCCTAGATCTAAATTTACTTGTTCCTGAGAATAGTCAGATCCTAAAGCTATTTGATATTGATATTGATTTAAAAAATCTAAATCTTCTAAATCTGTTTGCACAGTAAAATTTGCATCTAAAGTCCATGGCTCTTCATAAAGGGCAACATCAAAATTAGAATTTGTATTTTCTTTTAAGTATTGATCTATGGTATTATAAGTATCATTTATCGCTGTTTTATAAACATTTAAAGGATTAATTGTCAATTTTTGAAAGCCAAGATATAGCCCAATTAATATAGCTACAACAAGTACTAACAAAAGAATTAACCATTTTCCCATTCTTTTCTTAGGATTTTTTTCTAAAATTGATTTTTCTTGCTTCATTGCTTCGTTTTCTTTTATAGGATTCATACATACTCACCTTTTTTTCTATTTTTATTTTACCAGATATTTTATACTTTGACTATCCTATTTTTTTATTTTTTTGTAAAGTTGATTTATTTTTTTTAATAGCATTCGATAAATTAAAACAAATAAAATCATCGCAAATAAAATTAAAGCAAAGAGAATGATAATAATAACAGTAAAAGATGAATTTTTTTCCTGTTTGTTTATCTTAAGTTCATTGTACAAAGAAATTAAATAGTTAGCACGTTTTTCATTTTCACTATCAGTATTATAATTATAATTTAAGAAATATTCTTTCGTCTTCATCGTTAATTCGCCTTCACTGTTTTCATAAAGCATCATTAATTGATTAACATATTCTGGAATTTCATAAAGAGATGGGACTAAAGGGCTATTGGTAATGGATTTATTAGTGTAATTCATAAGTAAACTTGCTACATCATATAATAATTGCTCTTCTCCTTTTAGGCTAAAGAACTCTAAACCATATGGCAATCCATCAATATAACCCATAGGCACTGTTAAAGAAGGATAGCCAATTACACTTCCTAAAAAGCTTCCTGGAGCATTAACACTGCCTTTCTTTGCTAAAGTAAATATTTTACTTTTAGTTGTGGGATAAACAATTAAATCAAGGCCATTATTTTGAAATACTTCCAAAATATGATCCTGAAAAGTTTTTTTCTTCTCTTCTTTTTCTTTATTGCGATAAGTCCAAGATCCATTGCATCCCGATAAATATGAATTTAAACTATATATTTTCCCACTTGCATTTACTAAAGATTGAAAATTTCTAATTGGCCCTTGTGTTGTCTCAATATATTCATTAAAACCATCACAAAAAGAAGATCCACTCATCGTAGAATTAGCAATATTATAATAATATTGATTAATTAATTCATCAATATAGACAATATTAGCACCCAAATCTTCTAATTCTTTAATCTTTTTTACGGCTAGCTCTTTAATATCTTCATCTGTTTTATAATTAACTCGAACTGAAGAGGACGTTCCCGTTAAATAGCCATTAACTACGCCTATAGTGACTTGATCAAGAGACTTTTTAGATGGCTCATAGCTTTTATTTTCCTGATTTATAACACTCAAAATCAAAGCATTATCTTCTACTGTCTTACTCATAATTCCTACTGTATCGCGCGTGATATCATAAGGGATTATCCCTTTCGTGCTAATTAAATCAAAACTGGGACGTAGCCCAACTATACCTGCTGCCGAAGCCGGAACTCGAACTGAAGAATTTGTATCAGTACCTAAAGAAAAAGAAGCAAAAGATAAAGCAAGACCTACTGCACTGCCACCACTAGATCCATAAGCTGTATATTGAGGATTAAAAGCATTTTTAACCATTCCAAAACTACTATTAGAATATCCTGCTTGAAAAGCAAATTCACTCATATTCGTACTAGCTAAAACAATCGCCCCGGCTTTTCGCAATTTTTGAATAACTAAAGCATCCTCAAGAGGCTGATTATCTATTAAGGCTTTCGCCCCAGCAGTCGTAGCTAATCCTTTTACATTGATATTAGTTTTAACAAGAAAAGGAATTCCGTGGAGAAGACTTCGAACATGCCCATCTTTTCTTTCTTCATCTAAACGTTTGGCTTCTTCTAATGCTTGATCATTCACCTCTCTTATTGCTAGAAAGTCTTGATCATATGCTTCTATTCTCTCCAAATATAGCGTTACTAATAATTCACTTGTTAAATAACCCTTATCAAGAGCATGAGCTATATCCAAAACGCTCATTTGTGTAATATCTACCACTGCTTTGCTGCTAGCATATATTGGTAAAGGAAATATTAAAAAGAAAAATAAAACATATTTAATCCATTTCATAAATAACCTCTATTAATATTATAGTTGATCTAAACTTAAATGAAAAGAAAAATAAAAAAGATTAGTGTCTAAATATGTCGAAATTATTCATAAATTTTCTTTAAAAAATCTTTACTCTTTAAATATAGTCCTGTATAGCGATCATAATAAGTATTTAAAAAGTGATTGATTTCATTTTTTACTTTAGCACTAATCTTAATTTTACTAATACTTTTTATATCCACATAATAATACATCCGAAGTAACTCAATAGTTTTAGCATCAACAATCAATTCATTTTGATAACAATTAAAACAGATGTATCCCCCTTTATCTCCATCAATTGTAATAATATTTGCTTTAGATCCACAAACAACACAAGAATCCAAGTTAAGCCCTACTCCTAAATAATCTAAATATTTAATTTCTAAAATATTAGCTAAAATTAATGGATCTAAACCATCCTCTATTTTTAAGATAACATTAATATATTCTTCATATAATTGTTTTGTCGTCTGTTTTATTACTTGAGTTGTTAATTCTGTAATATAATTTACATAGCTTAATAATACAATATCATTTTTTATTTTACTTAATGGATTAATTACATCAACACTTTTTAAAGTAGAAAGTTTATTTTCTTTATAATAAATATTAAATTTCCCATAAGTAAACTTAAGAGTTGTCGCTCTAAATGGGCTTTTTAAGCTTTTAGCTCCCTTACAAATCAATGAAATTACCCCATCTATCGTATAAACATGAATAATCTTTGATGTTTCTCCATAAGGTATTTCTCTTATAATTATACCTTCTATTTCTCTTAACATAATTCATTCACCTAACAAAAACATTATAAAACAAAATAAAAAAAAATTAAAGCAGAACCTTAATAAAATGTTTTATTAATAATATTTGTTCATTTTTTCAAGCTATATATCGGTTGTTTACTTTTCTTTTCTTTCAATTTCTTTATATGCTAGATAATCTTCTATTTTCCCAGATTTTTGAAATATCTTCCAAGCTTCTTTTTTATTCATAATATCAACCTTTCTACTTTAATTATGTTCTATCATGAATAAAATTATTCATTAAAAGTCCAAAAATCCTAATTCTTTAATAAACCGCTCTTTATCTTTCCAATTCTTTATAGTTTTTACAAACAATTCTAAATAAACTTTTTTCCCTAACATTCCTTCTAATTCTTCTCTTGCTCGGGTTCCTACTTCTTTTAATCTTTCTCCTTTTTTACCAATCACAATTTTTTTAATTGAATCACGATCTACAATAATATCAACATGTATTTCAATTAAGTCCTTTTTTTCTTCATAATAAGAAGTATGACAAGTAAGACTATGGGGAATTTCTTCTGATGTAATATCAAATAATTTTTCCCTTACTATTTCACTAATCATAAAATATTTACTATTACTTGTTTTCATGCCTTCCGGAAAATATTTTACATCATCTTTTAAATACTTTTTAATTACTTCAATTAAGCGATTAATATTATCTTTCGTTAAGGCAGACACTGGAACGATATCAGCAAATGGATATAAATCTTTATATTCGGCAATATGATATAATATGTCTTCATCGCTAATCTTATCAATTTTATTCAAAACCAATATAACTGGTGAATCAGTTTTTCTTAATACCCCCATAATAAACCTATCGCCTCTACCTAAACCAGCTTCTGCATCAACAACAAATAATGAACAATCTATTTCTTTTGTAAAAGATAGTGCTTGCTTATTAGTAATTTTCCCTAATTTATTTATTGGTTTTATAATACCTGGAGTATCCATAAAAACAATTTGATAATCTTCTTCATTATAAATACCCTGAATAACATTTCGGGTTGTCCCAGCTACTTTACTAGTAATTGCTACTTTTTCACTAACAAGTGTATTTAAAAGGGTTGATTTGCCAACATTAGGTCTACCAATTAAACTTACAAAACCACTCCTCATAAAACCTCCTAAAACAATTTATCAAATAATTCTAAAAAATATGGGCCAAATACAAATAAACTAATCACAATAGAGACGATGGACATCACAAAACTAGCTGCAGAACCACAATCTTTTGCTATTTTAGCTAATGGATGAATCTTGGCTGTTGTTAAGTCAACTGCTGCTTCGATCGCTGTATTAATTAGTTCTAAAGCTAATATTATTCCTAGAGCAATAAAAATAATTGCCCATTCTGATAGTTTAATTTGAAATGCAATTCCTAGTATGACTGCTAGTAAAACAGCAAAGCCATGTATCCATAAACTTTGTTCATAGCGATATGCATAAAATAAACCATCTAGTGAATACTTAATGCTTTTTATAAAGCGCATGGGACCATATACTTTTACTTTTTCTCTTTCAAATTTATCTTGTTGTTCCTGCTTCATTTAATATCAACTCCTGTAATCCAAACATTTCTTTTTCGCTTTCTTCATCCATATGATCATATCCTAGCAAATGAAGTAGACCATGAACGGTAAGAAAACTTAGCTCTCTTTTTATACTGTGCTCATATCTTTGCGCTTGCTCTAACATTTTTTCGATGCATATATATATATCTCCTAAAATTCGAATGTTGTTATTTATATTATCTTTTACATCTTCAAGAGCAAAGGATATTACATCTGTTACGGCATCTACTTGACGATACTCTTTATTTATTTTTCTAATTTCTTTTTCATTTACAAATATAACTGAAAAGTAAGCATTTTCTACTTTCTCGTGATCTAATACTCTTTTAATAATATCATCTAAATAAGAATAGTCAAAAGAAACATGCACTAAATCGGTTATTTCATAAGTGTTTTTCATATAATATTAACTCCCTTTCGACTAAGTAAATATAATACCATAATTAGTAAGATAATGAAACATAAAATGTTATAAATAATATCTTTTTTGAATATTCCTGGTAAATACTTTTTAATAGCATTTAAAGCAACATAGATTAGAAAACCTATGATTGCTCCTAATGAGTTTAATATAATATCATCGACATCAAAACTTCTACCTACACATAATTGGACAAATTCAACCGTTGCTGATGATATGACACTTACTACTAATATAGGAAGTATTCTTTTGGGTTTAATATATGTTGATATTAAGTAACCAAAAGGGATAAAAATAACAATATTTCCTACTACATTCATTAGAAATGCTTCACTACCTATTTCATAGCGAAATATCTCTGTAAAAGGAACTAGGTTATATCCTCTAACTTTATTTAATTCTGCTTCTGTTAAGAGTTCAAATAAAAGTAAAATATAAACAATAAATAATAAATTAGAAAACTCTTTATAAAAAACAAAACGTTCATTGCTACTTCTTAAAGCTGCTATTCTTACTACTGCAAAAACTACTAAAAAAATTACTAACATTGGCCAAATATTATCAATTGATTCAGTTAATATATTAGCAATGTTTTTCATCATGAGTACCACTCCTAGCGCACAAAATATTCTTTTATTCCTATTTGCTCTTTTACCGCAACAAACATGTCTATATATATATTATTATTTTTTATCGTATTTTGCAAGACTTTTTCTTCAATAATACTCTCAAAATTGTCTAATTTTAACGCTAATTTTTCTTTAGCTAACGAAATTGCTTTTTCCTTTGCTTCTTGAGGTGTAAAGTTAAAATTTTCGACTTTTAATTCATATTCTTTTTGTAAGTAAAATTCAAAACCTAGAAACTTAAATAGCAAAACATTCTCTACTCTTTTTTCTCCTTTAATTCTACTTCTTAATAAAACAGTTTTATCACTACCCTTTTTGATCATCAGATTATAGCGCATTTTCCCAGTATCGCTTTTCTTTTCAAAAGAAAGAGGCATACTTGCTTGTACTTGATACCAAACTTCAGCATAAACAGAGCCATTAGCGCAAGTCCTATTTTTAATTTCATCATTTAACTTAATATTTCCATTAATTAAAATATCCCCCTTTTTTACATAATCATTAATACTAACTTCACTAACTCCTCTTTTGGTTGTAATACTTTTTATTATTCCTGATTTAGATGCTACAATATGACATGTACTATAATCTTGATCATAATTAGTAACAATACGCTCCTCCACCCTAACATGAATAACCATTCCTTCCACATCAATTTCTAACCATTCTATTTTATCTTGATATTCATCTTTAATATCTGCTATAATTCGCTCATATTCTTCATAACTTTTTTTAAAACTAAGAGGTTTTACTCCTTTTTCTATTAAAGAATCTTGAATTAATTCTCTTAAAGTAGCATCTTCATGAATAATATCTATCTTAACAATTAAATTAGACAAAATAAGAAAAATAATACTTGCAAAAATAATTCCTGTAATAATAAAGCAGTTTTTCTTCATCTCATTTTTTAACTTATATACTCCTAGTTCATCAATAACTTCTACAGAATAACTTGCTAAATATTTTTTTATTCGATTTAAATCTTTTTGTAAAACTTTAAATTTAAGGCCATCACTTTCATAAGTAATATCTTTCATTTCAACATTTAAATGATTTAATTTTAAAAGCAAGTTTGTTTTTTTAGGTGTTTTTATCCGTATTAAAACATAATGTTTCATCGTTTAAACCTCATATTCTCAACAATTCCTTTAATCAATATTTCATGTTTATCAAGTCTATTTACAACGAAGTCTTTTCCTTCAACTATTAATATAAATTCTTTTAATTTTAATTCAATTAAAGTATCCGTTAGAGTAATTAACTCTGTATAATAATATACATGTAAAGTATGATTAAAAAGATCAATAAAATAATCTTGATCATATAAAAAATTTTCTAAATTCTTTAATATGTGCATCTTCTTCACCATTACATTTTATGCTTTTTTAACATATAAAAAAACCTAATTATATAGGTTTATTCTCTTAGCAATAATTCGCCTATTCTTTTTCGTATCGGCAAGATGTTCTGCCATCTCAAAATAGGCTTTTTTACTAAATACTTCATAAATACCACAAAATTTATCGACTAAACAAACAATAATACTTTCTTTATATTTAGGAGGAGTAAAGGTAAGAGGAAACATATGCTTTTTAATAATATCTGCTTCTATTTGATTTACTTCATAATCCCTTCTTGCATTAAATAAAGCGATAGTAGGATGAATTCTACCGTGTAAACCAATATCTTTCGTTGGCCTATATTTAGCATGCCAATCATATAAAAAATAATCATGCAATAATGCCCCACGAATTAGTTCCTTTTCTCTTACCTTTAATTTTAAAAACTTACATAAACGATAAGAAAAATAAGCAACTGCTATACTATGAAGAAGACAAGTTGTATTTCCATGCTGAATATATCGATTCATCTTTAAATATTTCTTCTTCCTCATAATTTCTTCCAAATAACTTTTAAACACTAAATCTTCCACTACCCTATTTTTAATTTTCATTATCTTATCTCCTAAACATCACTAATACAATACTAATATAAAATCAAGTTTATGTCAAGTTCGAACATAAGAATTAACTTATATTTATGATTAATGTTATGCATCAAAACTACGCTTGAGATGACATTGGGAAATAGAAAAAAGCCTTATTTGGCTTTAAATGTGTCTTTTGTATTGTAGTAATATTGACAAGCACTAATGATAGATAATACAGTTGCAATAATAATTAAAGCATATCCAACATTAATACCAATAAGTTCAAATGGTAAATTATAAAAACAGGTTAGAGCTATACCAATCATCATACACATTGTTTTAGCTTTACCAGTAAATGATGCAGCAACAACTTTTCCTTTTTTGCCACTTGCCATTTTAAATGAATCAACGAATATATCTCTTGTGATAATAATAACTGGAATAGCTATACTAATAAAGCCATTATAAGCAAGTAATATTAATAAGCCATTTACTAATACTTTATCTGCAATCGCATCCATTACTTTCCCAAAATCAGTAACTAAATTACGACTTCTAGCAATATATCCATCTAAAAAATCTGTTAAGGCAGCTAGAACAAATAAAATCCCAACGATAATAAATTTTAAATCAACCATAATCTTTCCAGCTACAATATATGTTGGAAAATTAATTCCCAAATTATACCATGGGATCATTAATAAAATTAAAATTATAATTGCTACAATAATTCTTCCTAGTGTTAATTTGTTTGGTAAATTCATAATATCCTCCTATATTCTTACATAACTAATTTCACTAGTAATATGATTGTCTACAGTAATTTGCTTGACGCTCCATACAATTGCTAATATTACTAATAAAATAATCACAACATAAATGCCAATATAATAACCATTATGATGTTTTTTGGGTTTTCTCGTATATGGACTAGATATTTTATTTCCCTCTTCTTTAGCTTCTTTTTTAGCTAGCTTTTCTATTTCTTTAACAGGAATCTTTGAAGTATATTCAAACATATATTCATTAAACTCATCCATTAACTTTTCACTATCTAATCCTAAATACTTTGCATAACTATTAATATAATCTTTTAATTCAAAAATATCTTTAAAACAACCAATTTTTCCTTCTTCAATATTTAACAAAAAGTTTACATTAATATTTAAATCCGAACTTGCTTCTTCAATACTTACCCCTGATTGTTCTCGAGCTATCTTTAATTCGCTCCCAATCCTGTCCAAGGCAACTTCACTCCTTCTTTTTAAAATTAAAAAAAATAATCATTTTCATAAGCCATGTTCTGTATCCCAATGGGGACGACAAATATTTATCTTCTAGTAAAAAACTAGACCCTTACGCCATTTGTTTCTTTTGTAAGAGCTCTCCTACCAAATTTGGATTTCTCACTCGTGGGGTTTACCGCGTTCCATTTCCACCGTTTCCAGTTTGTACGTTACTATGGCACTTTAT
>CALVHI010000023.1 GCA_944327365.1 uncultured Bacilli bacterium
CTGGGGCTACTGGACCTACCGGACCTACTGGGGCTACTGGGGCTACAGGACCTACCGGACCTACTGGAGCTACTGGACCTACTGGAGCTACTGGGGCTACTGGACCTACCGGACCTACTGGGGCTACTGGGGCTACAGGACCTACCGGACCTACTGGAGCTACTGGAGCTACTGGACCTACCGGGGCTACTGGACCTACCGGACCTACTGGAGCTACAGGACCTACCGGGGCTACTGGAGCTACTGGACCTACCGGGGCTACTGGAGCTACTGGACCTACCGGACCTACTGGAGCTACTGGAGCTACTGGAGCTACTGGAGCTACAGGACCTACCGGGGCTACTGGAGCTACTGGACCTACCGGACCAAGTGGGCCATCATTCAATGCTGCCGCTATGGTACACGATGAATCCAATTTATATGTAGCAAGTGGCGACCCTATTAGACTTGGAATAACTAATTTAAGTAACGGCATTACTTATGATCCAACTACTGGAGAATTTACGATTCCTCAAGATGGACAATATTTGGTACACTGGTGGGTTAATGTTCGGAACAGAAAGAACATTGAATATGCTTGCGAACCTAATGCTTTAGGAATTGAACTACATCAATTATATCCTAATGACATTTTAATTGCTCACTCATCTACTCATAACAGATTAAACTTCTGTGACACTGGAACTATTAGTGGTAATGCAATATTTAACGGTACTGCTGGTTCAACTTATCGCTTCATTAACACTTCAAATGTTGACTTTGAATTAGTGCCAAACGATAATTATTCAGGATCATTCACTGTTACCAAAATTAATAACTAATCAAAAAAGATGAAATTAAACACGATTTCATCTTTTTTCCATAATATTTACCAAAACCTAAAAGTGCTTTTATACTGTGCGATTACTTGCGCTTTTATTTCTTCTTCATGAGCTTGATATATTTATTAAGGCAATTAATAACCAAAGAACGACGAAAATAATTCTTTTATTTATGCCTTATCTCTTCTTACAAATATTTATTAAAAAACTCTTCTATCTTAGAAAAAGGAATTACTTCCAAATTATCATATAAATCACAATGAACAGCATTAGGAATAATTATAAGTTCCTTATTTTGAACATATTTACTGTTTTTTGTCATCTGTTTATAAGCATCACGACTAAAATAACAAGAATGAGCTTTCTCTCCATGAATCATTAAAACTGCACTTCTAATCTCATTTGTATAAGAAAACATCTTTGTATTTAAAAGGGAATTCATTGTAACTGCACAAAAACCGTTATTGGATCCTAAAGAGCGTTTCTGATATCCTCTTCCTCGATAAAAAGAAACATAATCTTTTAAAAACTGAGGAGCATCATCTGGAGCAACTTCTGGATTTCCACCAAGCAAAGTATATTTTCCATTTTGATAATCATTCGTTCTAGTTTGGTTATAAAGAACTCTTGCTTGATATCTAGCTTCTTCATCATTGGCATCATCATAGCCAAACAAACTCACTCTTGCCATATCATACATCGTTATAGTTAGCGTTGCTTTTATTCTTGTATCTATAGATGCTACTTGAAGAGCAAAGCCTCCCCAACCACATATACCAATAATACCAATTCTATTTGCATCTACTTCCTCTAAAGTAGATAAATAATCAACGGTAGCCTGATAATCTTCAACCGCAAAATCAATCGAATTCATATAGCGGGGAACCCCACCAGATTCACCATAAAAAGATGGATCAAAAGCTATTGTTAGAAATCCTCTTTTAGCCATTTCCTGAGCATAACGACCTGATACTTGTTCTTTTACAGCATTATAAGGTCCACACACTGCAATAGTAGCACTTACCATCTGCATTCTTAGGAGTATAAAGATCAGCAGCTAGGGTAATTCCAAAGCGATTAACGAATGTAACTTTCCGATGATGAACTTCATCACTTTTAGGAAAAACTTTATCCCATTCTTCTGTTAAAACAATATTTTCCTTTTTAATATTTACATCATCAATTTCACCATAACAAATCATTTTATCATTCATATTATCTCCTCCTATTTTATCCAACCTAATATTTCATCACGACTAACATATCTATTAAATATTTTGGCCCTAACAAAATGATAATCAGGGTATGTCTCAATTAACTCATCAAAACTATTTTCTACTGAAGAACCACCACTTGTAGCAAAAACATATATATTCTTACCATCTAAATGATTTTCTTCTAAAAAGGTATTAACAATACGAGGTGCTTTATCCCACCATATTGGATAACCCAAACAAATCGTATCATATTCATCAACATTAGCTATTTTTTCTCTTACTTTAGGTCTAGCACTTTCATCCTGCATCTCTATAGATGATCTACTACTAACATTATTCCAATCTAAATCAGCATCTGTATATATATCAACTGGAACAATTGCAAATAAATCTCCTTTCAAAACTTCATTTAACTTAATGGCAACATCTTTTGTTACGCCACTTGCTGAAAAATAACAGACTAAAATTTTATTCATAACATCTCCTCCTTTATTTAATAAAACTTTTAATCTCTACAGAAATATCTCTACTTCCAACCACCTCACTTAAATGCTCAACGTCTTTGATTCTTCCAATTCTTGCATATGAATAATTTGTTTTAATATCTGCAGAAAAAAGGACTAAACAGTTATCTTGGATAAAGCATAATACTCCTTTATGAATAGAATCTATATGTGTTTTATTGCTAACTAAATGAACTTCAAAATAATAATATTTTTCATTTCCATTTAACTCATTCATTGTTATATGAAGAGGTAATCATTCAAGTAAAGTTAAAAAATCTCATTATAATTTTCTTCATAAGTCCTTATTACTTTTTAACACTTTTAATATTTTGTAAAGTAAAGCGATACTTCTCTAATACATCAGGATACTTTTGATGATCAACTTCGCTTAAAAAAAGTGTTATGGGTCGCACCCACATTTTTCCATCATCATATAAAGAACGATAAATCACACATTGTTCATTAGTTTCGCTATAAGTAGCCAATCCTTCCACAACATAATAATCCCCTTTAAAATGCTTATAAATACCACCAATTTTAATTTTTCTCATCTAAACAATCCTTTGCTAAAAAATTTTTTTCGTAAATTCGAGTGTGTCCCCCTACATATCCCTTTCTTTTTGGAAGCTATATTCACTTTAAAAATAATTATATAACGAATCTGACACTATGTCAAACAATTTCATCTTTAGAAATAGCAAGTATCAAATTCTACATTTATAAACATTATAGAAAAATAATTATAATAATATTTTTTAAGTTCATACTAATACTGGTGAATTTTATGAATAATTTTAATCGAGAATTATTAGACTTCTTAAAAACGGGAACTTGTATTTTTACTTGCATTAACGAAATTAAAAAAATATTATTAAATAACGACTATATAGAGCTAAAAGAAAACGAAAAATGGAGTTTGGATAATAAAAAGTATTTTGTCATTCGAAATGATGCTTCTTTAATTGCTTTTCATTTAAACAAAAAAGCGGATAAATTTAAAATAGTCTGCACTCATGGTGATACTCCTTCTTTTAGTATCAAACCTAATCCTGAATATTATGAAAATGGTTATCAAAAATTAAATACTGCTCCCTATGGAGGAATTTTAAATTATGGATTTATGGATAGACCAATGTCTATTGCTGGAAGAATTATAACCAAAAACAAAAATACATATCAAAGTCACATAATTGATTTAAAAAAACCAGTTGCCATTATTCCAAGTATTGCTATTCATCAAAATGATGAAGCTAATTCTAATTTAGATTTAAATACCGAAGTTGATTTAATGCCAATTATATCTTTAAACAAAAAAAATACCATAGAGAATTTAATTCAAAATAATACAAATATCAAAGATAAACTATTTGAATATGATTTATTTTTATATAATATAGAAGAACCTGCGATCATTAATGATGAATTTTTAGCTAGTCCAAGAATTGATAACTTATCTTGTACTTATGCCGGATTAAAAGCTTTTTTGAAATCTCAAGGAAGCGATATTGATATATTAGTTGTATTTAATAGTGAAGAAATTGGTTCAAATACTCTTGAAGGTGCTGATTCTAATTTCTTAATAGATACTTTAAAAACAATTTGCGCTATAAAAAAGTTAGATTTAAAAACCATTCTAAACAAGTCTATTATCATCAATGCCGATAATACTCATGCAAGACATCCTAATCACGATGAATTATCCGATCATACTAATACACCCCCTTTAAATGGTGGCATTATGGTTATGAAAGAAATAAGTAGTAGCACTAATAGTATTTCTTCTACTCTGTTAAAGCATATATTAGAAAGAAAAAAAATAAAATATTCAGATTATACTTCAAGAAACGATTATACTACTGGGTCTACTCTTGCTAATGCAAATTTAAAACATGTAAGTATTTATACAATAGACATAGGTTTAGTTATGCTTGCTATGCATTCTAGTTATGAAATTATTGGTTATAAAGACACTTATCTTCTATATCAAACTATGAGAATGTTTTATGAAATAAAATATACTATAAATAACAATAATATAAATTTTGAATAATATGATATAATGATAGTACCTAAAGGAGATATAGGTATGAATATTATAGATTACATAAAAAAGAATAAAGATAAAACTTTTAGGGAATACCCTTTTAATGAATTAGATAATTTAATATTCTCTCTTTTAACATATGTAGATTTTACGGGTATTGTTCCGGCTTTTAAAAAAGGAAAAATCACTTTAAAAGAAGCTGCTTTAAAAATAAAAGACAAAAAGAAAGAATATCGTGGTATATTTATTAGCAATACTTTTAAAATGCTAGAAATAATGAAAAATACCAAAAGATATAAAGATATTCTCTTTTATAATTACATGAAAGTAGTGAATGATGCTATGCAATTTAAAGCTATGACAATGAAATTACCCGATAAAAGCATTTACGTTTCCTTTGCTGGTACTGACACATCTATAATTGGTTGGGAAGAAGATTTTAAAATGACTTATCTTTATCCTGGAGCAAGCCAAAAATATGCCTCTATTTATTTAAATAAAACTATTCGCTTATTAGATAAAACCGTACGAGTTGGCGGACACTCCAAAGGTGGTAATTTAGCTATTTGTGCCGTTATGAATGCTCATTTTTGGATTAAAAGAAAAGTAGTAAAAATAACTAATTTTGATGGGCCGGGTTTCTTAAAAAGTGAAATTGAATCAAAAGCATACAAAAAAATAGAATCAAAAATAAAAATGGTTGTCCCTAAAGAAAGTATTATTGGCATGATTCTTTATCATACTCCTGATTATATTGTTATAAAATCCAAAGGTTTAAATATATTCCAACATGATGCTTTTAACTGGCAGTGTAAAGATAATAAACTAATTCGGGATACTCAAAGTAAAAGAAGCAAAGCTTTACAACAAAAATTAACAAAAAAACTAGAAGCGATTTCACTGGAAGAAAGAATCAATCTAGTTCAAAACTTATTTAATATATTCAAGAATAACAATATTAAAGATACCAAAGAAATAAAAATAAGAGAAATCTTTAAACTAATAAAAGAATTTAAAAAATTAGATAAAGAAACGCAAAATCTATTAACAGAATTATTAATTATTATTTTTATCAAATAATCGTCTACTTATACCAACAAACCCTTCATTAAATCATTTTATAAACGTAATACTACATCTTTCTACCACAGATATTTTACCCTAAATCTCTTTTTTAAAATTAATAGTACTAATAAACTTAAAGCCAAAGAAACGATCATAAAAGCCTTTCCTTAATTTTAAAAGTAATATCATATGAAGGAGATAAAAAAGAAAAATAATGAATAAAGCTAAACCAAATATCATAAAAGTAATACTTTGTAATTGCCAATAATTTCTTATAAATAATACAAATAATAAAAAACCTAGAGGGAGAATAAAATAATAGAAGAAAAGAAAGAGATAGCGAAATATATTGGAAATAATCCAATGTTTTTTATATTCCATTTTTAAATTTAAAAACTTCATTCCAAGTGTTGCTTTATGATTAATAATAGGAATAAATACATAGTAAATCAGAAAGCCAATAATTAAGACAAAGCGATTAATAATGATAGAAACTAATAGAGACAATAATAAAAATAATATTAAGTCTAAAAAATATACAGTAATTCTTCTTAAGCCTGAAACTTTTTGACCCATTTTAATTGCTTCTTCATCAATTTCTTCTCTTGCCGGAAGAAAATTGTCTAAAGGTCCCATAATAAGAAATCCCAATATTCCCCCAAAAATATTTTCAATCAAATCATCAATATCGCATAAACGATATGGATTTGGATAAATAAAGTAAAGGCCTGTTAGCTGAGTTAACTCAAAAAATAAGCTTAGTAATAAAGCATAAAGTATAGTTTTTTTAAAACTACATTTAAAATAATATCTAAGATACATTCCTAATGGAACAAACATTAAAACATTAAAAATGACAACATAAAAACTAGGGTCTAAAATTGCTTTCATATATGTCTCGGGATTATTCCATACAAATGGTGTTTCATGAATAAAATCACTAACAAATTTAAAAGGAATATAATTAATATATGGTCCTGTATTATTCATTACTTCCTCAAAACTAGGAAGTGGAAATATTACTAAAAAATATATTGTAATTAAATATAAAATAAATGTATAAATAATAAATACTTTTAAAAAATGAATAGAGCCATATTGATGATAATTATATAGAATAAAGGGAATAGTAAATAAAAATGCAATAAAAGGAAAAGCGATTATAGCTGTTGTAATTGCCTCTACATAACTCATTATATCACCTTCCTAGACTTCTTAATTATAGCACAATTTCCTAGTTTTTTTTCTTACAATTTAGTAAGATAAAATATTTTATCTAACATTCATTTCTTACTAACTACAAAATATTTGTCTAAAATTTATTAGCTAAACAGCTTAATTATTTTAGGAACAAAAATAATTAAACCAATAATTACAGATGAAATAGCCACCAGTAAAACTGCCCCAGCCGAAACATCTTTAGCAAGCTTTGCCTTAGCACTTTTCTCTAGACTAATCATATCTACAACCGTTTCAATCGCAGTATTAAATAACTCAGCCCCGATGACTAGTCCAAACAAAATAATACATATAATCCATTCTATTAAACTAATATTAAGCAAAAAGCCAAATATCATAACTAAAAACATTATTAAAACATGTATCTTCATATTTCTCTCCGATTTAAAAGATGCTAATATTCCTTCACCTGCATATTTAAAACTATTTGCCAAGCTTTTAATTTTTTTCCTATATTTCATTTTTATCCACCAATCCTAACTTCTTAACTAATTTTATAAATAATAATAAATAAGCAAAACTAATAAGATATCCCCCAATAATATCACTAAAATGATGAACTCCTAAATAAATCCTACTAAATCCTATTAAAAAAATGCATAAAACAAATAAAAATATAAAAATACACTTTAAATGTTTATCCTTCATCTTTTTATAAATCAAATAAATAATAAAGCCATAAAAAGCAAGACTTATCATAGCGTGTCCTGATGGATAACTAAAACCAGTTTCTTTTATAAAAGTAAATGTATCAGGTCTTGCTATCATAAATATATTTTTTAAAAGAAGATTTAAGAGTGATACCATTATAGCATTTAAAGTTATACTAGTACCTAGCTTTCTTTTAAAACAACAAAAAGCAATTATAATTAGAAGTAAAATAAAGAATAAATCAGCAAGATTCGTTACACCTTTTAGAAAAAACATAATATAACGATTTAGTAAATTTTGATGAATAAAATCAAATATTTGATAATCCAAAGAAATAAAATATCCTTTTAAAACAAATATTGTCCATAAAATAAATAGTATTATAAAAATAGTTGCTACTATCCATACTTTATCCAGTTTTCTTTTTTTCATATTGATCACAAACTTATTGTATCAAAAAAAAGAATGCTCGTAAACATCCTTTAATCAATATTAATTAATTCATAATCTTTTGTACCTGTTCCATTCGATATTGCAACATCAATTATAGTTTCACCTAACTTCTCTTCAATGCGATGAATTAGCTTATCTTTACCGGGATCTGTACTATTATATACAAGATCTAGGCAAGCCTCGTCAATGGCAACTGGATCTGTACTAGCAAGTATACCAATATCTGCCATACATGGATCTGAAGCATTGCCATCACAATCACAATCAATTGAAATATTTACCATACAATTAATATACACAATATGACCATTAAAATATTTATGAACACTACTGGCGGCATCTCCCATCGAAGTTACAAATTGCAATTGGTCAGTTCCAAATATACTTTCTTTAACTTCTCCTGCTCCATGAATATAAGATTTCCCATAACTTGATGCACAACCAATCGAAAGCTGTTTTAATGCTCCACCAAAGCCACCCATCGCATGACCTTTAAAGTGAGATAAAACAAGCATAGAATCATAATTCGCCATATGTCTACCAACATAATTTTTCTTGATTTGTTTGCCGTTTGGAATATCTAGTTTTATATCAGGTCCTTCACTATCCATAATATCAACATCAAAATATTTACTCCAGCCATGTTCAGCCATTAATTTTTGATGTTTCTCAGTCGTGTCTCTTGCTCCTGGATAAGCAGTATTACATTCAACTACTGTGCCATTTACCCTTTGAACCAATTTTTCTACAAACTCAGGTCTTAAATAATTTTTATTTCCCTGTTCCCCCGAATGAAGCTTAACAGCTACTTTTCCGGGTAATTCTACACCTAAGGCTTCATACATCTTAACTAAGGCATCAGGACTAACTTCTTTCGTAAAATAAACTTTTGCTTTCTCCATTTTTCTTCTCTCCTCTTCCTAATTATTATATCATATTTTATTTTCTTGATATAGCTTTATTTTATAATTTAATTTTTTATAAGCATCTAACATACAATCAATTTTTTCTTTTAATAATTTTTGTTCTTTCTGAAGTTATTTTAACCACCTCAATACAATTTAATAATACTACTTAAAGTATACTCTAAGTCAAGTATTTTTTAAAAGAAAAAAAGAAATATATTATTCCTGTAATCTACTTTAACTTTTCATATACTTCTTTTATCATTTTATATCTTTGCTCTATAATTTTCTTATAAAACTCTTTTCTTGAGGCGGATATACAATTAATATCATTAATCATTTTTTTTATTTCATCAATATTAATATTTAAAAATACTCTTTTAATAGCATTATTACATTCTTCGTTTTTCATTTGTTTTATATATGTTATATAATTAATTCTTTTTCCATTTTCTTTTAAACAAGAATAAACATTTATTATTAAATTTTTTAATTCTACTTCACTTAAATTTTCAATTTCTTTATCTAGAAGCATTGGATTTAAGCAAGAGCCACAATCATAGATTGGCGAAAATCTAACTTCTCCTGTAATTTTATTAAGTAAAAATCCCCAATTACCATTGTGCCTATCCGTATTTCCTATTAAACCATCTATAATAAACATATCCCAAAATTTTTGTTTGACTTCTTCTCTATCAACCATTTTACTTTCTAAAATAACTTCCATTATATCATTTAATTCCGTTCCTATTTTTTTATCCGGATTAGTACTTAAGGCTAAATTTTCAAATTCATATAATATATGTTCATTATCTGTAAAATCTTCACAAGCACAAACTATTTTATCTTTTCCATTGTATTTATATTTACCTAATATCGTATTTTGAGTTTCAAAACCGGCTATTTTAAATACATTACTTCCAATATACTCAGAAAAAGCATTATTGATATAGGATATATTTTTATTTTTTTCCCTAATAGGATCTGGAAATTTCACTAAATATTTTTTATCTTTATAAATTAATGTTTTCTTTTTCTCTGAACCTCTATAATTATTAAATTCTTCTAGTGCATTTGTAAAATCAATCATTACTTACCTCCACATTTCTATTTTATTATACTAAATTTTAAAAGTATTTGCACTACTTTTATAAGATAAAGAAAAAAAGAGAAATAACTTCTCTTAAAATTCTACATACTTTTCTGTATCATAAATAACACCATCAATTTTTAAATAAACACTATATTTGCCTTTTAATCCTTCACTATTGATAAATTTATTAACAACAATTCCATTTTCTGTTTCATCTTCTGTAAATATATCTAGGCACAATGCAGTATAAGGCTTTTTACTAACAGATACATGATATTCTTTGATATTCATATTTTGATATAAAAGAATATTTACATCTTCCCCTTGTTTGTATCTTCCGCTCACAACAATCCGATCAATCTCCTCAGTAACCGAAAAGTCTCTATCAAATTCACTAATATCGGTTGTCCCAAGAACAAAGCCAAATCTCTCTTCCGTTACATCAGTTACTCCAAGGGAGCCAATTCTTTTTGCTTCACCCTTTTCATAATGTTCATCATCTGTATACAAACTCATTTTTTCAACTCGGTAATTGTTAGTTGGTAAAACAATTTCAAAGACAATTTCATCATCAATTAATTCAACGGTATCACTAACTAATTTATCGGCTCCACCTATTCCTGCTGGCTTATTAGAATTTTTGCCATCAACATAAACAATTCCTCCTGAGTGAACAATATAATGTCCTGCATCTATATAATCTACATCAGAAATATATGGAGAGTAAAATTCACTACCTCTTTCCTTTCCATATTCCCAAATTTGTTCAATCGTCATTTCATCAGTATCAATTTTATACATAACACCTCTAGTATAACTATCTTCGGCTGGAACATATTCTTCTTCTATTTTCGATTTATTATTACCATTATCTAAGATAAATACATAACCTTCTGGTGTAATCATTGCTGCATGTTGACTCCATTGCCATTCAAAATCATCCCCAACTGGTGTAAAAAAATACTTTTGATATTCTTCACTCCAATTAGTAGAATCGCCTATAATCCAATTAAGTTCTCCAGTCTCATAATCTATATTAATAACAGCATCCTGATGTCTTCCCGATAAAGTAATAGAATTGGTTGCTTCATCATACCAAACTGAATTATTATGGAACCAATCATATTCTACCCAGTTTTCACTTTTCCCATCTTCCATATTTAAGATATCTTTTAAATCCCAAGTTTTAATAATATTGCCAGTATTCATATCTACTTCCACAATATAATCCTCAACTGTTCCATAATCATTATAAAAATCATCACTAGCTACTAACAAATTACCATTAGGCATTTCAAAATAATCATGGTGATATCCACCTTCCAAACTAATCTCTTTATA
The DNA here is from genome assembly GCA_944327365.1 of uncultured Bacilli bacterium. Taxonomy (GTDB): domain Bacteria; phylum Bacillota_I; class Bacilli_A; order RF39; family UBA660; genus Caccenecus. The sequence continues at coordinate 11,336 of CALVHI010000023.1, forward strand.
AATTTTACCTAATAAATCCATTTCATATAAACCAGTCATATAATATGGAGAATTAACTAATCTTTCGGTTGAAACAAGCAAATGACCATTATCTAAACGATTAATTTCCCATAAAGCGTTAATGGTTAAATACCATCTTACATCACCATTGATATCATAAGCGCTTGTATACCCACTACTAGATGGACTAAAGAAATATAGTTCATTTCCAAGACTACTTTTATCTGCCTCAACACTAGTAGGCAAAATGAAATCATCTGGTAGTGCCTCCGTTTCAATCGTAATATTTTTTTTAGTATCACCAAATTCAATGATTACTTCATTAGTCTCGCCAGCATACAAACCATAAATAGGTAAATAATGAACGGTATTACTTTCAAATTCATGCGTAAAAGTAGTATGTTCATCTTTGCCCACAATTGTAACCGTTGGTGCCACTTCATCCTCTGTTTCAAATATTACCAAAGCTGTTAAAGGCGATATTTCATAAGGATTAACAATAATATTTGGATTATCAATTGTATAACCCTCACTTGCAAATTCTTTTTCAAGCTCTTTTTGCGTATCTACTAAACTAACTATTTGTTCTATCTCTTCATTATTTGTTGCCAAACGATTTAAAACAAATAATAAAACAACAACTAAAACAATCACAACTAATAAAGCGATTAAAATTATTTTCTTTTTATTTTTCATTCTTCTTCCCTCCGAAAATAATTTATCATAAAAATAGTAAAATGCAAATAAATTATAAGTTGAAAAAACTCAACTTGAAGTTGAGTTACAATTTTCATTTAAAATTAAAGGAATTTCATAAGTAATGATATCATCATTAGAATTAACTGCTCTAAGTTCAATGCTTAGACTATCTTCTGTATAACTTTCACAAGTACTTTCATAATTATCAATATTAAATTCAACTGTATTTAAATAATCATTTAAAGTAACAGCATCGCCCTCATAAGTATCGCGACTAATTTCTGTTTTGGTATTACCTACTTGTTCATATAAAATACAAGTAATATTAGCATATTTTTCTTTCTCATCACTTAGACAACTAATACTAGAAATATTAATAGAAGTTTTATCTTCATTATAGGCCATACTTCCAAGTACAGTAAAATCATCACAATTACTGCGAACATTTTTAAAAACAAAATCATGATTATGAGTAAATTGATAAATTAGAACAAAACCTATAACAAAAAGAATACAAAAAGAAGCAAAAACAAACTTACTGATTCTTTTTTTCTTAGGTCTAGTCTCACCTTCTAAAAGGTCATTCATATCAACGTGAAACTGATTGCTAATTTCTTTTAAAACAGCAATATCAGGAATATTTAAACCATTTTCCCACTTACTAACTGCTTGATATGTAACCCCAAAAAGTTCTGCAAATTCTTTTTGTGTTAAATGATTATCTTTTCTAAGTTTCTTAATAAATTCACCAATTTTATTTTGATTCATAGCATCATTCCTTAAAAAATATTACAGAAATAGTATAACATATTTTTTAAAAAAAGAAAAATATTAAACAACTATGCTAACTCATAATATAAAGGAATAATATCATCTTGTTTTACAAAATTAATAATAAATTCATCACTTTCCTTAGTTATGATAATCCCTATTGTTTTATTGTGAAAGGGTTTTTTAACTTGTTCATCAACCAGTTTTATATAAAATTCCATCTGAGCTTTATCTTCTTTTCTTAAACTTCTTAGTTTTAATTCAACTACTATAAAAGCGTTTAATTCATAATTAAAAAGTAAAATATCAATAAAATAGTTATTGTTACCATCACTTATTTTATATTGATGACCAGCATATAAAAATCCATTCCCTAATTGTTTAAAGAAATAATCAAGGTTAGCTAAAATATTTAACTCTAAATCATGTTCGTTTTTAACTTCACAACTAACAGGAATAATGATTGGATTTTTCATATCTGTGGTAATAGAATATGTTTTAGGTATCTCTATTTCTATTTTTTCTGGCTTATTTACTAATCTTTCATAAGAATTAGATTTGATTTCTTTAGTTAGCTCTCTTTTAGATAGATTATTTTTAATACATAAATTAACGTAGTAATTTCTTTTATTCTCATCTTTAATCGGTAAAAGCTTCATTATATTTGCCCAAGATACTTGGGCCACTGGACCAAGTATTGGAAAAAACAAATAAAATTGCCTAAATCTAGACAAATTAGTATAATCATATCCTTTACCATATAGTTCTGTAAGTTTAGCGGACCATTTCTTAATCAGTTCATTGCCGTACTTTGCCCTTTTGCTTCCACCTTGCGCCTCGACAATTAAACGTCCAATGTTCCAATATGTTTCAACTAAACTATAATTTTCTTCTAGTTTTCTTGCTCTTTTACTTATTTCATTTTTCTTAATTAAATGTTCTATTTCTGCGTAATATTCTTGTTCTTTCATAGGCTTTCCTTTCTAAGTCCTACACTCTTAATAAAAAAAGTTATTGCAATTCATAATATAAGGGAATGATATCATCTTGTTTCACAAAATTAACAATAAAATGATCACTTTCTTTGGTTATAATGATACCAATCGTTTTATTGTGAAATGTTTTTTTGATTTGTTCATCGACTAATTTCATATAAAACTCCATCTGAGCTTTATCTTCTTTTCTTAAACTTCGTAATTTTAATTCAATTACTACGTAACAATTTAGTTCAATATTAAATAATAAAATATCAATAAAATAATTGTGATTGTTTTTTACTAATTTATATTGATGACCAACATAAGTAAACCCCTGCCCTAATTGTTTAAAGAAATAATCAAGGTTAGCTAGAATATTTAGCTCTAAATCATGTTCGTTTTTAACTTCACAACTAACAGGAATAATGATTGGATTTTTCATATCGGTTGTAATCGAATATGTTTTAGGTATTTCTATTTCAATTTTTTCTTGCTTATCTATTAATCTTTCATAAGAATTAGATTTGATTTCTTGACGTATTTCTCTAACCGATAAATTATTTTTGATACACAAATTAAAAAAATAATTTCTTTTATTTTCATCTTTGATTGGTAATAATTCGTTATATATACTCCAATTTAAATAGTTCGACACTGTCGCACTTTTTTCAAAAATTAAATAAAATTGACGAAATCGCTTTAAATTACTAGCATTATACCCCTTACCATAAAGTTCTGTAAGTTTAATAGACCACTTTTTAATCAATTCATTGCCATACTTAGCTCTTTTGCTTCCACCTTGTGCTTCGACAATAATTTGACCGATATGCCAGTATGTTTCAACTAAACTATAATTTTCTTCTAGTTTTCTTGCTCTTTTTACTATTTCATTTTTCTTAATTAAATGTTCTATTTCTACGTAATATTCTTGTTCTTTCATGGACTTTCCTTTCTAAGTCCTACACTACTCCTATAAACAAGATTGATAGTTTATTTATATCATAGTTTTCTTATCCTGTAAAGGACTAACAAAACCAAATAATTTTAAAATTTATTATAAGTAACATCAACATTATCAACCATTAATCACATCTAAAAAAGCTCTACTTTAATAGAGCTTTTGACGACTTAGGGCTTCCAAAGATTCCTAAGTACCAATCAATATAACCTTATCACACTTTTATTTTACTATCAACAAAATTGATACAATTTTATTGTAACAAAGTTATTTTAGCATAACCATCACCATTATTACCAATCATTACACCATTATTAAAATTAGGCATTTCCGCGTTTCCACTAATCATGGAATAAGAAGCAAAAATATAATTGCTATAATGATTCGGATTATTAGTATGAATAATATTTTGTTCAGTTGAAGCTTCGTCAATAGAATTACAACCAGGATATCCCGAAATATAAGAAGAACCGCCACCTGTACCTGTTGCATAACCACTGCCGCCACCATAGTAACCGCCACCTCCACCACTTAACCAAGTAATTCCTGAAGAACCCTTGCCAAAAGAAGCATCATCACCAATTTCTACAGAAGGAAGAGAAGAACAAGCATTATTTTGGGCTCCACTTATTTGAGAAGATACCAAACCAATACATAAACATTTTGAAACTTCTCTAAGGCTTCCTGAGTACTCAATTTTATCCACCTCTACTTAAATAATCGTAAAAATTTAAAAAAAGTTCCAATTTAACCTAACTTTTCACCATTATTTACAGGCATATTAGGTTCAATTAAAACTACTCCCTTTTTACTATATACTCCCAAAACTAAAACTTCCGACATAAAATCAGCTACTTGCTTGGGAGGAAAATTAACAACAGCTAGAATCTGTTTTCCAATTAAATCATTCTTTTGATACAATTTGGTAATCTGGGCCGATGATTTTTTTTATTCCTAACTCTCCAAAATCAATTTCAAGTTTATAAGTGGCCTTTTTAGCCTTAGGGAAATCATCAACCTTTATAATTGTCCCAACTCGAATATCAAGTTTTAAAAAATCAGCAAATGTAACCATGTCTAACTCCTTATCTTTTTGATTGCATCAGGAATGCACTTTATTGTATCACTAGCAATCATACTAATATCCGTATTTCTATCGGTAGCGATTTCTCCAGCAAGACCATTTAGTAAAACTCCGGCACTAACACTTAAGAGATTATAATCCAAATATCCAAGCATACCAATCAAAATACCTGATAAAACATCGCCACTGCCACTAGTTGCCATGCCTGGTGACCCACATGTACATAAATAAACATCTTCGCCATCACTAACAATCGTTGTATGTCCTTTCAGTACTAAAATAACATGATTATTTTTAGCAAAATTTTTAGCTATATTCACTTTATCTTGCTCTATTTCCAAAATAGATAATCCCGTTAATCGTGAAAATTCTTTCAAGTGAGGAGTCAAAACAATTTTAGCATTACTTTTTCTTAATAACTCTAAATGCCCACCTAATGTATTAAGCGCATCAGCATCAAGAATGAGGTTACCTCTAAAATTTTCTAAAACATATTCTAAAATAGATAAATGTTTGCTATCGTAATCCCAGCCCATACCAATAGCAAGACAACTTAAATCTTTTATTGCATCTTTAATATCATCCAAAGTATCGTAAGGATAAAGCGTTTGTTCTAAAAGATAAGGCATAACAGATGAAATAATTTCTTTTGGTACGATCACGCGAACAAGTCCTGCTCCACTTCTTAAAGTACATAAACTCATATGAGCAAGCTTCACAGCTCCACTATACTTAATAGAACCGCCAAGAATCCCTACTTTACCAAAATCTCCCTTATTAGAATTAATATCTCTTTTTCTAAATAAACATTTAACATCTTCTAACTTAATTTCTTTTATCATAACCATCACTAAAATAATTGTAT
>CALVHI010000024.1 GCA_944327365.1 uncultured Bacilli bacterium
TAAGCTATGATAGATGAGTTTCCTAGCTTATATTTAAATTATAAATTGGGCTAGATAAAAAGTCAAGAAAAATATAGTAATTTTGCCAAAAAGCAATAATTAAATCAAAAACGTGAGAAGATTATATAGGTGATAAAGATGTATTCTAATAAATTAAAAAGATTAAGAGAAGAAAAAGAATTAAGCCAATTACAAATAGCAAAAATTATAGATATTGATAATAGTGTATATGCAAAATATGAAAAAGAATATGAAATAATTCCCATTAAACATTTAAACGCTTTCGCAAATTTTTATCAAGTTTCAATAGATTATCTTTTTGAATTTAGTGAAGTTATTCAATATAATAATGCAAATATGGAAATAGATTCTATTAAAAGTGGAACAAGACTAAAAGAATTTAGAAAAGAAAATAAACTTACTCAAGCAAAGTTAGCAGAAACATTAAATACAGTCCAACCTGTAATTGCTAACTATGAAAAAGGTAAAAATTTAATTGCTACTCCTTTTCTTTATACAATATGTAAAAAATATCAAATATCTGCTGATTATCTATTAGGCAAAATAAATGAGCCCAAATATTTAAAGTAACAGGCTCTTTTTTAAAAAAAAACATCAACTATATGATAGTTAATGTCTATTAAATTAAGTGTTATTTTGTTAAAATCTAATTACTTCTTCAATATAATCTTTTAAATCACTAATAGATAATGTAATTTGTTCCATCGTATCTCTATTTCTTACAGTTACAGTATTATTATTAATTGTCTCATCATCTACCGTAATACAAAACGGTGTACCTATAGCATCGCTTCTTCTATATCTTTTACCAATAGATCCTGATATATCAATGGTACACATAAAGTATTTTGCTAAATCTCCATATAAATCCATTGCCTTATCACCATGAATTTTCTTTATTAAAGGTAAGATTGTTACTTTTATTGGCGCTAAAGCTGGATGAATTTTAAGTATTTCTCTCTCCTCACCATTATCTAATGTTTCTTTCGTATAAGCATCTGTTAAGATAGCATAAAATAATCGATCTAATCCTACACTAGGTTCAATAACATATGGTAAATACTTTTCATTCGTTTCTGGATCTAAATATCTTAAATCAACACCAGAATGTTCCATATGAACACCCAAATCATAATCAGTACGATCAGCAATTCCCCATAATTCTCCCCATCCCATTGGGAATAAATATTCAATATCAGTTGTTGCCTTACTATAAAAAGATAATTCTTCTTTTGAATGATCACGATATCTTAAATTATCTTTATTAATTCCTAATGTTTTCAAAAAATCTAGACAAAAATTCTTCCAATATCCAAACCAATCTAAATCATCTCCTGGTTTACAAAAGAATTCAAGTTCCATTTGTTCAAATTCTCTTGTTCTAAAAATAAAGTTTCCCGGTGTAATTTCATTGCGAAAACTTTTACCAGTTTGACAAACTCCAAAAGGTAATTTAGCTCTCATACTCCTCCAAACATTTAAAAAATTAACAAATATTCCTTGCGCTGTTTCTCCCCTTAAATACACTTTAGATTTCGTATCTTCCGTAACGCCTTGATGTGTTTCAAAAAGCAAATTAAACTTACGAATGGAAGTAAAATCTTGCTTACCACACTTAGGACATTTAATTTCATGCGCAGTAAGATAATTTTCTAATTCTAGATTGCTCCATCCATCACCAGTTATCTTTCCATTTGTATGTTCTTCAATTAATTTATCAGCCCGAAATCTTGACTTACAAGCTTTACAATCCACTAAAGGATCATTAAAATTAGTTACGTGACCGCTTGCTACCCATACTTCTGGATTCATAAGAATTGCACTATCAAGTCCATAATTATAAGGATTTTCCTCTACAAACTTTTTCCACCAGGCACGTCTTAAATTTTCTTTTAACTCTCTTCCAAGTGGCCCATAATCCCATGTATTAGCAAGTCCTCCATAAATTTCACTTCCCTGAAAAATAAAACCATATTGCTTGCAGTAATTTACTATTTCTTCTTGTGTTGTCTTTTTCATACTTTCCCTCTTTCTATACTCCGTTCTTTTTGCTCGATTAAATCAAATATTGTAAGTAATCGTTCCATTTTATGTTCATCTTTTGGTTCTTTAGCTATAACTTCATAGATTTGATATAATTCTTCGATAGAATAATTCATTAAAATATCATTTATAATTTGAAAACGTATTTCTTCAAAATTAGCAATTTTTTTTGTTAAATATTCAACATATTTTAAAGAAGAATGCTTATTGTCTGCTCTTTTAATATCATTTTCTCTTTTTAGCGCTAAAAAACCCTTATGATTTTCTAGAAGAATTATTTCTTCTATTTTTCTTCTAATGTTCTCCATAAACCCTCCTGAAACCTTTTAACAATCAAATTATATCTTATATTTTACGTTTGTGCAATAAATTTATCTAGAAAAATAAAAACTTGCTTCTATTTGCTTTAATATTTCAATCGCTTCTAATAGTAATTCTTTAATTTTAGTATTTGCTTCTTCTAACAATTGATTAAAATCATTTATAATAAAAGGAATAAGTGAAGCACTACATAAAGACATTCTTGCTAAAATATGAATTGCTAAAACAAAAACTAGAGATTCATCTATATTATTTTGTTCATTAAATTGCCATAAAATATTTATCATATCTTTAGTTTCTCCTATTAAAATAGCTCGATCAATATAAATTGAACTAGGTATCTTATAGTTTTTACTATCTAAACAAATTTTATCATGATAAGTTTCTAAAATAAAGTCTTGTTCTATCTGATAATCAAAGTAAATAATATCATATTTAAAATAAATTAAGTCTTCTTTAATTTCATTATAATAAGGATTATTAATCATATATTGAATAAATTTTATCATAATTTTATGGATATCATAATTTAGAGCATTGGCATATTCTATTCCTTCATCTCCATATATACTATCTATTATATAAATTAAACGATAATGAAAATTAGATTTTTCTAATTGTTTTTTTAACTCTTGATAGCTGATAGTTGAATGATTAAGTAACTGTGTTTCTTTTTTAGATAATTCACAAATTATTTGCTTAACTGTAGCATAATTAAAAGTAGTTAACGCATTATTTACTTCTAATTTTGCTAAATAATGATAATAATATTTTAGCTTTTCTTCAATAAAAATTAGTTCTTGGAGTAAATTCATTTTTATTCCCCCTCTTATGATTCAAAGAAAAAGAAAGCTTTTTATTCTTTGCTCTCTTTCTCTTCACTTTCCAATTCAATATTTAACTTTTCTTCTGTCACTTCTATTTTTTCTTCGTTTTCTGATAAATTATCTTTTTGACTATTTTCACTATTCTCTTCTTTTTCTTGATTGTCTTCCATTAATTTATCTTCTAAAAACTCAGAAGCATCATCATCTTCCATAAATTCTTTTTCTAAATAAATATCAATATTACTATATTCTTTGGCACCAGTTCCAGCAGGAATAAGTTTACCAATAATAACATTTTCTTTCAAGCCTCGCAAGTAATCTACTTTACCACGAATGGCAGCATCAGTAAGTACTCTTGTTGTCTCTTGGAATGATGCAGCTGACAAGTAACTATCCGTCTCTAAACTAGATTTCGTAATACCAAGCATAATAGGCCGGCCTGTAGCTGGAATGCCACCGCGTAAGATGACAGGTTTATTTCCTTCCGTAAATTCTCTTAGTGAAACCGTTAAGCCTTCTACAAAATCAGTATCACCTGCCTCTATAATACGAACTTTATTGATCATTCTCTTAACAATGATTTCAATGTGTTTATCGTTAATATCAACACCCTGAAGTTTATATACAGATTGAATTTCCTTTAAGATATATTCTTGAGCAGTAAGTGGGTCTGTAACTGCAAGTAATTCTTTAGGTGCGATAGAACCCTCTGTTAATTTTTTACCAGCTTGAACTATATCTCCAACTTCAACACGTAGCTTCGTATTATAGTTAGTAATATGTTCTCTGATACCTGCTTCATTTTCCACCACAACTTTATGTTTTCCATTTTGTTCCTCAATTGATATAACTTTACCATTAATTTCACTAATTGTTGCTTTATATTTAGGAGTACGTGCTTCAAATAATTCTTCAACTCTTGGTAAACCTTGAGTGATATCATCTCCTCCGGCAACGCCTCCAGTATGGAATGTACGCATGGTAAGTTGGGTTCCTGGTTCACCAATTGATTGAGCAGCCATAATACCAACAGCTTCTCCTGTCTCAACAAGATTACCAGTTGCAAGGTTACGTCCATAACACTTTTGACATACACCATTTTCAGTACGGCAAGTTAAAACACTTCTTATTTCAACTTTTTTAACTCCAGCTTTTACAATTTTAGATACAATGTTTTCGGTAATTAATTCATCTTTATCTACAATCATTTCCTTTGTTTCAGGATTAATTACTTTCTTAGCAGTATATCTACCTATTATACGTTCGCTAAGTGGTTCAATAACAGATCCATCTTTATCATTTAATAAATCATATACTTCAACACCAGCGATTGCTCCACAGTCAAATTCTTTCACAATGATATCTTGAGCAACATCGACTAAACGACGTGTTAAGTATCCTGAATCAGCAGTACGTAAAGCCGTATCAGCAGACCCTTTTCTTGATCCATGAGTTGATAAGAAGAATTCAGATACATCAAGTCCTTCAATAAAACATGAAGTAATAGGTATTTCAACCGTTGAACCGTCTGGTTTAGCCATTAACCCACGCATACCAGCAAGTTGAGTAAAGTTGGAAATAGAACCACGAGCATTAGAGTTCATCATCATGAAAATTGGATTATCAAAATCATCTTTAGAGATTTCTTGTAATTCCTTTTTCACTTCATCATTTGCTTCCGTCCAAATTTCAATAACACTATTATAACGTTCTTGATCAGTAATTAAACCACGTTTAAATTGTTTATTTATTTTATCAACTTTTTCTTTCGCTCTTTCTATAATTTCTGGCTTTTTCTCACTTCTTTTAATATCTGCAACAGATACGGTAATACCAGCAACAGTTGAATATTTAAATCCTAAATCTTTTAATTTATCAAGCATGATACTAGTTTCGGTTGTTTTATATCTTTTAAATACTTGAGCAATAATCCATTCTAGTGTTTTCTTAACAAAAGGTTTAGGCATTTCTATTTTCTTAACTTCCTCTGGAATATTAGAACCCATTGGAATAAAATATTTACTTGGGGTAATGCCTTCAATATTTTCTTTTGTTCCTTCATTAATATAAGGGAATGAATCTGGTAAAATTTCATTGAATATAATCTTACCAACCGTTGTAACTAAATATTTATCTTGTTGTTCTTCAGTAAATAATTTATACTTAAATGATTTAACAGGAAGAACAATTCTTGTATGAAGAGTAATTTCCCGACGTTCATAAGCCATTAAAGCTTCATTTGGATTCTTATAAACTTTTGCTTCGTTTTCTTCGCCCTCTTTTTCAATCGTTAAATAACAGTTTCCTAAAACCATGTCTTGGCTTGGTGTAACAATAGGCTTTCCATCTTTAGGATTTAGAATGTTACTAGCAGATAACATAAGAATTCTAGCTTCAGCTTTAGCTTCCTCAGAAAGAGGAATATGAACGGCCATTTGATCACCATCGAAATCGGCATTAAATCCGGTACAAACAAGTGGGTGCAAACGAATGGCTTTACCACCAACAAGTTTTGGTTCAAAGGCTTGAATACCAAGTCTATGAAGGGTTGGAGCACGGTTAAGTAACACTGGATGTTCTGTAATCACATCTTCAACAATATCCCATACGCATTCATCTCTCGCATCAATTAATTTTTTAGCACCCTTAATATTATGAGCAAGACCTGCTTCCACTAGTCCATGAATAACATGAGGCTTAAAGAGTTCAAGAGCCATTTCTTTTGGAATACCACATTGATACATTTTAAGGTTTGGTCCAACTACAATTACACTACGACCAGAATAGTCTACTCTCTTACCCAAAAGATTTTGGCGGAAACGTCCTTGTTTTCCCTTAAGCATACTAGATAAGCTCTTTAAAGGACGATTACCTGCAGCTGTAATACTTCTACCACGACGGCCATTATCAAATAGGCTATCTACGGCTTCTTGAAGCATTCTTTTTTCATTTTGAACAATGATGGTTGGTGCACCAAGTTCAAGTAATTTTCTTAAACGATTATTACGGTTAATAATTCGACGATATAAATCATTTAAATCACTTGTTGCAAATCTTCCCCCATCAAGTTGAATCATTGGTCTAAGTTCTGGTGGAATAACAGGAAGAACATCTAATACCATCCATTCTGGTTTATTTCCAGATTCTTGGAACGCTACTAAGCAATCTAAACGCTTAACTAAACGAACACGTTTTTGACCTGTTGCTCCTTCGAGTTCTGCCCGCAACTCTTCTACTTCTTTATCAATATCAACTCTTTTTAAAAGCTCTTTAATCGCTTCGGCACCCATTCCAACTTCGAATGAATCACCATATTTTTCACGATAAGCACGATATTCTTTATCAGATAAAGTTTGTTTTCTCTCAAGTGGTGCATTACCTGGATCAATAACTACATAACTTACGAAATAAAGTACTTCTTCTAAATCTCTTGGACTCATATCCAAAACTAAGCCCATTTTAGAGGGAACACCTTTAAAGAACCAAATGTGAGAGCATGGAGCAGCAAGTTCAATATGCCCCATTCTCTCTCTTCTAACACGTGATTTTGTAACTTCTACACCACAACGATCACAAATAACATTTTTATATCTTAGTCTCTTATATTTACCACAAGAACATTCATAATCTTTGGTAGGTCCAAATATTTTTTCACAGAAAAGTCCACCCCGTTCTGGTTTTAAAGTACGATAATTAATTGTTTCCGGCTTTTCTACTTCACCATAAGACCAACTTCTAATCTTCTCTGGAGAGGCTATTCCTATTTTAATCCCTTTAAAATTATTAACATCAATCATTCATTACACCTCGCCCTCATTTTCTTTTTCAATATTTTCTTCTAGTTCATCGTAGGAATCTTCAAATTCATCATCTTCAAAATCTTCATCTTCTTCATAGTCTTCATTAGGCATTTCATCTACATCATTCTTAAGTTCAATTTCCCCATCACGAATACTTGCTTCTGCATCAATTTCTTCGATTTTTAAAGGTTCTTCTTTATCTTCTTCTTCCTCTAAATCTTTAAATTCAATAACGTTATCATTCTTATCAATAATTTGCATATCTAAACCTAAAGCTTGGAATTCTTTAATTAATACCCGGAATGATTCTGGAACACCTGCTTGGTTAACAGTCTTACCTTTAACTAAAGCTTCATATACTTTAACACGTCCAATTACATCGTCAGCTTTAACGGTTAAGATTTCTTGTAAGACATGCGCAGCACCATAAGCATATAATGCCCAAACTTCCATTTCTCCAAATCTTTGTCCACCAAATTGAGCTTTACCACCAAGTGGTTGTTGTGTTACAAGAGAATATGGTCCAGTTGCACGAGCATGTAACTTATCATCAACCATGTGATGAAGTTTAAGCATGTACATAACACCAACACTAATTCGGTGATCAAATGCCTCACCTGTCCGTCCATTATAAAGAATGGTTTTACCATCCGGTTCCATGTGAGCAGCATCCATTTCTTCTCTGATATCTTCCCAAGTTGCACTATCAAATACTGGAGTTGCATAGTGACAACCCTGAATCTTACCAGCCATACCTAAGTGTAACTCTAAAATTTGGCCGATATTCATACGAGATGGAACACCAAGTGGATTTAGCATAACATCAACTGGACGACCATCTGGTAAATATGGCATATCTTCTTCTGGCAATACAAGTGAAATAACACCTTTATTACCATGACGACCAGACATCTTATCTCCTACTTGAATCTTACGTTTTTGAATAATATAAACACGAATAATCTTTGATACACCTGCAGGAAGTTCATCAGAGTTTTCTTTGGTATAAATCTTAACATCATGAACAATACCTGCTGCACCATGTTCTACTCTAAGAGAAGTATCTCTTACTTCACGCGTTTTCTCACCAAAAATGGCATGTAATAATTTTTCTTCACTAGTGAGTTCTTGAACACCCTTAGGAGTTACTTTACCAACTAAAATATCTCCTTCTTTAACTTCAGTTCCAATTCTTACGATACCATTTGAATCCAAGTTCTTACGAGCTTCTTCACCAACATTTGGAATATCTCTTGTAATTTCCTCAGGTCCAAGCTTAGTATCTCTACAATCAATATCATAGTGATCGATATGAAGTGATGTATAAACATCATCTTTAACTAATCGTTCATTTAGTATAACGGCATCTTCATAGTTATATCCATTAAAAGTCATGAATGCTACAACCATATTTTTACCTAAAGCAAGTTCTCCTTGATCTGTTGATGGTCCATCCGCAATTACTTCACCAGCATGAATTTTATCACCTTTTTTAACAATTGGATGATGATTTAGAGCAGTTGAGGCATTTGTTCTTTCAAAATCTGCTAGATAATACGTATCTTTACCCTTAGCATTTTTAACGATAATCTTTTTAGCATCAACATATTCAACAACACCATCTGCTTTAGCTACAACAGTTGATCCTGAATATTTGGCTGCAATATGTTCTACCCCTGTACCCACAATTGGTGCTTCACTAACTAAAAGTGGTACGGCTTGACGTTGCATGTTGGCGCCCATTAGTGTACGATTTGCATCATCATACTCTAGGAATGGAATACAGCTTGTTGTAATGGCAACAATTTGACTAGGAGCAACGTCTACATAATTCACTTTTTCTCTTTTAACAATTACATTATCCCCATTATAACGACACAGAATTTCATCTTCAACAATTCTTTTATCATCACCTAGTTTAACTGTAGCTTGACTAATGTAAAGATCAGTTTCTTCATCAGCCGTCATATAAACAACTTCATCTGTAACTTGTGCGTCAACCACTTTACGATATGGTGTCATAATAAATCCATATTCATTAATTTTTGCATAACCTGCTAGAGAAGTAATAAGTCCAATGTTTTGTCCTTCTGGAGATTCAATTGGGCAAATTCTACCGTAGTGGCTCGCGTTAACGTCGCGAACATCCATTCCAGCACGATCACGTGAAAGTCCTCCTGGACCTAAGCTAGATAAACGTCTTTTATCGGTAAGCTCAGCGATTGGATTAATTTGATCCATAAATTTAGATAACTGAGAAGAACCAAAAAATTCTTTTAAAGCTGCCGTAACAGGCCGAATATTAATTAATGTTTTAGGTGTTACACTGTCTAATTCTTGAGTTGTCATTCTCTCACGAATAACTCTCTCCATTCTTGACATACCAGTTCTAAAGACATTTTGGATTAATTCGCCAACTTGACGAACACGACGATTTCCTAAATTATCAATTTCATCAGTACTTCCAATATTATCATGTAAATTTAAATAATAAGATACAGATGCATAAATATCAGGAATCGTAAGACGTCTAACTGTAGTAGATGGATCATTACCAATTATTTTAATAACACGCTCTGGATTTTCTTTATCGTATACTAAAACTTCCTCGATTTTATCATAATTATCAAGTTCTTCATTTATAATGGTTTTCTTTAAATGCCCACCATTCTCAAATAATAGTCTTAATTGCTCTCTAACTTCTTTTGTTACAACAGTACCTTTAGCAACAACAACCTTATTATTTTCATCTTTAATATCTTCTGCTAAAGTACAACCAAGCAAACGATCTAAAACATTTAATTTTTTATTAAATTTATACCGTCCAACTTTAGCTAAATCATAACGGAATCTATCAAAAAATCTTGTAACAAGTTGATTTTTACTACTATCTAGTGTTGCAGGCTCTCCTGGTCTTAATTTTTCATAAATTTCAATTAAAGCCTCATCCGTATTTCTTGTGCTATCTTTTTCAATAGTATTTGCTAAATAATCATTTTCGCCAAACACTTCATAAATATCTTCATCACTAGATAAACCTAAAGCTCTAAGGAATGTTGTAATAGGCACTTTTCTAGTACGGTCAATCCTAACATACATAATATTACGAGCATCAAGTTCGTACTCTAACCAAGTACCTTTATTTGGTATAACTTCTCCACTGATAATTCTCCGTCCATTTTTATCAATTTCTCTTTTAAAATAAATAGAAGGACTACGTACTAATTGTGAGACAATAACTCTTTCTGCCCCATTAATAATAAATGTACCTGCTTCTGTCATTAAAGGCATATCCCCAAGGAATATTTCTTGCTCTTTTACTTCTCCCGTTTCATGAATGAATACTCTAGCCTGTACTTTAAGCGGAGCAGCATAATTCACCATTCTTTCTTTAGCTTCTTTAATAGAATATCTAGGTGCATCAAAAGAATAATCACCAAATTCTACCGAAATATTACCAGTAAAAGATTCAACTGGAAATAAATCTTCGAATACTTCTTTAATTCCTACCTCTAAAAATTCTTGATAGGATTTTTTTTGAATTTCAAGTAAATCTTGTAATTCCATAGTGTTACGAGAAACAGAAAAACTTCTTCTCTCTCTGTGATCTCCAAATTTTTCAACTTTATAAGCCACGCGCTTCACCCCAATATCTAATTTTTTAGTGCTCTTTTAAAGAAAAAAACAAATACGTCACCAATTTAAAATTTTAGCAATAAATTCTTTTATTGTCAACGCTTTTTGCAACAAAATACATAAAAACCTTTATTTTTTTCTTTTATTTCCAACTGATATATCTCATAAAGGACTTTAATAATGCTTTTAGCCCCCTGATCTTTTCTAATAACTACCCACAATTCTCCATCTAAATTTAGATATTCTTGAGCTTTTATTAAAATGTCTAAGACCACTTTTTTACCAGCTCGAATTGGTGGATTTGTAATAATAAGATCGAATACTCCGGAAATATTTTCATATATGTTACTCTCTTTAAAAGAAACACTCACCTTATTTAATTTAGAATTTTGTTCTGCTAGATTTAGTGCTCTTAAATTTACATCAACCCCAACACCATTATTTATCTTAAGTTCTTTTGATAATACAATCGATAAAAAACCATAGCCACATCCCACATCTAAAAAATTTTGTATATTTTTTTTGTTTTTTAAATAAGTCTCTAATAAGGTAATACTACCAAAATCAATTTTATTTTTAGAAAAAACCCCATTATCACTTAAAAACTCATAACAATTAGAGCCATAGCTATATTTTATGACTCTAATCTCACTTTTTAAATTGTTATTGTTGATAAAGTATTGATTCATAGACTCGCCCTTTTTGTATATTAAGTATATCAAAAATTTAAAAATAGTCAAGGAAGAAAATATAAAATTAAGTAATTATTAAAAATGTTTTATAATAATGAAATAGATGAGGTTAGCTTTGCTCCTATATTTTAAAACTTTTTAACTGCTTCTTCCAAACAATTTACTTTTAAAAATAACTTTCTAAATAAAATAGGATCAGATGTTAAAACTATCATATCTTCTAAAAACTTATCATATTCATCATCCGGAAAATACATTTTTCCCTTAGCATATCCTTCTTTACCAAATTTATTTATAAGATGTAATCTAGATTCCTCTACAATCTCATCTAAAGAAGCATTCGGATTATGCTTAATCCGATATTCATATGCACGTTTAAGGATTAAATCAATCGTCGTATTTCGATCAGCCGAAGAAACAATTTTACCATAAATGTTTCTAGGTTCTTTATCTAAACTTGCTCGATGATCATTATTTGCATTTCTTCAAAAGAAAACCATTTTAATAAATTTTGATCCTGAAGAAGTATCTCGCTAGAAACTTTCTCATGATTTTTAGCGTCAATATAATGTCCAATATCATGATAAGATGCTATTACATAAACCATTTGATAATTAATATCAGGAACCATACTCGCAAACTTTAAACTTCTTTTTATAACATACTTTATATGATCTAAATTATGCCCTAAATCATTTTTAGCATAACTTGGAAAAATATTCTCTTCAATATACCGCTTTAATTCTTCATTAATATTCATAACACTCCATTTACTAATAGGAAATTTGAAAATCCATAATATGATATTCATAAATAGTAATTTTATTTTGTTTATCATCTACAACTTCATAAATTACCCTATCATCATCTTCTTCACTTGCATAACTAAATACTTTAGAAGATAAACTCTGATATAAATCGACTACTTGGGCAAGAAAATCATTATAATTTGAATAATCATTTTTAGTATCATCATCTAACAAATGATACGCTTCCTCGGGATTATCTATTAAAAAATTAATAAATATGGCTAAATAATTAGAAAGTTTATTCACTTCAGTTATTTGTACTTCTGTAAAAATAGCCCCACTTTCCACATCTCGCTCTATCAGATGATAATTTAGAGCATAACTAGATAAATCTGATGTATCAATGGGCCTTAAAATATAATTATTATTAGACTCATCTACAATAATAAGAAAAGAGACATCTTCTAAAAATTGATATTCATCACCCATAATAGAATTACTAGTTAAATCACCACTTACAAAATAATAAGTAACAGAACTATCTGGATTATAATAAACTTCTTTAGCAACATAATTTGTAATTCCATAATCACTACCAATTATTGTATAAATATTATTAGCAAAAATCTGATTATCTTCTATATATAAAGGATCAAGTATAGATAATAATGTTTTAGTATCTTCCTCAAAAATACTATTATAATAATCATTAATTACTTTTTGAACTCCAAAAAATACTCCTTCATCTTCTAAACGAACAATTTCATCTCGAAAAACATCCGTTGGCTCATTTAATCCCGGTTTTACAGATGGATTATCAGAGGAATCATCTTTTATAAGCAAGCTAAGCGCATAAGCCAAAATTGCAATCACTATCAAGATAATTCCTACTATAATTAATATTTTTTTTTGTGCTTTATTTTCCATAAATCCTCCTAATTACTACAGCCATTTTGAACATAAATTAACATACTATCTAAATTATTCTGTACTCTACTTGTACAAGCAGTAACTGTATCTTCTGGTCTTTCATAATCTGTACAAAAATGATATGATATATCATACGCTTCATAATTTCCGGTAACATATTTATAAGTTGTAGAATATCCACTAAGTTCTTGTAAGAAAAATTCTAATTGCATTCCCATATCCCCTATTGAAACGTTTTTACTTTGAGCAAAATCATATAAATTTTGTTTTCGACTATAATAAGTCCATTGAACAAGACCATAACCAGCTGAATCATTCACAAAGTTATTATAAGTTCCATTATCTACCGCTAAAGTATAAGAACTATCAGTAAAACCTAAAGAATTCTCATAAGAATTTTGCAAATTAATTGGATTAAAACCGCTTTCTGCTTGCATATTAACCATAATTCCTGCTACAGCATTCTTAGATAAGCCACTACTTAATAAAGAGGAACAAACCATATTTTTATTATCTTCACTATTTCCAGATAAACTAAAATTAATATTATCGGCATTAATAGGTCTTGGATTTTCGGAATTCACATATTCTAGCGGATCGACTCTTGTTCCGTTAAGGCGAATTTCAAAATGCAAATGTGGTCCAGTAGAACGACCTGTATTCCCAGAATAGCCAATAATTTCTCCTTGAGTAACACTTTCTCCTTCACTTACCAACACTTCACTTAAATGAGCATACAAAGATTCAATTCCATCCCCATGATCTATTTTAATATAATTACCATAACCCCCTCCACAATCATGATCACCAACACTACAGCCAGTATTCGTTAAATTAATTTCTCCAGACTTCGTTGCTATAACCGCAGTTCCTTCCGAAACGCCAATATCAATAGCACCATGTCCTTTTATATATCCCTCAATAGGATCATTTCTCGGTCCAAAATATGATGTAATATTAATAGATGCTGGATCTCCTCCATAAATATTTCCTTCTGTTGCCTCATTACTGCCAATAGGCCACCAATAAGCATCATTTTCAGATAAAGTATAATAAGTACAATAACTAGTTAAATTATATAATTGATAATTTGAATTTAAAGAGTTATCTAAAGAATTTATAATAATATTATAAATATTAACATAATCTTGAGAACTATAATGGATTCCCGCACTATCATAACTTTCAATAGAATCTTCTGTATAACCTAAATCAAGATAAATTAAATTGCTAAGACCTGAACTACTAATTAAACTACTCATAGTATTATTAAAATTTTGAATAACATCATTATTAGCACGAGTAGATAAATCATCATCAACAGGGCCTACGGACACAATATAGATTTGATGATGAGACCAATCACCAGTTGCTAGATTCTGATATTCTTCAAAGTAAGCTTCAGCATTACCTAAATCATTAACCCCTAGCCAAATAACAATATTATAACTAGCAGTATCTCTCATAAGATCATTAATACCATTAATGCCTCCATTAGTAGCATTCGTATCACTATTAGAAAACTCACCACTACCAACTAACCAATCATAACCATATCCAATACCATAGATAGTATTGCCACTATTAATAACTCCAGCATTTTGCATTCCCCTTGTTCTAGAATCTCCTAAAAATAAAGTTTCGCGATAAACATTATCTTCAGTATCACTATCATCACTAGAAGAATTATAAAAGTTATTTAAAATTTGCGAATAAGTATTTCCTTCCCCTGCCATTGCTTCAAATTCATTTAAAGTATTATTATCAAAATTCAAAATATTTTGACTAGACAAATTACTAATGGTAGAACGATATGAAGAAGAAATATATAAATAATTACTAATCTCTTCATATAAGCTTTCTAAATTATTAAGCTCATCTTCTGATGCATCTAACATAACTAACTTATCACTACTATCCTCGCTAGTTCCTTCATAGCCACTAAAAACATCACAAATACGAACATCTATTTCTTTGCTACTACTATTATAATTACCATAACTAAGCGTATTCGTTTTAAGTGCTACCATTAAGGCCAAAATGGCATCATCTGAATAATTACCGCCATTTGTATAAGCATAAGCAAGGTGAATTATAAAATCATCTAAATTATAAATAGCTAACGAATCTTTTTCACTACTACTTTGATAGCAATTAGTAACGGTTACTTTTGTTTCGTTAAAATTACAAGCTGTATCTACATAACCCATAGTTTGCGTCTCTCTAGATACTCCTCCAAAAATAATGACTAAAATAAGAAAGAAAAAAACAATTCCTCCAACCCCTAATAGGATAGGAATCTTATATCTCTTCCAAATTTTCTTTAATAGATTCCCTCCCATATTTCCTTTTGCTTTATTAACATTCCTCTTATTATTATTAGGATTTGAACTATTTTGCGTAGATGTATCACTGTTAGCGCCTTCTTTATCATCATTTTCGATATTATCTGTTGGAAATTCTGAATTTGATAGACTATCTGAATCTTGCGGTGATTCATTATTACTACTGACGAAATCCTCAGCTTCATTATTTCTTACTCTTGAATTAAAATCATTATTTTTACGAATAGGCATTACTGGTGTAGCATCTCCATCTATGCTAGCTTTTTTTAAAGTTGCATTCATGTTTCCCGCACTTTTATCTATTCCTGCCTTCTTACTACCGATTAAATGAGGCGCCTCTCCAGTTGTCACAGTAACTCCAGAGTCATTTAATCCTTTACTAACTTTTTTTACACCTGGAATCTGATCTGTAGCATCAGTAGTATTATCTACCGCACCTCCGATACCTGGTACTTTTTTAACAGTTTCATAAGCGATCCCTCCGATACCTGGTACAAAATATTCTGTTGCTTTTTTAGTTACTGTTGCGACTACTTTTTTAGGATCAACATTTTTGCTTTGACTTTCAGTTGGAGGATTAGCACCTGCTTGAGGGCGATTGGGATTATAATTATAAGAATTTGAATTTTTATTCTGATTTTGATTAACTGGCATTAACTTCACCCTCTTTGACTACTAAAATTATAACATAAACAAATTAAAAAAAAAAGAACTATACAAGACAAGATTTAAAATCATTATCATAAAATAATCTTGAGAATATATAAAATGGGATATACTATTATTGATATTAATAA
>CALVHI010000025.1 GCA_944327365.1 uncultured Bacilli bacterium
AATATCAAGATGGGAAAGTTAATTTTTTAGGTTTAATGAAAAAGGGAACGAAATGTTATTTATACTTTGATGAATATAATCTTTGCGGAGAAGCATGTCAAACAATCTTAGCTGGAAAAGACATCCAAGAGAGAACAGATTTTAGTACAACACTTACAGCGAATACAAATGGAATAATTTATCAAGAAGATACAAGTGATGGAACAACTTATTACTTTGCGGGAAACACAACGGAGAACTTGGTATCCTTTGCCGGATATTACTGGCGAATCATCAGAATTAATGAAGATGGATCAATAAGAATGATCTATAATGGAACAAGTACTAGTACTATCGGAAGTGGAACCCAACTACAGAGAAGCGCATTCAATGGTTTGGACTATGATAACGCCTATGTAGGATACATGTACTCATTAAATAATGTCCATGGAACAGGAACAGATAGCGGAATAAAGAAGATAGTAGATAATTTCTATAAAGATCATATCGCTGGAGAATATGAAGATTATATTAGTAAAGAAGCAGGATTCTGTGGAGATAGGACAAGAAGTACAAGTAGTAGTACACTCAATAATTCAGGAGGAACGGGAACAACAACGACTTATTATGGTGCATATATCAGATTAATAACAAATAAAACACCAACCTTTGAATGTAGTGATGAAGCATATGACTTGTATACTGCACAAGAAAGTAGTAAAGGCAATCATGCTTTAACGTATCCAATCGGACTCATCACAGCGGATGAAGTAGTTTATGCCGGAGGTTTATATTATCAAAGTGACGGAAGCGCAAATAATACAAGTTATTACCTTTATACAAACAGTACATACTGGACTATGTCTCCATATTGCTTTCGTGGCAGTACTGCTCTCGTGTTCTATGTGGATTCGGATGGCAGCTTCAACTACACTGGCGTGAATGGCACGTGGGGTGTGCGTCCAGTATTAAATCTGGATGCTAGTGTAGCATTAACAGGATCTGGCACTTCTTCTAATCCATATGAGGTAGTAACCACTTAAAAAGAGACTTTTTGTCTCTTTTTAAAGTACTATTGCTATCAAATTATTAGCGCCTTTATTTACAATCTTTGTAACAGTTTGCGAGAGTTTATAACGAGTAGCATCTGGCATCATAGATAGTTTTGCTTGTATTCCTTCTTGAACAATAGCTTCTAAGCTTCTACCAAATATTTCGCTTTGCCAAATTGAATTAGGATCTTTCTCATAATCTTTCATTAAATAATTAATAAGTTCTTTACTTTGAGCTTCACTTCCAATAATTGGTTCAAATGTAGATTGAACTTCTACTTTCATTAAGTGGATAGAGGAAGCTGTGGCTTTTAATTTTACTCCATACCTAGAACCTTGTTTTACAATTTCCGGAGTTTCTAGCTTCATGTCTTTAATAGTTGGATATACAATACCGTATCCAGAGCTTCTAGCAACTTTTAAAGCATCTCTTATTAATTCTGTTTCTTCTTTGGAATCTTTATAATTAGCAAATATTCTAATTAAACCAGCCTTTGTTGTTGCTGCACTACCCATAATACTAGATAAAACTTCATTATAGAGCTCATCTCTAACTTCTAAGTTAATTGTAACTGTACCTGTTGCTGCATCAAGATCGCTAATATAGGATTTAGCTATATACTCACTATCAGAAAAGTGATCTAAAATATAATCAATATCTTTAATTTTCTCAACACTAATCACACTTTCTTTGATTTTTTCTAAGAAGTGTTCTTTAATCTCATGATGTTTTGGTAAAGCATCTATCCATTCAGGGATTTTAACTACAATATCAAGTACAGGAAACTCATATAAAGCTTTTTTAAGGATTTCCATAATTTCCATTTCATTCATAGCTTCAGCACTAATTGGAATCACTGCTACATTATAAGCTTCTTCTATTTCTTTAGCTATTCGAACAGTTTCTGTATTAGTAGGATGAATACTATTTAATATAACAATAAAAGGTTTACCAATTTCTTTTAATTCATGAATAATTCTTGTTTCTGCATCAATATAATTAGCTCTTGGTATATCTCCAAAAGAGCCATCAGTTGTTATAACAATTCCTATTGTTGCATGATCTCTAATAACTTTTTCTGTGCCTATTTCTGCCGCTTCTACAAAAGGAATGGAATCTGGAAACCAAGGAGTTTTAACCATTCTAGGGTTTCCTTCTTCATCTTCATAACCAGTGGCACCCGGTATCACAAATCCTACACAATCAACTAATTTAATATTAGTTGTAAACTCATCAACATGAATTTCTGCTCCATTCGATGGAACGAATTTCGGTTCTGTTGTCATAATAGTTTTTCCCCCAGCACTTTGAGGTATTTCATCTAAACAATGTTTCTTTTCATACTCATCAGTGATGTTTGGAACAACTAAATTTTCAATAAATCTCTTAATAAAAGTAGATTTACCAGTCCGAACCGCTCCTACAACACCTAAATAGATACTTCCGTTTCCTTTTTTGGCTATCGATTCCAGTAATTCTTTTTTTTCCAAAATTTCACCATCTTTCATCTTTCTAATTAAAAATATGAGAAGGTATAAAAAAATAGTACAAATTTTAAAAAATATATTCTTTACGAAAAATAGATTGTTTGTTATAATTTTAAAGAGGATGTGATAACATGAAGAAAATATTATTAATTTTAAATGTTATGGTATTATTAATATTACCATTAAATGTATATGCCAATGAGGAAACCATAACTCTTTATATGTTTGAAAGTAATACTTGTCAGCATTGTACCCAGGCTTTAAATTATATTGAAGAGCATTTAGATAAGATTCCTGATAATTTAGAGATAGTGACTTATGAAGTATCTGCGAACAATGATAATGCTTTGTTAATGAATGAAGTTGCAGAATACTTAGAAGTTGATACATCTAAAAATTTTGGAACACCGTTTTTTGTTATTGGAACTGAATATAATAAAGGTTATGTACCAGGAGATTGGGAAGAGTTGTTTAAAATAGCAAATGATTATGCTGAAAATGGTGATTATGAAGATGTTGTAAAAAAGGTGATTAGTGATGAGGATTTAAAAGTAGAAGCGCGAGCATTAGAAGATATAATTAATATACCAAATCCTATCGTAACAATTATTGTATATAGTATATTTGGTGTTATAATTGTAGGGTTTATTGCTATGATTCTCTTTTCTAGAAAATAAACTACTTTTAATAGTAGTCTTTTTTTGATATAATATTACTTGTTAGAAAGGGTGAATCCATGAAAATTATTTTACTAGAAGATGTACGAAAAGTAGGAAAAAAGGATGATATTCTTGAAGTTAGTGATGGATATGCACATAATTATTTAATTAAAAATAAATTAGCAGTACCTTTAACTAAAAGGAGTAAAGAAGTATTAGATAAAAGATTAAATCAAGAGGCCCAAGATGAAGAAGATAAAGTAATAAGCTTAAATAAAATAAAAAAAGAATTAGAAGATAAAACTATTTCTTTTAAAGTAAAAGTTGGTAAGGAAGATAAAGTATTTGGTAAAGTATCTACCAAACAAATCGCTGATAAATTAAAAGAAATGGGTTATGCCATTGATAAAAAATGTATTAAATTAGATGGTGATTTAGATACTTTGGGAGTGCATAATATTGACATTGTACTTCATAAAAGGGTAACATTTAAATTAAGAGTAAATTTACAAAAGTAGGTGATTAAATTGGCAACACGGGCTATGCCTTGTGATTTAGAAGCAGAAATGAGTGTTCTTGGCGTTGCTTTTTTAAATAGCGATGCTTTAGAAAAAATAAATGATGAAGTAAAAGAGGATATGTTTTATAATGAAAAAAATAGAACTATTTTTAATGCAATTATTAGGTTATATAAAGAGGGAATTCCCGTTGATATAACAACAGTAAAAGCTGAATTAGACAAGAAAAAAGCTTTTAATGAAATAGGAGGCATAAATTATTTAACAGAAGTCATTGATTCCGTTGTAACATCTGCTAACCTTGAATACTATATTAAAATATTAAAAGATGCTGCCATAAGAAGAAATGTTATTAATACCGCAACAGATATAGTAACCAGTGCGTATAATGATGAAAATATCACGAGTATGCTTGATAATGCTGAAAGAAGTATCTTAAATGTTGTAAAAGCAAGAACATCAACTGAATTTGTACCTATTCATGAAGTATTAAGAAGAGCCCAAGAACGACTTGAAGAACTTGCTAAAAATAAAAGTGATATAACAGGAATTAGAACAGGATTCTATGATTTAGATCGGGTAACTGCTGGTCTACACGGGGGAGAACTTATTATTCTTGCTGCCCGTCCTGGTATGGGTAAAACTGCTTTTGCTCTAAATATTGCCACTAATGCTGCTTTTTCAACTGATAAAGCAATTGCTATATTTAACTTAGAAATGTCTGCAGAAATGCTAGTTAACCGAATGATTGCTAGTGTCGGTGGGATTGATTCTTATAAACTAAATACCGGTAAACTAGAACATAACGATTGGAAAAGATATAATGAAGCTTTAAGTAAATTAGCTAGTACCAACATTTATATTGAAGATAATGCTAGTATTACAGCACCTGAGATTAAAGCCAAATGTCGCAGGTTAGCTTCAACGCCTACCGGACTTGGATTAGTAGTTATCGACTATTTGCAGTTAGTTACAACTGGTTCTAACCGTGTCGAATCAAGACAAGTAGAAGTATCAGAAATTTCCCGTAGCTTAAAAACAATGGCACTAGAACTAGATGTTCCGGTTATTGCGCTAGCCCAACTTTCTCGTAGTGTAGATAAAAGGGAAAATAAAGAGCCAGCTTTAGTAGATTTAAGAGAATCTGGATCATTGGAACAAGATGCTGATTTAGTTTTATTTTTAAACAGAAAAGACTATTATGAAGCAAAAACTGAGAAAAAAGTAAATATTGTTCCTGTTGATGTAATTATTGCTAAACATAGGAAAGGATCAACTGGTTTATATCGTTTACTTTTTGAATTAAATATGAGTAATTTTAAAAATTATTTACATACAGAAAATGAAGGAGAATATCATGAATAAGAAAGGAATAATTTATACTGTTTTGATTACTTTGATTATTAGTGTTATTTTAGTTTTAAGTAATTTGACAGATAAAATATTAATATCAGCTTATCCCAAATATCAAGTATATTTGCATGGGGAAGCAATAGGAATGATAGAAGATGAAAATGCTTTATATGATTTAATTGATAAAAATCAAAGCAATATTAAAGAAGAATACCAAGTTGAAAATGTCTATCCACCCACTGATTTAAAAATCGTAGCTACAAAAACTTATCAGGATATATCTGATGATATCAATGAAATTTACGAGAAAATAAAAGCAACGGACGATTTTACTTTAAGAGGGTATGAAATAACAATTAAAAATGAAGATGATGAATATATTATTTATGTTTTGGACAAAGATGTATTTATTAATGCCACTTTAAGAGTAGTTAATGCTTTTTTAGAAGAGAATGAATATGAAGATTATATCAATAATGTTCAATCAGAGATTGTTGATACAGGACGTTTAATAGAAGATATGTATTTTTTGGAAGATATAACAATTAAAGAAACTTATATTAGTGTAAATGATAAAATATATACAGATGAAGCTGAATTAAGCCAGTTTTTATTGTTTGGAAGTAAACCTGATACTAAATATTATACTGTTAAACTTGGTGATACGATAGAAACCATAGCGGATGATAATCAATTAAATGTCGATGAATTATTAATTGCGAATCCAACGTATAAATCTGAAAATGCATTATTAAGAGTAGGAGATAGAATTAATGTTACTTTAATTGATCCACAAATCACATTTATTTATGAGTTATATGAAATTTCAGATGAGATTGTTTATTATGAAAGTGAAACAGTAAGAGATAATAGCAAACCGATTGGCTATAATGAAGTAACCACTCCAGGACAAAATGGAATTGAAAGATATCGTGAAACATATACAGTTACTAATGGAGTTCGATCTCAAGAGGCTGAAGTAGAGTTAATTGCAACTTTACAAGAAGTACAAGATGAAATAACAACAATTGGTCCTTCAACAGGAGGAATAAGTGGAATTTATAATCCAGTAAATTTAAATGGCGCATGGGCATGGCCTACTAATCGAGGGTATGTTATTACATCTTATCGAGGATGGCGTTGGGGACGGATGCATCAAGGTATTGATATTTCTGGCGCCGGAAATCTTGGCTCTCCAATTTATGCAGTAGCAGATGGTACAGTTACTTATGTTTATAATGGCTGTCCTTCTCAAGGTAATGGTTATGGCGATCCTTGTGGAGGAGGAATGGGTAATGAAATTGTTATTGATCATGGAAATGGTTATATTACTAGATATGGACACTTACATCAATCAGTCTCAGTTCGAGTAGGTCAAAGTGTAGTTAGAGGTGATAGAATTGGTTCTATGGGTAACAGTGGTTCATCTACAGGAGCTCACTTACACTATGAAGTTTCTTATAATGGTAGCAATATAAATCCGCTTGATTTATATCGATGAAAGTCTGCATTCTAGCTAGTGGTTCAGGGGGGAATTCCACTTATATTGAAACAGATAAATTTAAAATATTAATAGATATTGGAAAGAATCGGAAATATATTGTCGAAAAACTAGAAAGTATAGGAGTAAAACCTGAAGATATTAATTATATATTTATAAGCCATTTACATGATGACCACGTATCAGCCTTAAAAACATTTTTAAAAAAATATCATCCAACCATTGTCATATCTAATGAAATGTTTAAAGAATTAGATGACATTCATGAATACGAACATGTTTTAATTTATGAAGATGAAGTAATACTTAATAATTTACAAGTGCATTGTATCCATTCATCTCATGATGCCACCGATTCCAGAAATTTCATTTTTGAATCAAACGGGCACTCTGTTGTTTATGTAACGGATACAGGGTATGTCAATCACAAGAATTTTAAATACTTACAGAATAAAGAAATTTATTTATTTGAAAGTAATCATGATATAGAACGCCTGCAACACGGACCATATCCAGATTGGTTAAAGATGAGAGTTCGTTCTGATTATGGACATTTATCCAATAATGCTTGTAGTGTTTATTTAGCTAAATTGATAGGTGCTAACACCAAAAAGATATATTTAATGCACTTATCTGAAAAAAATAACACCGAAGAGTTAGCCTTAAATGAAATTAATCATATTTTTGATACTTATCATATTGCTTTTCGAGA
Source organism: uncultured Bacilli bacterium (assembly GCA_944327365.1). Classification (GTDB taxonomy): domain Bacteria; phylum Bacillota_I; class Bacilli_A; order RF39; family UBA660; genus Caccenecus. Next base: position 7,263 of record CALVHI010000025.1, read on the forward strand.
TATTAAGTGTGCTAAACCTAATGAAGCAAGTGAAGTGATAGAAGTATGATAAAAATTATTTGTTTAGGAAAATTAAAGGAAAAATATTTAGTAGATTTAGTAAGTGATTATGCAAGTAGAATTAATAAATATCATAAGTTAGAGATAATTGAACTAAAAGATGAAGAAGACTTAGAGCGTGAAGCAAACAATATTTTAAAGTATATTGGTAAAAATGATTATGTAATTACACTTGAAATAGAGGGAAAGGAAATGGATAGTATTTCTTTTTCGCACTTAATAGATGAGACCTTTATTACTCATAGTACGATTACCTTTGTTATTGGTTCATCAACAGGATTAAGTAATAAGATAAAGAATAGAAGTGATTATAAGCTATCATTTTCTAAATTTACTTTTCCTCATGGTTTATTTAGAGGAATACTTTTAGAACAAATTTATCGTGCATGCAAAATAAATAATAATGAAAATTATCATAAATAATGATAAATTTATGGAGGTAGTAAAAATGATAGGAAATGATTGGGATGAAAAGCTAAAGATTATTTGGGATAGTTCAGGATTTAAGAAATTTTATTACGTAGTAGAAGAAGAATATCGCCATCATACGGTATTTCCACCTAAAGATCACATTTTTTTCGCTCTTAAACTTACTAGCTACAAAGACACTAAAGTAGTTATCGTTGGACAAGACCCATATCATGGTGTTGGTGAAGCTCATGGACTTTCTTTTTCGGTTCAAAAAGGTGTTGCTATTCCTCCATCACTACAAAATATTTATAAAGAATTACAAGATGATTTAGGTATTCCTCCCGCTCATTCTGGTGATTTAACTAATTGGGCAAAAGAAGGAGTTCTAATGCTCAATGCTATTTTAACAGTAATTAAAGATATGCCAGCTAGTCACCGAAAACTTGGATGGGAACGTTTGACCGACTATATTATTAGACTATTAAATGAAAAAGCAGAACCAGTCGTATTTATTTTATGGGGGAATTTTGCTAAAGAAAAAGCTAAATATATCACTAATCCTAAACATTTAGTCTTAACGAGTCCTCATCCATCACCATTTTCCGCTCGTTATGGATTCTTTGGCTCTAAACCATTTAGTAAAACTAATGAATTTTTAAGAAAAAATGGCTTAAAAGAAATTGATTGGAAAGTAGAAAAATAGACGACTTACATTTTAAAGTCGTCTATTATTTCATCATCCATATCTTTGCCATCAAAGAATAATTTTACTTTAAAACCATGAATTTTAGCGATAATATTGGTCGGAAATTTTCTTACAATAGCATTTTCTTCACTAGTATTTTTATTATAATAATTTTTTGCTGCCGTAAGCTTCTCATCTAATCTTTTAATTTGCTCTAATTCTTGATTTATTTCTTTGTCCCCATTTAACTTTAGATCATCAATCATTTTTAAAAGCAATGTATATCCTTCATTTAATCTTCGATCCATATCAAAATTAGATATATTAGCATCCTTTAATTTCTCATATTCCCGAAAATAATTTTTATTATTATCCATATGTGTTCTAATATGATTACTAACACGTATTAAAGTATCATACTTTGTTCTTAATGCCTCATCAATAATAACTTCAGCTTCATGTATTTTCGTTTTTAAATCATTTAACTTATTAAAATTAATTACATAATAAATACCGATCAAACAAACAATAATTAAAATAATTAAAAAAATAGATAACCATAACATATTCTTCACCATAAAAATTATATCAAGTTTTTTCTCAATTTTAAAGTAGCTAATGGAATTAATTTAAAAATATTGAAAAAATAAATTCTTTTTGCTATTATGGTTACAGGTGAAGAAAATGGAAATCAAACATTTAGTAGTGGGTCGTTTATATACGAATTGTTATATAGTAAAAAAAAATGGCAAATGTATAATTATTGATCCTGGTGATGAAGCAGAAAGAATTAAAGAAGCTTGTAAAGAGTGCGAGGTTGAAGAAATACTTGTAACTCATCATCACTGGGACCATGTTTTGGCTTTAGAAGAATTAGAAGCTTTTTATCATGTAAAACATAATGAATTTTTAAGAAAAACATTCAATTATGAAGTAATCAAAACTCCAGGTCATGCGAGTGATTCTATAACTTTTTATTTTAAAGAAGAAAATATTATGTTTACAGGAGATTTCTTATTCTATCATACGATTGGCAGATGTGACTTAGAAACTTCTAGTATTTTTGAGATGAAAAAAAATTTAGATGAAATGAAAAAATATTCAGATGATATCATAATCTATCCCGGTCATGGGAAATCCACTATATTAGGTGAAGAAAAAAAGTATTTTGACAGTTATTTTTAAAATAAAAACGCTCTAATTAGAACGTTTTTTCTGAATAATCATGACTATAATTAATTCTTTCTTCAAAAGTGACATAATCAAGATAAATCATTCGAAGTAAATACCAGTTTCCTGTTTTAGGATCACTCATAATTAAGTGATCTCTTCCTGCTTCTTCAATGATGCCATCATAAACTTTGTCACGCCATTCGGTAGAATCTGGATAAGAAAAATAAGCCGTTACTTTTTTTCCTTTATTAAGCCTTAAAATATTTTCGATATAACTTTGTTCCATTGGCAGACTTTCCATATAACTATAATTACCTGGAGGACTTGTCATATTAGTATTATTACTAGTATTATTAGATGGAAAAGTAGGATTGCCAAAAAAATTTCCGTTCATCTTGTCACCTCACTCTATTATATGTAAAGGTGATTTTTTTATGTTGACTTTTTTGTAAATAACTATTATGATTTTAATAGAAAGATAGGGATAATATGGACATACCAAAGATTTTAAAAAAAGTAATAAATAAAAATAGAACACCGAGACTTATTTTAATGATTTTAGGAACATTTTTACTTGGTTTAAACTATAATTTATTTTTAAAGCCTAATGAGTTAATTGTTGGTGGAACAAGTAGTTTAGCTATTATTTTTAATGATTTATTTGGATGGAATGATCAAATCTTTATTTATGTTACTGCAATTATTTTGATAGGAATTAGCTTTATTTTTTTAGGTAAAGATAAAACCTTGAAAAGTATTTTTGGAAGTATATTATATCCGGTTATGATTACTTTAACAGCGCCTCTTGGGCAAATGCTTGCTCCAAAGTTTGCGTTTGAAGATATAATCACTACGGTTGCCTTTACAAGTATTTTATATGGTATAGCTTATGGCATAGTCTATAAAATGGAGTATACAACGGGTGGTAGTGATATAATCATGCAAATTGTATGTAAGTATATGCATATGCCAGAGGGTCAAGCATCTGTTTTAAGTAATATTTTTATTATTTTATTTGGAGGAATTGTCTTTGGAATTCCAAAAGTTGTTTATGGTATTATTATTCTTTATGTATCAAGTATTATTGTAGATAAGATTGTAATTGGTATTTCTGAGAGTAAAATGTTTATAATTAATAGTAGTAGGTTAGATGAAATTGAACAGGTCATTATTCATGATTTAAAAATTGGCGTTACAAGAATTAAAGCAGAAGGGGGATATTCGAATAAGAAGCAAGATATGTTACTTTGCATTGTATCTAACCGAGATTATACTATGTTTAAAGAAATTATTTTAGAATTAGATAAAAATGCATTTCTAATCATTAATGATTGCTATGACATTGAAGGTGGAACAACGAAAAAAATGGGATTAGATAATTTATATTAGGGTGATATAATGCACGATTATAACTTAAATGAAGAAGAAATATTAAAAAAAGTAGATAGTAGTCTTAATGGGTTAACTGAAAAAGAGGCGTTAAAAAGATTATCGAAAGACGGAGAAAATAAATTAAAAGGTCAAAGAAAGAATCAAATTTGCTTAAATTTTTAAGTCAATTTAAAAATCTGATGATTCTAATTCTTTTTGTTGCAGCGATTATTTCTTTTGTTGTAGCTTATTTTAATCGTGAATCATATCTTGATAGTATAATAATTTTATTAATTGTTTTTATTAATGCACTATTGGGTTATTTAGAAGAAAGAAAAGCCGATAAAGCAATAGAAGCTTTAAAGAAAATGCAAAGTACAAAAGTGAAAGTGCGAAGAAATAAATTAATAAAATATGTTGATAGCAAGAAAATAGTTAAGGGGGATATTGTTTTATTAGAAGCTGGAGATCGTATTTCTGCAGATGGAAGATTAATTGATACAAATATATTAAAAATAGATGAATCTTCATTAACTGGTGAGTCTGATGCTGTAATCAAGGATGCTAAAGTAATTGAAAAAGAAACTATATTAAGTGAAAGAAAAAATATGGTATATGCTGGTACAAATGTTGTCTATGGTAAAGGGCTTTATGTTGTTACACAAACTGGGATGAATACAGAGATAGGAGCTATAGCAAAGAGTTTGGATGAAGAAAAACCAGAACTTACTCCTTTACAAAAAAGAATAAATGGTATTAGTAAAGTTTTAACAATTATCATATCCATTGTAATTTTAATCATGTTTATTGTTAGTATTTTTAAAAATATGTCTATTACAGAGGCTCTTCTTTTAGCAATATCTTTAGCTGTAGCTGCTATTCCTGAAGGACTTCCGGCCGTCATTACGATTATTTTATCTTTGGGAATGACTTCTTTAGCCAAGAAAAAAGCAATTGTTAGAAAAATGTCTAGTGTTGAAACGCTTGGAAATACTGAAATTATTTGCACGGATAAAACGGGAACGATTACTCAAAATAAAATGACTTTAAAAGAGATTTATTTTGATCATAAAGTAATAAATAGTGATGAATTGATGGAAGAAAATTTGTTTTTTATCATATGGCTTTGAATAATGATACAGAAATAAACGAAGAACAGCGAATTGGCGATCCAATGGAAGTAGCAATTATGGAGTATTTGCAACATATTAAAGACCCATTTATAATCAAACAAAACCATCCAAGGAAAAGAGAAATTCCCTTTGATTCAGAGCGAAAAATGATGTCAGTAATATGTGAAATAAATAAAAGAGAATATATATTTACTAAAGGAAGTTTTGATTCTGTTATAAAAAGGTGTACAAAAATAGAAATAAAGGGAAAAATTAATAAATTAACTAAAGAGGAAATTAAGAGGTTAAAGAAATTAGAAAAAGATAAATCTGGAAAAGCTTTAAGATTATTAGCTTATGCTTATAAACCCTTAGCTAAAAATGAGCTTGGTGAAGAAAATGATTTGATTTTTCAAGGGTTAATTGGTGTAATGGATCCACCAAGAAGTGATGTTGCCCAAGCAATAAAAGTGTGTAAAAAAGCTCATATAAGACCGATTATGATTACAGGAGATTCATTAAATACGGCAGTGGCAATTGCTAAAGATATTGGGATATTAACAAATGATAAAGAAGCAATCACTGGTGAAGAATTAGATCAATTAACAGAAGATGAATTATATCAAAATATTTTTAAATATAGTGTATATGCTAGAGTAAGTCCAATGAATAAACTTTCGATAGTAAATGCTTGGAAACGTAGAGGAAAAGTTGTGGCTATGACTGGGGATGGTGTAAATGATGCTCCAGCAATTAAAGCAAGTGATATAGGAATAGGTATGGGTATTACAGGAACAGAAGTAAGTAAGAGTGTTGCTGATATTATATTAGTGGATGATAGTTTTTCTACTATTGTTGCAGCAGTAAAGGAAGGGAGAAGAATATTTGATAATATTCGCAATGTAATTACATATCTTTTAATTGGCAATCTTACAGAAGTTATTATAGTTTTTGTTGGTCTATTATTCGGTTATACCATCTTTTTTCCTATTCAATTATTATTTATTAATCTAATCACTGATTCTATACCAGCGATAGCCCTAGCTTTTGAAGATGCCTCTTCAGATGTTATGTCAAAAAAAGCTCGAAAAAAAGATAGCTCTTTCTTTACGCCATTTTTAATTAGTAAGATATTAATTTCTTCTTGCTTAAAAAGTTTTGCTATTTTATTTATTTATTTTGTTAATCTTCATTTATATAGTGCAGATATAGCGGAAACTACGGCATTCTTATGTTTAATAGCTTTAGAATTATGTTTTGCTTATTCTTGCAAAAATATCAAAAAACCAGTAATTAATAAAAATATTTTTAATAATTTTAAATTAAATATTAGCATTTTAGGATTAATGATTATTTCAACACTATTATTTGTTACTCCCTTAAAATCTATTTTTCATTTAACTAATATTACTTGGATACAATTTTTATACTGTATAATGATTGTAATGGTAATGTTTATCTTTGATGAATTATTAAAAATAAAATTATCCAAAAAATTTAAAGATTAAACGGAAAAACCTATTTTTGTTTTTGAATAAACTATTTACTTCCTAGTAATTATATGTTATAAAAGTATTAAAGACACTTAGAAGGGAGGTAAAATCGTGTATGCATATTGTATTGTTGAATATCCTGTGAAATCACTGGATAAAGCATTTACCTATAAAATACCTTTAAACTTACAAGAAAAATTAAAAGTAGGAATGAAAGTTCTAGTTCCATTTAATAATCGGCTTGTTCATGGAATTGTTCTAAGAATAACTAATACTTATGACGGCTCGTATGAATTAAAAGAAATTTCTAGTATTGAAGATGAATTTTTAGTATTAAACAAAGAATTATTAGAATTAGGTCGTTATATGCAAACAATTACTCTATGTAACTTAATCACTGCCTATCAAACTATGCTCCCGAGTGCTCTAAAAATAAAGATGCAAACAAGAGATTATAATGATTATGATTATTATATTATTTTAAACAAAAGTAAAGGGGAGATTGAGGATTTTATTCATACTCACCGAAAAAGCAATAAAACTACTCTTTTAGAAAAATTATTAATAGATAAAGAAGTCAATAAACAAGAAGTAAATCAAGCAAGTCTAAGAGAATTAATAAAAATAGATTTAGTAAAAATTGAAAAAAGAGTAAAGAAAAAGGTAGTAAAAAAAGAAACATTAATAGATAATAAAGTGTTAAATGCAGAACAGAAAGATGCTTTTAATGCTATTTTACCTTCTTTAAATAAGACGGAAACGTTCTTATTATATGGTATAACTGGAAGTGGAAAAACTCTTGTTTATATTAGTTTAATTAAAGAAGTAATAAAACAAAATAGAAGTGCTCTTCTACTTGTGCCAGAAATAAGTTTAACAGAACAAATTGTAAATATATTTTATGATAATTTTGGTAGCGATGTTGCGATACTCCACAGTGGTTTGTCAGCGAAAGAAAAGTATCAAGAATATAAAAAAATATTAGATAATGAAATTAAAATAGTGATAGGAACACGTAGTGCTATTTTTGCACCATTAACAAATATTGGTATGATTATAATGGATGAAGAACATAGTGATACTTATAAACAGGATAATAATCCAAGATATCATGCTAGAGATATTGCGGAAAAAAGAAGTGAGTATCATCATTGTCCATTAATTCTTGGCAGTGCAACACCATCATTAGAATCGATGGCGAGAGCAAAAAAGGGAGTATATCAATTAATTACTTTAAAGAATCGCGCGAATAACTTGCCACTTCCTGAAGTTTTTATTGTGGATATGAAAGAGGAACTTAAAAAAAGAAATTTTGCGATTAGTGAATTATTAGATAAAAAAATCAAAGAATGTTTAGAAAAGCACGAACAAATTATATTACTATTGAATCGAAGGGGATTTTCAACATATATCACTTGTAGTAATTGTGGTTTTACTTATAAATGTCCTCATTGTGAGATATCTTTAACTTATCATAAAACATCCAACACTTTAAGATGTCATTATTGTGGCTATACCAAAATAAAAGATGACATATGTCCTGAGTGTCATGAAAAAGGGCTTAATTATATGGGTATGGGAACAGAAAAACTAGAAGAAATCATAAAAGAAAAATATCCTGATGCGAGAATTATTCGGATGGATGCGGATACAACTAGTAAAAAGGGCGCTCATGATAAAATTATTAGAGCTTTTAAAAAGGAAGAGTATAATATTTTGATTGGTACCCAAATGATTAGTAAAGGCCTAGATTTTCCTAAATGTACGTTAGTAGGAGTAATAAATGCGGATACATCTTTAAATATTCCCGATTTTAGAAGTAGCGAGCGAACATTTAGTTTACTTGACCAAGTAGCCGGAAGAGCGGGTAGAAGTGTAGCACCTGGAAAAGTAGTCATTCAAACTTTTAATCCTGATAATGAAACGATTAAAGCAGTAAAAAATCATGATTATAACTCTTTTTATCAAAGTGAAATGAAGATACGGAAAATTTTAAAATATCCACCATATTATTATTTAGCAAACATTAAAATTGGAAGTATTGATTATAAAGAAGCAAGCAGGGAAGCCGG
>CALVHI010000026.1 GCA_944327365.1 uncultured Bacilli bacterium
TTGTAAAAAAGGAAGGTGAATCTCATGAAAATTAAAGATTTACGAGAACTTTCTACAAAAGAATTAGAGGGTAAAATATTAGAGTCTAAGAAAGAACTATTTAGTTTACGTATGAAACAATCTACAGGTACTTTAGATAAACCTTCTAGAATTAAAGAACTCAGAAAAGATGTTGCGAGAATGAAGACTATCTTAAAAGAAAGAGAATTAGTCGGAGGTAATACAGATGGAAAATAGAAAACAAGAATTAGTTGGTAGAGTTGTAAGTAATAAAAATGATAAAACTATCACTGTTTTAATTGAAACTTACAAGACTCATCCCCTTTATAAGAAACGTGTTAAATATTCAAAGAAATATACTGCTCATGATGAAAAAAATCAAGCTGGAGTTGGCGATACTGTTAGAATTAGAGCTACAAGACCACTTTCTAAAACAAAGAGATATGAACTTGTAGAAATCGTTTCTAAGGCAGTAATACTATAGGAGGTACTTATGGTAGAGCAAGAAAGTAGATTAAAAGTTGCAGATAATACTGGTGCTCGTGAGTTACTTGTTATCCGGGTACTTGGTGGATCTAAAGTGAAATATGCTAATATCGGTGATGTTGTTGTTGGTACTGTAAAAAAAGCGATGCCTAATGGAAATCTTAAAAAAGGTAAAGTAGTTAAAGCAGTTATCGTTAGAACAAAAGACGGTGTTAGAAGAAGTGATGGCAGTTATATTAAGTTTGATGACAATGCTTGTGTTATTATTAAAGATGATAAATCTCCAGTAGGTACAAGAGTTCTTGGACCTGTAGCTAGAGAACTTAGAGAAAAAGACTATATGAAAATTGTGTCTTTGGCTAAGGAAGTTATTTAGGAGGAATTATTTATGATGAAAATTAAAGTTGGCGACGAAGTATTAGTTATCGCTGGTCGTGATAAAGGTAAAAATGGTAAAGTTATTAAAACTTTAAAGAATGATGACAAGGTTGTTGTTGAAGGAATTAATATTGTAAAAAAACATGTTAAACCAAGAAATGGTAATGATAAAGGTGGAATATTTGATATAGAAGCTCCTATTCATGTATCAAATGTTAAGAAAATTGAAGCTAAAGAAGCTCGCAAAACATCAAAAAAAGAAAGCAAGAGTAAGTAGGTGAATATTTATGAGTAATTATAAAAAATTATATGATGAAAAAATCGTTCGCGATTTAAAAGACGAATTTAAATATTCAAGTGTTATGCAAGTACCAAAACTAGATAAGATTGTTATCAATATGGGTTGTGGTGATGGTCATAGCGATCATAAATTTATTGAAGCTGCCCTAAAAGATTTAGAGGTTATTACTGGTCAAAAGGCAGTTGTAACTAAAGCGAAACATTCTATTGCAGGATTTAAACTTCGTGAAGGGCAAGCTATAGGCGTTAAAGTTACTTTGCGTGGAGAAAAAATGTATGAATTTATGGAAAGATTAATTCGTGTGGCACTTCCTCGTGTAAGAGACTTTAGAGGTGTTTCTAAGACTGCATTTGATGGTAAAGGTAATTATACTTTGGGTATTAAAGAACAATTAATATTCCCAGAAATAGAGTATGATAATGTTGTTAAAGTAAGAGGTATGGATATTGTATTCGTAACTACTGCTCATACAAATGAAGAAGCTTATGCTTTATTAAAGGCATTTGGTATGCCTTTTAAGAATTAAGGAGGAATATTTATGGCTAAGAAAAGTATGATTGTTAAAAATAAAAGAACACCTAAATATAAAGTTCGCGCTTATACAAGATGTGAGAGATGTGGTAGACCACACGGAGTTATGCGTAAATTTGGAATTTGCCGTATTTGTTTTAGAGAACTTGCTAATGAAGGTAAGATTCCAGGCGTAAAGAAATCAAGTTGGTAGGAAAGGAGGAATTTTAGATGGTTCAAGATAAAATAGCAGATATGCTTACAAGAATTCGTAATGCAAATCAAATGAAATATGAAACAGTAGAAGTTATTGGAACTAAAATGACTTTAGGTATTGCAAAAATTCTTAAAGATGAAGGTTATATAGCTGATTATTCATATGAAAAGACATTGACTAGCGATAAACTTACTTTGACACTTAAATATGGTGATAGAAAAGAAAGAGTTATTACTGGTTTGAAAAGAATTAGTAAGTCGGGTTTAAGAGTTTATGCTAAGGCAGATGAAATTCCTCGTGTTCTTAATGGTCTTGGTATAGCAATTATTTCTACTTCTAAAGGTTTAATGACGGATAAAGAAGCTAGAGAACAAAAGTTAGGAGGCGAAGTACTTGCCTATATTTGGTAGGGAAAACATATGAGTAGAATTGGTAATCGTAAACTTGTGCTTCCTACAGGTGTAACGGCTAGTATTGATGGTAATACGTTAACAGTTAAGGGAGCTAAAGGTACTCTTAGTTTAGAACTTCATAAACTAGTTAATGTAGAAATTAATGATACAGAGATTGTTACAAAAACAAAAAATGATAGTAAAGAAGCTAATATTAATGTTGGTACAATGAATTCTTTAATCGCTAATATGATTGAAGGAGTAAGTACTGGGTTTAGTAAAAGTTTAGAAGCAGTTGGGGTTGGATATCGTTTCCAAGTAAGTGGTAATAAAATTAATGTTTCAGCTGGGTTCTCTCATCCTGTTGTGGTTGAAGTTCCAAGTGATATGAAAGTTGAACAAGTAAGTAATACGGAAATTACTATTAGTGGAATTGATAAACAAAAAGTATCTGAATTTGTGGCTAATATTCGTAAGATTAGAAAACCTGAGCCTTATAAAGGTAAAGGTATTCGTTATAAAGGCGAATATGTACGTCGTAAAGAAGGTAAAAAGGCTGCTAAATAAGGTTAGAAAGGTCGGAAATTATGATTAAGAAAGAAAATAGTAATGTTGCACGTCTTAGGAGACATAAAAGAGTACGTAAGGTTATTCATGGTACTAAAGATGTTCCACGTTTAAATGTGTTTCGTTCAAATAAGGGAATTTATGTTCAAGTAATTGATGATGATGCTTCTAAAACCTTAGTTAGTTCATCAACTGAGCAACTTAAAATTAAAAATGGTGGTAATATAGAGGCTGCAAAACAAGTTGGAGCTGATATTGCTAAAAAATGTAAAGATGCAAAAATAAAAACTGTTGTGTTTGATAGAGGTGGGTACCTATATCATGGACGTGTTGCTGCCCTAGCAGAAGCTGCACGTGAAAACGGTTTAGAGTTCTAGAGTGGAGGATTAAAGTTATGCCAAAAAAGATTGATAATAAGAAAAATTTATTAGAAGAAAAAGTTATTTCTATTGGTAGAGTAACAAAAGTTACTAAAGGTGGTAGACACTTTAGATTCTCAGCAACAGTAGTTGTTGGTAACCGCAGAGGTTTAGTGGGAATTGGTACTGGAAAAGCTAATGAAGTACCAGAAGCTATTAAGAAAGCTTTACAAGCCGCTAATAAGAATGTCGTTAAAGTATCTTTAATGGATAATAGAACAATACCACATGAAGCAACATGTAAAGTAGGTAGAGCTATGGTTATGGTTAAACCTGCACGCGTTGGTACAGGAATTATTGCTGGTGGTGCTGCTCGTGCTGTACTAGAACTAGCGGGTGTTAAAGACATTGTTTCTAAATCACTTGGTTCTAATACAAAAATTAATGTAGCTAAAGCAACACTAGAAGCTTTAAAATCACAAAAGAGTCCTGCTAAGGTTGCAACTTTACGTGGTAAGAAAGTGGAGGAGTTATAATATGAAATTAGAATCATTACCAGCCTCTAATGAGACGAAGGCTAAGAAAAGAGTTGGACGTGGTCCAGGTTCTGGAATGGGTAAAACTTCTACGCGTGGACAAAAGGGTCAAAAATCAAGAAGTGGAGCAAGTATTAGTGCTTGGTTCCAAGGTGGCCAAACTCCTATTTATAGAAGAATTCCTAAAAGAGGATTTAATAACGCCCGTTTTGAAGAAAAGTTTGCAACTATCAATGTTAGTGATTTGGAGAAATTCTTTCAAGATGGTGATGTTGTAACTCCAGAAGTTTTAAAGGAGCGAGGAATCATTAAAAAACAACTTAATGGTGTTAAAGTTTTAGCAAATGGTGAAATTACTAAGAAATTAACTGTTAAGGCACAAAGATTTTCATCTGCTTCTGTCACTAAAATAGAAAATGCTGGCGGTAAAGCTGAGGTGATTTAGATGTTTAAAGGAATTACCAAAATATTTAGTAAGAGTAATAAAGATTTAAGAAAAAGAATTTATTTTACAATTTTTTGTTTAGGATTCTTTGCACTGGGAATAAATATTACTATTCCTTGGGCGAATACCATTTATGAAGAGTTAGGTTTCTTAGAAATATTTAACTTGATGAGTGGTGGGGGACTACAGAGCTTTTCTATCTTTGGTTTAGGTGTCAGTCCATATATTACAGCAAGTATTATTACCCAATTATTACAAATGGATATTATTCCTTATTTTAAAGAGTTAAAAGAACAAGGTTATGTAGGACGACAAAAAATAAATAAAATTACTAGATATTTAGGTATTATTATTGCCTTTATACAAGCATATGCAATTAGTGTTTTCTATTTAGATGGCGCTAGTGTTATGGATATGCTTAAAACTAGTTTAGTAATGACTGCTGGTACGGCATTCTTACTATGGATGGGTGATCAAATTACTAAAAAGGGTATTGGGAATGGACAATCGATTTTAATTATGGCAGGTATTTTGATTAGTATGCCTAATGTATTTACAACGGTTTATGATGCATTTATTCATGGCGGTTTTGAAACAGGGTTAGGTATTACTTTATTTATTTTGTATATCCTTTGTTTTATCTTAATTATTGTCGGTATTACATGGGTTCAACTTGCTGAGAGAAGAATTCCAATCCAGTATTCTAATAGAACGACTAGCGCATATGGCGGACAACAATCTTTTCTTCCGGTTAAGATTAATAGCGCAGGAGTAATTCCTGTTATATTTGCTTCCGTAATTACTACTATACCGGGGACAATTGTTACTTTAACAGGAAATGAAGATGCAATTAATTTTGTTAATAATTATATTATGTATACATCTCCTACAGGATTTTTACTTTATATTATTTTAATTTTTGCTTTTGCTTATTTTTATACATTTTTAATAATGAATCCAGAAGAAATGAGTAAGAACTTAAATAAAAATGGTGGATATATTCCAGGGGTAAGACCAGGAGCTGATACAAGTAAATATATTAGTAATGTTTTATCAAAAACTACTTTAGTTGGAGCTATTTTCTTGGTAATTTTATCAGGACTTCCTGTACTTATTTCCAATTTAACAGGCCTACCTTATAGTGTTAGTTTAGGTGGAACTGGTATTTTGATTGTTGTAGGGGTTGTCATAGAAGCTTATCGTCAAATTGAGTCTAGTTTGACTGCTAGAAGTTATGCTGAACGTAAAAGGAGATTGAGATAATGAAGAATATTATTTTTATTGCTCCTCCTTCTGCGGGCAAAGGAACAGTTAGTGATTATTTGGTAAAAAAATATGGTTATGTGCATCTATCAACTGGAGATATGCTTAGGAATGAAGTAGCTCGGGGTAGTGAGCTTGGTAAAGAAATTGATACTCTTATTTCTGCTGGAAAGTTTGTAAGTGATGAACTCATTATTCGTCTTGTTAGAGAGGCTTTATTAAAGGAAGATATTCATAAACCATTTATATTAGATGGGTTTCCTAGAACTTTAGTGCAAGCTCATCAATTAGATCAGATGTTATTTCTATTAAAAATAATTGATTATGTTGTTATATATTTAGATATTAATTTAGATACGGCAATTAAAAGAGCACTTGGAAGAGTTGTGTGTCCAAAGTGTAAAAGAAGCTATAACATTTATTGTGATGAATTAAAACCAAAATTGGATAATCTTTGTGATGAATGTAATGTTCTTTTGGAAAAAAGAAATGATGATACTGAAGAAACTTTTAGGGAACGCTATCAGACTTATTTAGTTAATACGAATCCTATTATAAAGTATTATCAAGATCGTGGTTTATTAGTTACAGTGGATGCTACAGAAGAAATTAATATGGTTTATCAAAATATAGATGCAATTATTAATAATAGATCTTTAAAAAGAGAAAATGAGGAATAAAATGATTAGCATTAAAAGTGAAAGAGAAATTGGCTTAATGAGAGAAGCTGGTAGACTTAATTATTTAACTCATGAAGAAGTTAAGAAACATATTAAGTCTGGGATAAGAACTAAAGATTTAGATAAAATTGCGTATGATTTTATTACTCATCATCATGCAAGACCATCTTTTTTGAACTATGAAGGGTATCCAGCAAGTATTTGCGTATCAATTAACGATGAAGTAGTACATGGAATACCAGGTGAGAGAAGAATTAAAGATAAAGATGTTGTATCGATTGATATTGGGGTAGAAATACATGGGTATCATAGTGATGCGGCTAGAACTTATGTTGTAGGTGAAGCTAGTCGGGAAGTAAAAGCCTTAGTTAAAAATACGGAACTTGCATTGTACGCTGGCTTGCAAAAAATACATGAAGGTGCTAAAATAGGAGATATTGGAGCAGCCATAGAAGAATTTGCTCACACTCATGGTTTAAGTGTTGTTCGTGAGCTTGTTGGACATGGAGTTGGGACCAATATTCATGAAGATCCTGATGTTCCTAATTATGGGAATAAGGGAACGGGTGTTACTTTACGTGCGGGAATGGTGCTTGCAGTGGAGCCAATGCTTAATCTTGGAGAGAGATATGTATATCTTCATGATGATGATTGGACGATTTCAACGGATGATGGATCCCCAAGTGCACACTTTGAACATACGGTTGTCGTTACTAAAGATGGATATGAAATATTAACGGGAGAGAATACTAAATGAAAAAAAACTATAAAAATGATGTTAGTGAAAAAACAAAAGAAGAGAAAATTGAAGTAGAAGGGAAAGTAGTTGAAGTTCTTAAGGGAAGTGATTACTTAGTTTTACTTCAAAATGGATTTACTGTAACAGCCTACGTTTCTGGTAAAATGCGAGTGAATATGATTCGTATTCTACCAGGTGACACAGTAACAGTTGAACTCTCGCCTTATGATTTAACACGTGGGCGTATAACATGGAATAAAAGATAATGGAGGTAAATTATGAAAGTTAGACCATCAGTAAAGAAAATTTGCAAAAAATGTAAAATTATTAGAAGAAAAGGTAAAGTTATGGTTATTTGTGAAAATCCAAAACACAAACAAACCCAAGGTTAATTAAGGAGGAATTATGGCACGTATTAAAAATATTGAATTACCTAGTGAAAAACAAATATGGATAGGATTAACTGCTATTTATGGTATTGGTAAAAGCTTAGGTAAAACGATTTGTTTAAATGCTTCAGTTAATCCTGAGGCAAAAGTTAAAGATTTAACTGACGCGGAAATTGCTCGTTTGCGTAAAGAAGTTGAAAATCATGTTGTAGAAGGTGATCTAAGAAGAAACGTTCAAATGAGTATAAAGAATAAAATGGAAATTAATAGCTACCAAGGGGTAAGACATAAAAAAGGTCTTCCTGTTCGTGGACAAAGAACGAATAGAAATGCTCATACTCGTAAGGGTAGAGGTAAAGTAGTAGCTAACAAGAAAAAAGTAGGAAAGTAGGAGGTTAGATTATGGCATATAATAGAAGAAAAAGAAAAGTTAAGAAGAATATTCCAGAAGCTGTAGCTCATATTCATTCTACTTATAACAATACAATTGTTACTATTACAGAAAAAGATGGTAGTGTTATAGCTTGGGCATCAAGTGGTACTATTGGTTATAAAGGAAGTAAGAAGAAAACTCCTTTTGCGGCTGGTATTGCTGCTGATGCTGCTGCTAAATCAGCAATGGAACAAGGCGTTAAAAAAGTTGATGTTGTAGTTAAAGGCTTAGGTTCAGGTAGAGAGACTGCTATTCGTGCTTTACAAGTGGCAGGTTTAGAAATCACTTCAATTATGGATGAGACTCCAGTTCCACATAATGGATGTCGTCCACCAAAACGTCCAAGAAATTAGTTAATAAAGAAAGGGTAGAAAATATGATTAGTTTTGAAAAGCCAGAATATAAGATTAGTGAATATCAAGAAAATAATTTTTATGGAAAGTTTGAATTAGAACCACTTGAAAGAGGATTTGGAACAACAATTGGGAACGCACTTAGAAGAGTTATGCTATCAAGCTTACCAGGAAGTGCAATTACTTCTGTTAAAATTGAAGGGGTTTTACATGAATTCCAAAAGATTGATGGTGTTATTGAAGACGTAACTAGTATTGTTTTAGCACTTAAAAATGTTGTTGTTAAAAATCATACAGAAGAAGTTAAAACTCTACATTTATTTAAAAATACAGAAGGACCTGTTACTGCAGGTGATTTTGAGAAAAATAGTGATGTTGATGTTATTAACCCAGATTTAGTTATTTGTAACTTAGCCCAGGGTGGTAAGATTGATATGGAAGTTACTGTTTTTAATGGCAAGGGTTATGTTGATGCAAAGGAAAATAAAAAGTTGTTTGCAGATAATAAAGTAGGAGTAATTGCTATTGATTCAAATTACTCTCCTATTGAACTTGTTAAATATGAAGTAGAATCTACTCGGGTTGGACAAAATGAAAATTATGATAAACTAACTATGGAAATTAATACCGATGGATCTATGATGCCTGAGGAAGCTATGGCACTTGCGGCTAGAATTTTAATTGAACACTTTAATATTATTGCTGATTTAAATAGTATTAGTGATATTACTGGTTTAATGCAAGAAAAGAAAGTGGATACAATTACTAAAACTTTGGAAACACCAATTGAAGAAATTGAGTTCTCTGTTAGAGCTTATAACTGTCTTAAAAGAGCTGGTATTCATACCGTTCAAGACCTTATTTCTAAAAGAGAAGTTGAAGTTACTAAGATACGTAATCTAGGTAAGAAGTCACTTAAAGAAGTTTTAGATAAAGTAGCTGAAATGGGACTTAAATTTAGAGATTAAGGAGGATTAATATGCAATATAGAAAATTAAGTAGAGAGACTAGACATAGAAGAAGTGTTCTTGCTAATATTACTCGTGATGTACTCATGAATGGTTCTGTTGTTACAACTGAAGCTAGAGCTAAAGAGGTTAGAAAATTTGTTGATAAAATGATTACTTATGGTAAGAGAGGTACTTTAGTTAGTAGAAGAAAGGCTTTAGCTTTCCTTTACAATGACAGTGATGTTGTTAATAAAGTATTTAATGAACTTGCTAAGCGTTATGAAACTAGAAATGGTGGTTATACAAGAATTATTAAGCTTAATGAACGCCATGGTGATGATGCACTACAAGTTAAACTTGAACTTGTTTAAGACTATTCTTTGGAATAGTTTTTTTCTGTAAATTTTTGTCAATTTGTTTGTAAATTTATTAAGCTTTAATTTTGGAATATATAATCAAAGAGAATTGTTAAAACAGCAACAGGTGTTATTACTGCAAATAATCTTAAATTAACACCAGTGATGCAAGAGGAATATTTGAATAGAGCTATAAATATGATGGGAATGAATCAAGAGCTTGAATCAGATGCTTCTAAAAGTTTTATGTAGTTTTTCTTTTATGTGATATTTGGTATAAAATAACTCAAGAGGTTTATTCTTGAGTTTTTATATATATATCATAGTATTCATCATAAGTTAATCCGGAATCATGTACTTTGGTTGCTACTTCAACTCCTAAATATCTTAAATGCCATGGCTCTTCCATGAATTGGGTTATATGTTGACATCCTTTGGGATATCTTACAATAAAGCCATATTTATAAGAATTATTAAGCATCCACTCATAATGTTCTGGGGTTAGATTATCGGGTAAAGTGCTACTTCTTACATCGACAGCCAAACCTAGTTGATGTTCGGAAAATCCTGGTCTAGCAGAATATGTATCAGCAGCTTTTTGTCCATCTCGAGCTACATAGCCAGTATATAATCTATCTTGAAGATCATAAGAACGATATGGGCTAAATGGATAAAATATTACACCGTCTAATATTCCGGCATTTGTTAACTTTTCAAAAGCTTCAGCAGCTTCTTTTCTTAAATAATAACTACTACTATAGGAAAGAGATACTAAATCACTTGGAACATAATCATCAGGTAATTTATGATATTTATTAACAAGGATCGTTATATCATTTTGAGCCTCTTTTTTCGTATATTCTGTATATTCTGAATATCCTTCTTTATCTAAGCCAATATTAACATATGTAACAACAGTTTTTAAGTCATATTCTTTATATTCTTCTTGATAGTTTAAATATCTATCTAAATTCTTTATATTAAAATTTGGAATATCTTTAAAAGCTAATATATCTATATAGTTCATATTTAATATTATGTTTAAATATTCCTTTTTATTATTAATTATATAGTTTATTTCTTCACTGTTATATTTTTTGTCTAAAAGTTTATTTATTGTTGTGCTAAAATTATTTATGTTCGTATATTCAATTTGATAATACTCTTCTAAATAAAGTTTTTCTAACTTATTATCTTCTAATAATACTTCTATTGTTCTTGAATAGTTTTTATTATTTATTTCATCATATAAATTTATTTGTTTCATCACATTAACGGCTTTATCACTATATAAAGATGTTTCTTTGATTGGTTCATCATTTTTTAATAATTTTAGTGTCGTTATTATAATAACTGTTAATATAATAAGAATAAGAAGAATAATTAGAAATATTTTTAGTTTTTTATTCATAAACATTTCTCCTTTTAATTTATATTTTCATAGTCTTTAGCTTTATTTTTAATCAGCTTAATAAAGATAAGAATGGCTACTATAGCATATAATAATTCAAATAATAAATTCCATAAAGTATATAACAGATCATTAGTTATTAAAACATTAAATATAGTACTTATGATATCTCTTAGATAAATGAAGGGAATTTTGATTAGTATGATTAAAATAAAGATGTATATGAAGAATAAAATGATGTCTATGATTTGTTTTTTATTTTTGTTTTTGAAAACATTTAAAATTGTTGAAATAGAATCTAAGAAAGATATTTTTTTTGTTACTTTGATATTTAGACCTCTATTTATATATATTTGATTAGCAATTTCTTCCGGCTTTAAGTTATAATCAGGTTTATTTTCATAATTTTTTAGTTCTTTTTCTATACTTTCTTTGTTTAAATAGCGTAGTTGATATTTTAGTTCTTTTAAAAATTTTTCTTTATTCATAATTGTCTCCTTCTATATGACTTTTGTTAAATGTTAGAATTTCTTCTAATATTAAATCTGTTGTTATTATTATACCATCTTTTTCTATATTTTTCTTTTTATATTTGGCCAATTTAATTGTATCTATTTCTTCAATAATATATCCTTTTGTATAATATGCATCTTCTTTCAAACAGGAAATTTCTTTATTTTCATAATCTATTTCTAGTTTTTCGGGGATATATATGATTTGATTTTTAATACTTACTAAATATTTAGAGTTTTTTAGTGGAAGAGTTGATAATTGTTTATATTGATCTTTATTATCGCTTGAAAAGAGAGTTAGGAAAGAAGAAGTAGAAAAGTTTACTGTTTTTAAGTCATGACATATATTTATGATAGAATTAAGATAACTAGTAATATTTTTGAAATCTATATCTTTGAAATAATGCAATAAATAATGGTTGTTGTTTTCATGGTAAACTATTTCTTCTAATTCTTGATAATCTTGATTTAATGAAAATTTAGTTATAATATGGTCTACTTCATAGTCATTATGATTTATAATTTCATTACATATGGGCTTATAAATAGAATGATAGAGAATTAGACTTCTTTTTACTTTGTCTGTTAGTTCATTCCATTCATTTAATAAGTTTTTTTCTGTTGGTTGGCTTAGTGTGTTATTGCTTATATTTTTCCCTGTAATTATTTTGCTTGCTTCTTTTAAGTTATCTATTTTAAATTTTTTTTCAATTATTTCTCTATTTTCTTTGATAAATTCATCTATTTTTTTAGGTACGATATCTGGTTTTAAAAAAGATCTTAGCTCTTCATCAATATTATGAAGTTTGCTTCCTTTTAAATTGAAGTTCTTTTCGGCATTTATTTTGCTTTTTACAAAATCTATTTGCTTGTTTAAAATGCTAATATTATATTGGTATATTTGATTAGAATAAATGTTTACTAAGTTCTTTTCGTCTAATTCTTCTTGTTTAATTTGATTAATTAATGTAGATAATTCTAGTTTTAATTCATCGTTTGTTTTGTTTTCAAGTGTTTTTAATTTTTCTAGTAAAGAATTAGGATTTAATTGATTTGGTGCATCAATTGAAATTTGTTTTTTGCTTATATTTTTTTTCCGGCCATAATAAATGGTTAATTCATTTAATAATGCAAATTTTAAATCGTTTTCTTCTTGTTTTAATTTGTTTTTAGTTTGTTTAATATCTTCTTTTTCTTGTTTTTTCTTTATTAAATAATTGGTTAATTCTTTGATATTTTCTATATATATTTTCTTTTCTACTTCTTTTTTTTGAGCTAAATTATTTTCTTTGATGTAATCATCAATATTTAACATATCTTCTAGTTTTAGTACTTGATCTTTGTATTTATAAATAATATGGGGATCTTTTTTGGTGTAATCATCTAGGGTTAGTTTGATATTATACTTTTTTTGATTGCTTTTATACCAAATGAATGCTTTTAAAAATTGATCAAGTTCTGTTTTTGTTTGGAAAATAAATATACGAGTTAAATAGCCAAATAAAGAGTCTTTTAAGTCAAGAGCTATCCCTACAGTGTTTTCATTTTCATATATGGTTGGTTCGTATTTTTGAGAATATATATTATATGATTTTAAGATTTGTAGAATCTCTTTTTTTGCTAGCATTTTATTTTCCTCCTTATTCTATTTAATTATAACATACCTTAATATTTGTTGCAATTTTCCTTGCTTAAATTTTTTAAACATTATATAATATTGTAGAGGTGGATTATGAAAGCAGAAATTATTAAACCAAATAGAGATGATAAAGATGTAAAGAGAGTGGATAATAATATTATTACACCTATTATTTATTTAGTATTAGGATTTCTTCTTATATTTAAAAATGATAAGGTTATGGAGTTTATTTTTTATGTAATTGGGATTGTAATTATTATTTATGGAATTAAGTCTTTTGTTTTATATTATCAAAATAAAGAGTTAGTACGATATAAGAATATTAATTTAAGTGTTGCTATTGTATCTATTATAATTGGCGTTTTATTAATTATTTTAAGTGGGTTTTTGCAAGCATTTATTCAGTATACGATAGGTTTTGTATTTATCTTTATTGGATTAAGTAGACTTCTTACATCAATTAGTTTTAATAATTATAAGAATTTATCGACTTTAGTTAATATTGCTTTAATTATTTTTGGTGTATGTAGTATGTTTTCTAATTTAGTATTAATTGGATTAGGTATTATACTTGTTATTAATGCAATTATACTATTTATTGAGTATTTTAAGTAATATAAAAGAAGCTAGAAATATCTGGCTTCTCTTTTTAAATCTCGCTCTTTAATAGAGGCACGTTTATCAAATAATTTTTTACCTTTACATAAACCAACTAGAACTTTGACGTAATTCTTTTTAAAATAAAGTTTTAGAGGGATTAAAGTAAGACCTTCGGTACTTACTTTTTCTTTTAACTTTTTAATTTCACTCTTGTGAAGTAGTAGTTTTCTTGTTCGTCGTTCGTCATGATTAAATATGTTTCCTTCTTCATATTTGGCTATATACATGTTTAGAATAAAAGCTTCATTGTTTTTAATCGTGATAAAAGAATCTTTTAGATCAACACTTCCTTTTCGGATTGATTTTATCTCAGTACCAACAAGAGAAATACCTGCTTCTATACTATCTAAAATGGTATAATCAAAATAGGCTTTTTTATTTTTAATTTCTATCATATTTATCACTTTCTATTTCAAAATCTATTTGGGCTGTTTCTTTGGAAGCACTTATTACACGTACTTTTAGTTTATCGCCAATCCGATAAGTTTTTTTGGTACTTTTACCAATTAGGGAAAGTAATTCTGGTACATATTCGTAGTAATCACCAGGAATATT
>CALVHI010000027.1:0-12500 GCA_944327365.1 uncultured Bacilli bacterium
AGGTAAAAATGCTTGTTTTTCTTAGGATCCAATTGGGTTTGTTATATAATTTACTTCACACCAGAAATTCTAGAGCCTTAAATTCTATCAAATTGATAGAATTTTTTCTTAATAATCTTGTAATTTGGAAATGAATAAGCTATAATATATAATAGAATAGGAGGGCCCAGATGAATACGAAAGTCTCATGGAAAAAAATAATTCATATTATTTTTAAAGTTTTATCATGGGTTCTTTTCTTAATTCTTTTAATCGCAGCGGTATTTCTTTTATATTATTACATAGCAAACAAAATTTATATAAGTAAAGGAACGGGTTATGAACCTAAATTTTCTATCTATACCATTGCTACCGGTTCAATGGTCCCCAATATTAATGTAGCTGATGCAGTAATTAACATGCGTGTAGATAATGATAAAGATTTAAAAGTTGGGGATGTTATTACTTTTCGTTCTTCAAGTTTATTAACACCAAATATGACAATTACGCATCGAATTAAAGCCATAACTGAAGATGAAGAAGGCAATATTTGTTATGTAACTAAAGGAGATGCTAATCCAGTTGAAGATGATACCTGTGCAAAGGCTGAAAATGTTATTGGAAAAGTAATTATAAGAATCCCAGGTTTAGGAAGAATACAACAATTCTTAGCTTCAGGCATTGGATGGCTATTCTTTATCTTAATCCCTGCTTTAGTTATTATAGCTAGAGACATCATGAAAATAACTAGATTAAACTCTATTAAGGATAAAGCAACAAATATGAGTGAAAAAAAGAAAAAAGATCCCAAAAAAGAGCAAGTAGAAAAGAAACGCAAAGAAGAAATAAAAAGAAAACTATTAAAGGAAAATAATGGAACAAAAGAATACTATCGTGAACCAATTATTAAAACAATAAATAAAGAAAAAAGCAAAGAAAAAAAAGAGAATAACAAACAAAAACGAAAGAAAAAGTAGATCACATTCTTTTTTGTACCTACTTTCATTGTATCGGTGCAAAAAAATAATTAATCTTTCGTTTTTTTATTAAACTCTTTAGCTAATAATCCCTTTTTTATTAAATGATGATAAGGATGTTCCTGAACTACTAAATCAAATTCACCAATAAATTCATAAAGATGAGGTTTAAATCCCATTTTAAATTCATTTAATCCATAATATGGATTTTGTTTAGTAAAATCTCCAGTCATTCCATTCAAATCAACAAATTTATATTGATTTTTATAATATTCTAATATTTGATAGTGTAAAAAATAATTAGGATCAAAAGCTTTATATTGTTGGTCAAATCCACTTATAACAAGATGAACTCGATTAAGATATCGAATAACAAAAGCTCCAGCAATAAAAGTATTTTGATGTTCTTGAAATCCCTTAGTAGCAATTTCAATATCATTTTTATAGGAAAGTAAGACGCGATCAGAATTCATCTTCTTTTTAATAGTATCCTCATTACTGTCTTCTATCAATTTTTTTGATATTTCCAGATTTCTATTATATTCTTCATCATATAATTTTTTACTATTAATTAAATACTGTTCATAATCAATCTTCACTAAAAATAAATCAGCCATACCATTTCGATCAAACACATTATAATAATTTTTATAATAATAACGATCAATTTCTTTTTTTCTTTTAACAAACTGAAATAAAACATCTAAATATTCTCGATCAACCTTCTGAAAAACTAAACCTTTTTTAATACCTTTACGTATCTTATTTTTAGTATTCTTACTCAAAGTTTGAAAAGAATATTCTTCTAAATTTATTATTCCATTAAATCTAGGAAATAAACTTTCAAAATATTTATTATCTTTTAGCTTATGATAACCCAATTCTTTTAAATAATCTCTAACAATAATATTTTGATTATAATTAGTAATCTTAGAAAAAAGATCAATTTCCCCAATAGCAATTTCCGGATTAATCTTAATAAAAACAAGTCTTTTTTTATAGTGTTCCAAAATAGCTTCCGTAAATTTCTTTAATAAATCATAATCAAAATAATCAATCAAAAAACCTTTTGGAGCATATCCATATTTAAATGAAAAGCCTATTTTTTTTATAAGAATCAAAGAAGCAGCTTTAATTACACCAAGTTCATCAACAAATCCAATAAATTCATAATCATATCCACATTCTGCCATAAATAAAGCATAATTAGAACTTTGATAATAACTACCTATAGCAAAATTTTTAGCAAAAGAATCAAACTGAACGATAGAAAGCTCTTTCAAATGCATCAAAATTCCCCCTTTAGAAATGATAAATATTATAGCACAAGCCATCAATAATGTCCATGTTTTTGGTTGACTAGTAAAAAAAATATAGTATAATTATAAGTAGGAGGAATGATATGGCAAAGAAAAAAGAAAAAACACTATTAGACAAAATAAAACTAAGCTTTAGTAAAGGATTAATAGCAAGCATTGTATTAAATGTAATATTTTTAATATTTGGACTTATTATATATTTAAATCCTCGCATCACTTCTGAATTAGCAGTAGTATTATTAGGGATATATTTTATTATTTTTGGAATATTTGCGATCGATGAATATTTAATAAAAGAAGAATATCCTCTATTTTCTCTTAATATTTTATGGGGAATACTTGCTATTATTTTAGGAATATTTACTATTCTAAATCCTTTTGAAATTACGAAAATCATAACATTTGCTCTAGGACTCTTCTTAATTATTATTGCAATCAACCAAACAATTGACGCTATAAGACTTAAAAAAGCAAAGTATGATGGATGGGCATTAATGTTGACTATTGCGATTATTCTCTTAATATTTGGGGTATTTATTATGATTAATCCAATGGCATCAATGTATTTTGTTGAAGCCGCAGGAATATTTATTATTTTAGCAAGTATTCTTCAAATATGTTCAGCAATTATGCTTTATACCAAAGCTAAAGAAATTTTAGCCTTATTTAAGAAGTAGAGAAATCTACTTTTTTTCTAGGAAAGTACACGGAACTAGTACATTTAACATTTATATCCAACTAATAATCAAGTAGCATTAAACAAGTTAATTCATATGTTTTATTTTACTAAAATTTGCATATATTAAAAATAGTTAGCACTTATACTTGACAAGTGCTAATAAAAGTGGTAAGATGATACTTGTGAAAGGAAGATGGTTATGATGTTACCAAGAAAAATGTTTTTAGATGACATGTTTGATAGTTTTTTAGAAAGTGAGACGCCAAAAATGAGATGTGATATTTATGAGGCAGATGGAAGCTATAACTTAGAGTTAGATATGCCTGGCTTTACTAAAGATGATATCAACATTGAATTTAACAAAGGAACTCTTACAATAAGTGCTGAAAAAAATACAAACAAGGAAGAAAAAGATGATAAGAAATATATTAGACGTGAAAGATTTTATGGCAAAGTATCTCGTTCTTTCTATCTTGGAGATATTGAAGAAGAAAATATTAAAGCAGAATTTAAAGATGGAACCTTAAAAGTAACAGCACCTAAAAAAGATGAAAATGTCTCTAAAAAAGTTATAAATATAGATTAAGCACTTTGGTGCTTTTTTCTTTTGCAAATAAACCTTGTCAAGTAAGCAATTTTATTATAAAATAAAAGTGTGGTGATAAAAATGGGACAAGTCTACGATCATGTAAGATTATATAAAAAGAAGTTTCCAGGAGGAGTAACTTGGTGGCGTCTAAAAAAACATAGCGCGGTCATAGAAGAGCATTTAAATCCGGGCGAAACTATTCGTTATGCCTTTGCTGGTCAAAAAAATGATAAATGGTATGATGTTTCATCAACTGCAGTAATTGCTATAACGAACAAACGTGTTTTAATTGGTCAAAAGAGAGTTGTATGGGGTTATTTTCTAAGTAGCATTACTCCGGATCTATATAATGATATGCAAGTTTATTCGGGATTAATATGGGGGAAAATTACGATTGATACGGTAAAAGAAGAAGTCGTTATTACTAACTTAGCCAAAGATTCTTTAAGGGAAATAGAAACAGAAATAACAGAGTTTATGATGGAAGAAAAGAAAAAATATGGTCAATCTTTGAATGATTAAGGATATTCATGAAGAAAATAAGAATATTTCAAATAACGATACTTCTCTTATTTATTGTCTTTCTTCTCTTTCTTTTCCGTGATGTAAATTATAAAGAAGAATATGATATTTTTGATATTCATATAACAGAAGAATATAACAAAGATAAAAAAGCTTATTATTTTACTTTAACATACAATAATATTACTTTTGATTATTTATATGAAAGTGATTATAAGCCTAAAAGAAAATTAATAAACAAAGTAGAAATAGTAAAAGATGAGTCTGACTTTTGTTTGATTCCATCAAAAGAATTAGATATAATACCTCTTTGTTATCAAGATGAAAAAATCATATATTATAAAAAAGTAAAACCTTCTTTACTATCTAAAATACCTGATGAGTATTTAAAAGAAGAAAAAGAATTAAAGGATACTTATCAAGAAATTAATATTTATAATCGCGATTTTACTTATCTAATATGGAATTATAATGGTTTTTATTTTATCAATCAAGATACCCAAAAAGAAATTAAATTATTTGATAAAGAAGAATATAACGCTCCTCTAGTAGGTTATACAAAAGACTATTTATTAATTGCTAATTATGATTCTGAATATACCTATGATAAAATAATTCGTCTTTCTCTAAAAGATGGTGCGGTAAAAGATCTTGCTTTAGATTTTGAAATATATTTTAATTCTTATTTTATTGGTTATGTTAAAAATAAACTTTATATTATAGACAATAATGAAGAAGTAATGATAGAATTAAATGCCAAAAATGGTTCTTCAGAAAAAATAAAACCTCGAATATATAATAGAGGAACATGGGAAGATGTTAACATAAAAAGTTTAATAAATCAAAACAAGCAATTCACTGCAAAAACGAACTTTAATTATGAATTAAACAATCATATTCTCACATTAAATTATACTGACAAAAAGATAACAACGCAAATTGATGAAGAAGTAACAAAAATAATAAGAGTAAAAGATAATTTGGTCTTCTATCTAAAAAAAGACACTCTCTATAGTTTTAGTCCCCAAACAGGTTCAACGAAACTTCTTAAGTATTTTGAATGGAATTTTAATAATACGAATACAATCTATGTTGATTAACCAATTTACAAACAAAACATATTCTATTAGTAGATGAGGAGTGATAATTTGAACGAAAACAATAATTATTTTACTTACTATACGATTGAAAAAGGGGATAACTTATATGAAATAGCGAGAAAATACAACATCAATCCCAAACTACTAGCAGCCATAAATGGAATTAAAGATAATGAATATATCTACCCTAATCAGGAACTATTAATTCCCAAAAGTGGCTACAGCTACTACATTACAGCAGAAGGAGATACTTTATCAGGGGTATCACAAGCTTTCAAAACCAAAGAAGAAAACCTATTAAAATATAATAATACTGTTTATCTTTTACCAGATCAAATATTAGTCTATAAAAGCAGATAGTCTCACAAGAGACTTTTTTCTTGCTTAAAAAAAAGAAGTACAATATAATAAAACAAGGAGGAATATTTAAATGATTAAGTTAGTGAAAAATATTTGGGAAGCAAAGTTTGTAACACATGCAGGCAATTTTCATGCTGATGATGTTTTTTCAACAGTATTTATGGAACACTTATTTAAGGATATTACATTAATTCGCTTAAAAGAATATGAGGACGATAAAAAGTTAATTGCATACGACATTGGTTTAGGAAAATTTGATCATCACGGTCCTTTATATGATAAAAAACGTCCCAATGGAATTCATTATTGCAGTTTTGGACTATTATGGCAAGAATATGGGTTAGAATATTTAAGAAAAAATAAAATAAAAAATGAAGAAGAAGTTTTTAAAATTTTTGATGAATTATTAGTTGAGCAAATAGATGCCTTTGATAATGGTGAATATCATATCTCTGCTTCCATAAACATCTATACTCTGTCCAGTATAATTGATGAATTTCGCCCTAAAGATAGCAACGAAGATGAAGATACTTGTTTTTTAAAAGCTGTGTCTTTTGCTAGTACAATTTTTGATGCTATCCTAAAAGATGCCGTGATAAAAAATGATGTTATAGAAAAGATTAAAACAATGCCTATCCAAGATAAGGTATTAATATTAGATGAATATATACCTTATGAATATGCCATATTTAAATTGGGACTAGATATTGAATTTGTTGTATATCCATCAAATCGTGGAGGATATGCAGCCAAAACAATTTCAACCCAATATAAGGGCTTTACTCCCAAAGTACCATTTAAAAAGTCTTGGGCTGGATTAAGAGATGAAAAACTCCAAGAAATAAGTGGGGTTAAAACAGCAAAATTTTGTCATAATAATTGCTTTATCGTAACTGCAAAGACTCAAGAAGATGCTCTAAAATTAATTGCTGAAACAAGAAAAGATAATAATACCTTCTAAATATAGTTGATAAATAATTAAGTTAATCTCCAAAATTTACTAATAGTAAATAAATTCTATTGACAAAACAAGGTTTCTAATATATATTTATAGTATATAAAAGTATGATAAATAAACATATTTTTGTAGAAAATATTTATCTTAGTTATGATGAGCAGTAATAATCTTAACTACATAAGTAGAAAAGAATATTATGAAAACGATTGATAAATATCTAAAATTTAAAGAGATGTACAAAGATCATGTAGTAATAATTAAATCTGGAAACTTTTATTATACTTTTCTCGATGATACTTATATATTTAATTATTTATTTGGCTATCAAAGAAGAGAAAACAAAATAGGATTTCCTCTAAATGCCAAAGCCAAAGTCAAAAGCGTTTTGAACAGAAATAATGTAAATCTAATTGATGATGACTATGCTTATATTTTAGAATCAAAAAATGATAATGCTTATCAAAATATCTTAAGAGATGCAAAAAGTAATTTATTAGTAAATAATATGTTAAAAAATTTAATGAATAAAATTGAAATAAAAATCAAAAAAGAAGAAGCAAACTACGAATTAATTAAGGAGTTTGTTGATGAACTCTAATTTTGCTCTTTTAAATAATACCAAAAAAACCATAGCATACATCAATAAGCAATTAATAAACTATCCCAAATCAGAAGTCGTATTAAAACACAATATTGAAAAGAACATGTATGAATTAATCGAATTAATTTTTTCCTATAGCATTAATTAAAATAAAGTACTTAAAAGATTTAATTATAAAATTATCTATGTTAGATTTTTATATGGCAACTTCTTTTGAAAAGAGAATTATCAGCAAGAAAAAATTTGAATCAACATTAATGTTTATTGTTGAAATAAGAAAAATAGCGTATGGGTTGGTGCGAAATGAAGCCAAGTGTTAAATATGAAGAATTAGTAGACATAGATAAAATCATAGCAATGTATAAGATTATTCGTGCTAAAACTCAAAACAGAGGAAAGCTTCATAAGTTTGAGCTATTTTATTCTAGTAATATAATAAGTATCTTGAATGTATTGAAAAATCGTAAATACATGCATAGTCGCTACAATGTATTTTTAGTTCATGAGCCTAAATATCATATAATTATGAGTGAAATTATGAGTGATAAAATAGTTAATCATTTAATAAGCCACTATTGCTTAGAACCAGGCATAACTCCTCATTTAATTCCTCAAAATGTTGCAACAAGAAAAAACATGGGAACTAAAGAAGGAATACGTTACGTAAAAAAATACATTAATAAACTTAAACTAAATAACGATAAAGTGTATGTTTTAAAATGTGATATTAAAAAATATTTTTATAGCGTTGACCATGAACTAATCCTTCAAAAAGTAAGTCGTTTTATAAAAGACCCTGAAGTATACTCATTATTGAAAAATATCATAGATTCCACAGACAATTCTTATGTAAATGAATCGATAAAAAAAGTGGTAAATAAAGAAATAAAAAGAATAGAAGGACTAAATATTTTAGACAAAGACAAGAAGATTGCAGAGTTAAAAGCTATTCCTTTATATATGAAGAAAAAAGGGTTACCCATTGGAAATATGACAAGTCAACTTTTGGCTATCTATTTTCTAAATGATTTAGACCATTATATTAAAGAAAAATTATACTGTAAATATTATGTTCGCTATATGGATGATTTTGTCATTTTTGATCCCAATAAAGAACATTTAAAAGAATTAAAATTAAAAATTGAGGAAAAACTTAAAGAATTTAAATTAGAACTTAATAAAAAGACAAATATTTACGATTTAAAACATGGTTTTGGCTTCCTTGGTTATCATTTTCTTTTAAAAGAAAAAAGATTAATTATAAAAATTAATTCGGGAACGAAAAGAAGAATCAAAAAAAAGATGCGTAAGTTGAAAAAGATTAACGCACCCAATTATAATCAAGTAAAAGCAAGTTACATGGGTTATTTAAAAGTTGCCCATTCTAAAAACTTACTTAAGAAATTAGACCTATAATTATTTAGGGTCTTTTTCAATGTGGCTAAATAATAAGAAGATATTAATAATTCCACATATACCTACAATTCCATAGATAATTCTTGTAATTACACTAGAGTCTTGAAATAAACTAGAAACTAAGTTGAAGTCAAAAAATCCAATAAGTCCCCAGTTTAATGCTCCAATAATTGTAAAAATTAGTGCTATCTTTTGTAGCGTTTCCATTTAATCACACCCTTTGCTATTATTATGAGTGTATTTAGCAAAATTATACACAAATAATTTATTATTACATCTCTTTTAAAAGCGTTTATGAAAAATGAAAGCAATATGTTGCCTCCAAACTATAGTTAGAGGAAAATACTAACATTTTCTTTTCTAATTTTAATTCATAATTTTATCAAAGAACAATATATTTTAATTAGAGAAGGGTGTGTTAAATGAAAAAAGTTGTAATATTGGCAATTAGTTTTATGTTACTCATAACAGGGTGTGGAAAGAAAAGCGAAGAAGATCTAATCTCTAAATTTGAAAAAAGTGTAGAAAATGCTAAGTCTTATATTTTAAAAGGAAATATGGAAATACTAAGTAATGAAGAAACGTATACTTATAGTATAGAAGCAAATTATTTACAAGATGATTATTATAAAGTCACATTAGTAAATCAAACCAACAATCACGAACAAATCATTTTAAAAAACACAGATGGAGTTTACGTTGTTACAAGAGCACTAAATAAAAGCTTTAAATTTCAAAGTGAATGGCCATCAAACAGTAGTCAATCCTACATTTTATCCTCACTTTTAAACGACATAAAAAATGATGAAAATGCCTCATTAGAAGAGCAAGAAAAGAATTATGTGATTAAAACAACCGTAAATTATCCTAATAATTCTAGCCTAACTTATCAAAAAATCTATTTTGATAAAGACATGAATTTAGAACAAGTAGAAGTCTATGATAATAAGGATATAGTAAATATCAAGGTTGTCATCTCATCACTTGATTTAAAGGCAGGATTAAGTGAAGATGATTTCCGACTAGAGGATTTAATTGATATGAATGCTAAAAAGGAAGAAAATAAAACCAATGAAAGTACACCAAATAATGAAACTGAAAATGAAAGCTGTGATACTAAATCTAGCAATATTCTCGATGATATTATTTACCCATTATATATCCCAAGCGAAACCTATTTATCAAACAGTGAAGAAATAAATACAGATGAAGGAAACAGAATGATTCTAACGTTTGCCGGGGATAAAAACTTTGTTTTAATTGAGGAAGTAGCAAACGTTGCCAGTGAGTTTGAAATTATCCCGGTTTATGGTGATCCAATTATGTTAAGTGACACTATAGCTGCGAAAAGTGCTAATTCAATGTACTGGACAAGTGATAATATTTCATACTATCTTACTAGCAATGAATTGTCTACAGAAGAAATGATTACTATTGCCGAATCACTTGGAAATACTAAAGTAGTATCAGGAAGCAAATAACAAGCTTCCTTTTTTAATTAATCATCAGTTAAAATGAAAGCATAGTAAAGCAAAAACTTGCTTTCTTTTATTTTTATTGTTATAATTTATTTAGGTGATGGAAATGGCTAAAGATAAAACAAGCAAGAAGAGTAAAGTAAAAAAAATAAAATTAGAAAAATATCGTAGTGAAGAGCAAATGGAAGTTATTCGGTTTATTAGAATTTTAGTTATTGTTGTAGTATTAATAATTGGCATTTACTTTTTTACTAAATTATTTGTTGTTGATAAAGAATTGAAAGAAGAATCTCCTATAGCGGGAACAATAAATTACAGTATTACGATGATTGGTTCAATGCTTATCAAACCAGAAGAAGAATATTATGTAATGATTTATAATACCAAAAATTTAAGATCCGTTTATTATAGTGGGCTTATGTCAAACTATGAGCAAAATGAAAATCATTTAAAAATTTATTTTGCTGATCTAGATAAAGAGTTCAATCAAAAATTTTATGATCCGGAAAATATTAATTTAGATATAGAGCAAATTTCTGACTTAAAAGTAGGAGACTTAACTTTAATCAAAGTAAAAGATGGAGCTATTGACGAAACATTTACAGACGAAGAAGAAGTTGCAAGCGAACTCGCTTATATAGAAGTCGAAGAAGATACACAAAATTAGTATCTTTTTCTTTATATTTTTTTGATTTTGTGATATCATTTTATAGTAGAAGGTGAAGCGCATGAATAAAGTAAATAATGAAAGAGGATTTAGTTTAGCTTGGGTAATTGGTATTGTCACGATAACAAGTATCATTTCAGCATTAACTGCTGGTGTAATCGTCTATAATAATAACAAGCTAACTTATGATATGACATATAATGATTTATCAAATGATAAAGATTTAAATGAATTCTTAAGTGTATACGCAAATATATTATCCGATTATTATGAAGATGTTGACACTGGTGCATTATTAGATCAAGCTATCGCTGGAATGATGGATTACTTAGGCGATGATTATACAACTTATTTAGATGATGAAAAAAGTAATGAACTATTTGAATCTTTATCAGGAGAATATACAGGTATAGGGGTATCAATAAATAATGCGGACAAAAGCATTGTTAAAGTTTATAAGGATACACCAGCTAAAAGGGCAGGAATACAGGCCGGAGATATTATCATAGGTTTTAATGAAACTGATGTAAGCAATATGACAGCAAATGAAGTAGTAAATTTAATTAAAGAAAGTACAGATTCATTTACTTTAAAACTCCAAAGAAACAATACAACCATCAATGTTACCTTAAAAAATGAAACTCTAATTGCTCCAAACATTGATTATTATATGGTAGATAATACTAAAATAGGTTATTTATCATTGCAAACTTTTTCAAATACTTTAGCTACCCAAGTAAAAAGCGCTTTAGAAGAACTAGAAAGTAAAGGAATGACATCTTTAATTATAGATTTAAGAGATAATACTGGAGGATATTTAACGGCAACAACAGATGTAGCGAGTATATTTTTAGAAAAAGGGGAAAAGATCTTTAGTTTAAACGTTCAAGATGAAGTAAAAGATTACATTGATGAAACAAAAGAACACAAGGATTATGAGATTATAGTACTAATTAACGAAAATACTGCTTCTGCATCTGAAATATTAGCAAGCACTCTAAAGGAAAGCTATGGAGCAACAATTGTTGGTGAAACATCTTTTGGCAAAGGAAAGGTACAGCAAACAATGAAATTAGATGATGGATCAACAGTCAAGTACACATCCGCCTATTGGTTAACTCCTAACGGAACATGCATTGATCAAATTGGCATAAAGCCAGATTACAGTATAGCAAATGACCAGCAAATAGATGAATCAGGAAATGTGACGATAATAGATAATCAATTAAATTGTGCAATTGATATTTTACAAAAATAACAAACCACAAACTATGATTTGTTATTTTTTCTTGTTTTTGTTATAATTAAATTGATTAGAAAGCCGGGAATATTGATGAAAGAAAAAGATAAGATAAAAGTAGGTGATAAATTAGAGATTCACTGTTATAAGCACGATGGAAAACTTCACCAACTGTGTGATGAAGCTATTGTTCTTGCTATAGATGATGAAAAAGTCGTAGTAGCGAACAATAAAGCGAAACTAACAGAAGCAGATGGCAGAAGTTATCATGCCAAAGAACCAGCTATATTATTTTTTTACAAAAAGCATTGGTATAATATTATAGGACAGTTAAAAAAAATAGGTTTGTTTTATTATTGCAATATTGCAACACCTTATATTATAGATGGAAAGATTATAAAATATATTGATTATGATTTGGATTTAAGAGTGTTCCCAGATGGTGGATTTAAGATTTTAGATTACAATGAATATAATTATCATAAAAAAGTGATGCATTATCCAAAAGAAATTCAATTAATTATTAAAAGTGAACTTTCAACGTTAATAGAGATGAAGAGAAAAAATAAAGGGCCATTTGCCAAAGGAGAAATAAAAAAATATTATCGAATTTAT
>CALVHI010000028.1 GCA_944327365.1 uncultured Bacilli bacterium
ACAACGGAAAACTGGGTATCTTTTGCTGGATATTACTGGCGAATCATCAGAATTAATGAAGATGGATCAATAAGAATGATCTATAATGGAACAAGTACTAGTACAACCGGAAGTGGAACTCAACTACAGACAAGCGCATTCAATAGTTCATGTAGTAATAATGCCTATGTAGGATACATGTATGCATTAAATAGTGTCCATGGAACCGGAACAAGTAGTACAATTAAAGGAATAGTAGATAACTTTTATAGAGATCATATCGCTGGAGAATATGAAGATTATATTAGTAAAGAAGCGGGCTTTTGTGGAGATAGGACCTCAACAACAACAAATAATGGAGCACCAAATGATACAGGAGGAACAGGAAGAACAACAACTCATTATGGAGCAAGATATCGGTTAGACACAAATAAAACACCAACGTTTGAATGTAGTGATGAAGCATATGACTTGTATACTGCACAAGAAAGCAGTAAAGGGAATCATGCTTTAATGTATCCAATCGGACTCATCACAGCGGATGAAGTAGCTTATGCCGGAGGAGTAAATGGATCAAATAATACAAGTTATTACCTATATACAAACAGTGTATACTGGACCATGACTCCGTGTTACTTTTACGACAGTGATGCTTTCGTGTTTTATGTGGCTTTGAATGGCCACCTCTACTTCAGCGGTAGCGTGAATAGCAGCTTTGGTGTGCGCCCAGTATTAAATCTGGATGCTGGTGTAACAATAACAGGAAGTGGAACAACATCTGATCCTTATCAAGTAGTTGGAGCTTAGGCTCCTTTTTATGTGGTAATATTATGCTATTTATGATATGATATGTACAGGTGAGGCGTATGTTTGTAGACGAATTAACAATTAAAGTTATCGCAGGTAAAGGGGGAGATGGTTGTACTTCTTTTCGAAGAGAGAAATTTGTACCTATGGGTGGACCTGATGGCGGTAATGGTGGAGCTGGTGCTAGTATTATTTTTCGAGTAGATAAGGGATTAAAGACTTTAGTTGATTTAAGATATATGAAAATTATTAAGGGGAAAAAAGGTGAAAATGGTAAAGGATCTAATAGAAATGGTGCTAATGCTTTAGATGTTATCATAAAGGTTCCGGAGGGTACAACTATAGTTGATGCTAATACAAATCAAGTGATCGCTGATTTAGTTGGTAATGTTCATGAAGCGATAGTTGCTCATGGAGGTCGTGGTGGAAGAGGTAATGTTGCGTTTAAAACACAAAATGATACTGCTCCAAAGTTTAGTGAACTTGGTGAACCTGGGGAAGAGAAAATTCTTCATGTTGAACTTAAAATGATCGCAGATGTTGGTTTAGTAGGTCTTCCGAGTGTTGGCAAATCAACGATTCTTTCGATGGTTAGTGCGGCAACTCCGAAAATTGCTAGCTATCATTTTACGACATTAAGCCCTAATTTGGGTGTTGTAAAACTTCGTGATGGTCGTTCTTTTATTATGGCTGATTTACCAGGATTAATTAAAGGAGCAAAAGATGGGGTTGGTCTTGGTCATAAGTTTTTAAGACATGCGATGAGAACAAAAATTCTCGTTCATGTGATAGATATGGGAGCAGAAGAAAATCGCAATCCAATCGAAGACTATCAAATTATTCGTCGTGAATTAGAAGATTATAGTGAAAAACTAGCTTTAAAAAAAGAAATTATTGTTGCTAATAAAATGGATTTAGAGAATGCTTTTAAGAATTTAGATGAATTTAAAAAGACTTATCCCGATAAAGTGATTGTTCCTATAAGCAGTGTAACGAATACTGGTTTTGATCAATTAATGAATTTGATCGCTGATACTCTTGATACAATTAAAGAAGATCCTTTAGAAGAAGATTTTAGTCATGTTACTTATAAGTTTCATAATGAGAAACCTTTTAAGATTACTAAAGTAGGAGATGTTTGGGTTTTAGAAGGCGATTTATTAGAAAAATTATTTAAAATGACTCGTTTTGATGAGGATGAAGCGATTATTCGGTTTGCAAGAAAATTAAAGGGGATGGGTGTTGATGAGGAATTAGAACGTCTTGGGGCTAAACCTGGGGATGAAGTACAAATTTGTGATTATATATTTGAATTTAAAGAATAAAAAAGAACTATTCTTTATTTAAGATTAGAATTGTTCCTACTTTTATTTTTGAACTAGCATATTTAGGTAATTCTATAATGCTAGTTTTTTTATGATCATAATTAATTTTTATAATTTTATTTTTCGGTAAGTTTTCATATTTATAAATTACTTCGTTATTTTCGTCTAAACCAATAACATCAATGCTTTCTTTCATGAAAAAGGTATGAATAGAATTACACTTAGGGAAAAGCATACCATAATCAATTTTTTGTTTGCCCATTAAGCCTATTAATCTTTTAAAAAAAGTATTCGCTATAAAAATGGGGTATTTCTTTTTATTGGTAGTTAAATACATGAAATCACCTATTAAATTATAGCATATTTTTAAATATTTATGATAAAAATAAACAAGATAAAATTGACTTTTTTCATGATTTATTATATCATTATTTATGATAAGGGTGGAAAGTTATGAATCGGAATGGTCAGGCTTTAGTTGAATATATTCTCATTATTGCACTTATTAGTGTTATTGCTATAGCACTTGTTAATTATTTTGGGGGATATTTAAAAGATGCTATTACTAAAACTAGTTGTAGTTTAGTAGATGAAGAGTATGTAAAAGGAGATAAGCCAGGAGAAGGATATTGCCAGGAAGAAACACAAACAAATAACGCATCTTAAGAGTAAATGCCATTAAGGGTTGGAGAGTTTTAACTATTTTTACTTATAAAAAGTAGTAAATAAAAGTGTATTATACGAGGAGTGACTAGGATGAATGAAAGGGGTCAAGCTTTAGTAGAATTTATTATTATTTTGCCTATTTTTTTGATACTTGTTTTGGGTGTTATTGATCTTGGAAAAATTCTTTATAATCGAACAATGTTAGAAGGGGTAATGAATGATGTAATTTCTATGTATGAAAAAGGTATTTCAACTGATGAAATCCTTAGTGATCTAGATTTAAGTGATACGTTGCTTCAAGTTAAGAAGGATGAAGATATATTGCAGTTTCATTTAACAAAAGAAATTGATATTGTAACACCGGGATTAAACCTTATCTTTGATAATCCTTATTCACTTTTAGTTAGTAGGAGTATTCAAACATGAATCAGCATGGACAAACATTGATTTTATTTGTTATCTTAATTCCTTTAATGCTTGGATTATGTGCTTTTGTAATTGATGTTTCCCTTATTGTTAGTAAGAGTGTAGAACTAAAAGAAATTTGCAAAAGTATTATGGAACATAGCGATCTGTTTTCAGGTAAAGAAGAAATGGAGCAGATGTTTATAGAAAATGATGTTCCAGTAGAAAATTTAAAAATAGAAATTCAGGGAGAAACGGTTCATATTCAAAATAGTTATTATATTGATAGTATTTTTGGAGCATTGATTGGGATTCGTGAATATCAAATAAAAGAGGATCTTGTTGGTATATGGAATGAAGAAAAGGAAATTTTTGAATAAAAAGGGATGATAATTATGAATCATAAAGGGATTAGTATTGCTATAGCATCAGCAAAGGGTGGTGTCGGGAAAACGATTACGACTATCAATTTAGCTGGAGTTTTTGAAGAGCTTAAAAAAAGAGTTTTGATTCTTGATTTTGATTTATCAGGTGGAGGTATTAGTACGGCCTTAAATATTCCTAATGGGAAAAGTAGTTATCACTTGGTCTATGATTATAATAATAATCAGTATCAAGAATTTAAAAATTATGTTACTAAATATGATGAATATATTGATGTTTTAGCAAGCCCTAAAGATCCTAGACAAGCGCTTAAAATGGATCCTAAATATGTAGAAATTATTTTAGATAAAGCTATCTTTAATTATGATGTTGTATTGGTAGATACTAATCATGATTTAACAGATTTTCATGTTTTAACGTTAGATTTAGTCGATAATATTTTATTTTTAGTTACAAATGACCCTTTAGATCTTAAGAATATGCGCAGTTTAATTTCTATATTTAAGGATGTTAATGCTAACAATTATAAAGTAATTTTAAATGAAAGTGTAGCGCCTTTTAAGAATTATTTTGGAATTTATGATATTAAGAATATTATTAAAGCTAATATTGATTATGTATTAAGTAAAGATTTTTATATTAAAAATATTGATAAGTTTGTGATGAATGGGAAAATTATTACTTTAGATTCTAAAGCTTCTAGTTTTTTTAGCAAAGATTATACAACTTTGATGGGAATTTGTACTGATTTATTTAAAGAGGGTGAGAAAAATGAAAACGCTTAGAGAAGCTTTTGATGTTCAAGTTAAGCAAAAGAAACAAGATATCTTAAATGATTATGATATATTTCCTGATAAAAAGCTATTAGATAAACTTAGAACAGAAATTATAGAGAATTTAATTGATAATGAAATGCCTAATAATGTTAGTTTAACTGAATGGATTAATGATGATATTGATAAAACAATTGAAGGGTATGATTTATCAAATTTAGAGCGAAGTCATTTATTTAATTTAATAGATAATGAAATTAATGGATATGGGCCAATATCAGAGTTACTTGAAGATGATAATATTACGGAGATTATGATTAATAGTCCTGATGAAATTTATATTGAAATTGATGGACAATTAGTTAAAGATGAAAGTGTTTCATTTATTAATGATGAACATATTATTAGAACTGTTCAAAGACTTATTGAACCTACAGGAAGAGTAATTGATGCGACAAATCCTATGGTTGATTCAAGACTTTTTGATGGTTCAAGAATTAATGCTGTTATTCCTCCTTTGTCTGTAAAGGGGCCAGTAGTTACGATTCGTAAATTTAAAGAGAATATGACTAATATTGATGAGTTAATTAGGATTGGTTCACTTACCCCTTATATGGCACGTTTTTTAGATGCTGCTGTTAGAGGAAAGCTTAATATTATTGTTTGTGGGGGTACTGGCTCTGGTAAAACGACGCTTCTAAATATTTTAACCGGTTTTATAGAGGATAATGAACGAATTATTACAATTGAAGATGCAGCTGAACTTAGGCTTAATCAACCGCATGTTATTTCGCTAGAAACAAGAACAACGAATTATGATAGTGAAGGAGAAATTACGATTCGTGATTTAGTTATTAATTCGCTTCGAATGAGACCTGATCGAATTATTGTTGGTGAAGTTAGAGGAAATGAAGCGTTTGATATGCTTCAAGCGATGAATACTGGTCATGATGGATCTTTAACGACATTACATGCCAATAGTGCTATGGACGCTTTAAATAGATTAGAAACAATGGTTTTAATGGGGGGATTTGATATTCCGGTTAAAGCTGTTAGAGAATATATTAATAGTGCTATTGATCTTATTGTTAATATTGAGAGAATGAGTGATGGAAGAAGAAAGATTACTAGTATTGTTGAATTAGAAGATTTTAAGGGGGATGAAATTAAGTTAAAAGAAATATTTGCTTTTAGGCAAAAGGGACTTACGGAGCAAGGGGAAGTTGATGGGGAATATATTTTATTTGATGGAATTCCTAAGGTATATAAAAAGATTAAAGCTAGAGGAATTGATGATTTAGACGATATTTTTTATAAAAAAAATTAAATGGAGGTGAAAGTTATGGACGGAGTTAGAATTTTACAAATTTTTTTAATATTGATTCCTATTGCAGTTATCATTTATCTTTTCCGTCTTTCAAAAAGCCTTCGTTTAGAAAAAAGAATTTCATGTTTTGCTATAACTTCTTTTCGTGATCAAGAAGTATCTTTCTTTGATCAAATGTTATGTTATTTTTGGATAGTTGTTAGAAAATGTTCTTTATTCTTAAAAAAATCACAAGTTTTAAGAAAATATGGAGAAAGATATGAAAAATATATCCCGTTTTCTTATCGAGATAAGAAGACAGGAATTGATTATGTTACTATTAAATTTTTGTTTAGTCTATTCGTTCTTATTTTAGGTATTATTACGCTTATTATTCATTATAATGAGTTTGATGGTATGGTTTTAGTTTTGATGTTGCTTTTGGTTTTCTTTGGTCCTGATTTATATTTACATATTCAGTTTAATCGAAAAAGAAAAAGAGTCAATGATGATTTATTAAAAGCGGTTATTATTATGAATAATGCGTTTAGTAGTGATAAAAATATCATGCAAGCAATTATGATGGTTAAAACAGAATTAGATGGACCAATAAAAGATGAATTTGAAAAAATTTATTTAGATATTACTTATGGGCTTAGCTTAGATGTTGTTTTTAATCGCTTTTATGAAAGAATAAAATTAGAAGATGCTAAATATATTGCTACTTCTTTAACGCTTTTA
The DNA here is from genome assembly GCA_944327365.1 of uncultured Bacilli bacterium. GTDB lineage: Bacteria > Bacillota_I > Bacilli_A > RF39 > UBA660 > Caccenecus. Next base: position 6,387 of record CALVHI010000028.1, read on the forward strand.
AATAGAACGGGAGGGAATATTGTTGAGGTTTTTTCTAGACTTGAAAAGACAATTTTAGATAAGAAAAATTTAGAGCAAGAACTTTATAGTTTAACTGCTTCTAGTCGTTTTGTTTTTCGCTTTTTAGTTTTTTTACCTTTTGTTTTTGTTCTTCTTATTTTCTTTTTAAATCCAAGTTATTTTACTCCTCTTATATCTTCTGGTTTAGGAATTATAATTTTAGTTATTATTATTATTCTTTATGTTTTCTATATCTATCTTATTAAGAAAATGTTGGAGGTTAGACAATGAGAGAAAGTGTGTTTACAAAGATTTATCCCAAAAGAACTATAAATCGAATTGAAGCTAAATTAAAACTTTTAGGGGAAGATCATCATTCTTTAGCTATCTTAAATTTTAGAATACTTATTTCTCTTCTATTATTTATTATTTTGCTTTTAACTTCATCTATTGGTTATATTTTAGCTCCTGTTATAGCTTTACTGTTTTATTATGTCAGTGAGAAAGTTTTGTTGGATTATCCAATTAAAAAAAGAGGTAAAAAATTAGAAAAGGAAGGTTTGTTTTTCTTCCAAATTATGCTTTTGACTTTAGAGAGTGGGAGAAGTTTAGGACATGCGCTTAGTTTAACAGTTTCTTTTGTTGATTCTGAGTTGTCTAGTGAATTTAAAAAGACTTTAGTAGAAGTTAAACTTGGGAAGAGTTTAAATGAAGCTTTAAGTGATATGAAAAAAAGAATTCCTAGTGAAGCGATTAATAATACTATACTAAATATGGTTGAATCTAATATTTATGGGAATAATATTATTCAATCTTTAAATCATCAAATCGATTTTTTAAGAGAAAAACAAATGCTTGATGTAAAAGCCCATATCAACACTTTACCAACTAAAGTAAGTATTATTAGTGTTTTATTCTTTGTTCCTATTATGCTCTTGATTATTTTAGCTCCTGTGCTTATTCGTTATCTGGTGGGGTAGATAATCTTTTTTCGATGTTACTTAATGTTATTTCGTCAATAAAATGCTCTAGTTTTTCTACCTGTTCTAATTTAAAATTATCTTTGTTTAAATCTTTTAAAAATAATTCAAGAATATGATGGCGATGATAAAGATATGAACCTATTTTAATTCCTTCTTCTGTTAAAGTGATATGATTATTTTGAATGTTTATTAAGTTTAAACTTTTTAGTTTGTTCATCATCTTGCTACAAGATGATTTTTTGATGTTTAAGTTTTGACTTAGACTAGTAATGGTGATGGCATCTTTCTTGTGACGGTAAATCATTTCGATGTAATCTTCCATGGGATAAGTAATTGTGCTTTTATTATGTATGTAACTTGTTAGGGTGTAGAAATTATCTTTCATATAACCAAATCCTTATTTTTTCATATATTAAAGTAGTTGTTAGTTTAAGGAAACTAATATATTATATGAAGGAGTTATTTTATTATGCGTTTAGATCAAGTTAAATTAAATCATTTTGCTGTAATTAAACAAGTTTCGGGAAAGATGAAAAGAAGATTGTATGATTTAGGTTTTTTGCCAGGAGAAATGGTTCAATGTGTTTTAGTTAGTCCTTTTTTAGATCCTAAAGCTTATATGGTTAGAAATAGTTTGATTGCTTTAAGAAATTGTGATGCTAGAGATATAGAGGTGCAAGATGAAGAAGATTAAAGTTGCTTTAATTGGGACTCCTAATGTTGGAAAATCAACAATCTATAATCAATTAACTCATCATCATGAACATACTGGAAATTGGTCTGGTAAAACGGTTGGTGTTAGTTATGGGGAGTGCGTTTTTCAAGATATTTGTTATTGCTTTTATGATTTACCGGGGACTTATTCTTTAAATAGTAAGTCTAAAGAAGAAATGGTAGCGACAGATTTTATTGTTTTTGAAGATTTTGATGTGGCTGTAGTTGTTTGTGATGCGACGAATTTAGAAAAGGGGATAAAACTTGTTTTACAAACAAAAGAAATATGTAAAAATGTTTTAGTGTGTGTGAATTTGATTGATGAAGCAGTAAAAAAGGGTATATCTATAGATAAGGAATTATTAGAAAAAAGATTAGATAGTTCTGTTATTTTTACTAGTGCTAAAAATAAAAAGGGGCTTACGGATTTACTTTTAGCTATTAAAAATAGTATAGATCATGATTATTTAGTAATAGATTATGGCTTGTTAAATCCTTATTTAGATAAAATTATAAAAAAGATAAAAACTAAGCGGTTTAATTCACGGTTTATAGCTTTAAAAATACTTGAAAATAATTCTTATTATATGAAGAAGTTTAATGAGGTAGGAATTATGTTTAAAGAGTATCCTATTTATATTGATGTTCATTTAGAAGTTGCTTTAAAAATAGCTAAAAAGACAAAAGAAGTATTAGATGGAGTTGTAGTAAAAGAATGCTTTAAAAGTGATTTTCTAGAAAGAAAGATAGATCGGTTTTTAACTAGTAAAATATGGGGAATACCTATTATGCTTGCTCTTTTATTTTTATGTTTTTATTTGACAATAATTGGGGCGAATTATCCATCTAGTTTTTTATTTTCTTTTTTTGCATCTTTTGAGAGTCCTATTACTAATTTTTTGGTATCTTTAAGTTTTCCTAGTTTTCTTGTTAGTCTAATTGTAGATGGTATATATAAAACACTTTATTGGGTAGTATCAGTAATGTTACCCCCAATGTTAATCTTTTTTCCTATGTTTACTTTTTTAGAAAATTTAGGGGTTTTACCTAGAATTGCTTTTAATATGGATAGAGCTTTTAGTAAATGTAAGGCTTGTGGGAAGCAAGCTTTAACGATGTGCATGGGAATAGGTTGCAATGCTGTTGGTGTTACTGGGGCAAGAATTATTGATTCTAAGCGAGAACGTATTATAGCTACTCTTACTAATGTTTTTATGCCGTGTAATGGAAAGTTTCCTAGTTTGATAGCTATTATTACGATTTTCTTTGTTGGATTAAATCAAGAATATGGAAGTTTATTTTGTGCAGGTATTATCACGATATTTCTTTTCCTAGGAATACTTCTTACTTTTTTGGTTAGTTTTATTCTTTCTAAAACAATATTAAAAGGAGAACCATCTCATTTTACTTTAGAATTACCTCCATATCGTATGCCTAAAATCCTTGATACTATTATATATAGTGTAAAAAATAGAGCATTATTTGTGTTAGGGCGAGCTGTAAGTGTTGCTATTCCCGCTGGTATTATTCTTTGGGTTATTGCTAATACGCAAATTCAAGGGATATCTATTCTTGCTTATTTGGTACAATTTTTAGATCCTGTTGGTTTTGCTTTAGGTCTTGATGGGGTCATTTTGCTAGCTTTACTACTTGGATTTCCTGCTAATGAAATCGTCGTTCCTATTATGTTAATGGGTTATTTAAGTACAAATACTTTAATTGAAATGGATAATTTAGAAGCTTTAAGAAATATATTAGTTAGTAATGGGTGGACAATTAAAACAGCTTTATGTTTTATTACGCTTTTTCTTTATCGGTTTCCTTGCTCTACCACTTTACTTACCATATATAAAGAAACTAAAAGTAAATTTTATACGGTATTAAGTGTGTTAATACCTTTAAGTATTGGTGTTATTTTGTGCTTAGTAATTAATTTTGTTTGAAATAAGCTTTACACTCTAAGATGATTTAGAGTGTAATTCTTGTTAAAATGTATTATAATAGTATTGTGATTCATATGTTTGATGCAATTGATACATTTATTGATACTGCCTTACAAAGTTTAGGGGTATGGGGGCCTATTGTCGGATGCTTTTTTATTATGATTGAGTCTATGGCTCCTGTTTTGCCACTTTTTGTGTTTATAACTCTTAATTTTTTGGCTTTTGGTAATATTTTAGGTTTTATTATTTCTTGGATATTTACTTGTCTGGGATGTTTTATTTCCTTTTTATTGTTTCGATGTAAAGTTCAGACTTGGCTATTTAAGAGAATAAAACAAGAAGGGCTTGTTAGTAAGAAGACGATAGATGTGATTACTAATTTGAAGTTTGAACAACTTACAACTATTATAGCAATTCCTTTTACACCTGCTTTTTTAGTTAATATTGTAGCGGGTTTATCTAGTATGAGCTATAAGAAGTTTATTGGTTCTCTTTTAATAGGAAAAGCATTTTTGGTTTATTTCTGGGGATTTGTTGGAGTTAGTTTAATTGAAAGTATTAAAAATCCTATCTATTTAGTTAGAGTGGGGATATTACTTTTAATCGCTTATATTGTTAGTAAAATTGTTAGTAGAAAACTTAGAATAGAATAGAGGTATATTATGGAATATGTTATTATTGGGTTATTAGTTTTGGTTGTTATTCTTTTACTTATTCTTTTACTTAGAAAAAATCATAGCTTAGAAGTTATGGATAGAATGAGTAAACTTGAAGTTTCTTTAGTTAAAGAAATAGGTGAGTTTAAAGTGCAGTTTTCAAGTGATATTAGAAAAGATTTTGATACGCTTGATGAGAAAATAGAAAGAAAATTATTGGAAATAAATAATAGGGTTACAGAAAGATTAGATCAAAGTTTAGAAAAAACAAATAAAACGTTTGCAAATGTATTAGAAAGATTATCTAAAATAGATGAAGCTCAAAAGAAAATAGATGGTTTAGGAGAAGATATTATTTCTTTACAAAGTATACTTACTGATAAGAAAAGTAGGGGGATATTTGGGGAAGTTAATTTACAATTTATTTTGGAAAATGCGTTTGGAAGTGTAAATACAGGTATATATGATTTACAACATAAGATGAGTAATGGTTTTATTGCTGATGCTATACTTTATGCACCATCTCCACTCGGAACAATTGCTATTGATTCTAAATTTCCATTAGAAAATTATGAGAAAATGACGAATAAGTCTTTAAGTAAAGAAGAAAGAGCTATGGCAGAAAGACAGTTTAAACTTGATTTTAAGAAACATATTGATGCTATAGCTAGTAAATATATTATACCTGGGGAAACTAGTAATGAAGCAATACTTTTTTTACCAGCAGAAGCAATATTTGCTGAAGTTAATGCATATCACTCTGATATCCTTAATTATGCTTATTCTAGGAAAGTATGGATTACTAGTCCTACTACTCTTATGAGTACTCTTACAGTTATTGAGATGATTTTAAAGAATATGGAAAGAGATAAGTATGCTAAAATTATTCATGATGAATTAAATAAGCTTTCTATAGAATTTGCAAGATATAAAGAGAGATGGGATAAACTAGCTCGTAATATCAGTACGGTTAGTAAAAGTGTAGAAGAACTTAATACTACTAGTGATAAGATTACTAAAAGGTTTGATTCTATTAATAAAGTAGAAGTAGATAAACTTAAAAGTGAAGATGAAGATTTATTGATTCATGAATAGCTTGCTGTACAAAATTATTAGCAAAAGATTATTTATAAGCTATAATTATCTTGGTAGGAGGTTTAGCTATGATTATACGTGAAAAATATTTATCAAAGATTAGACCATTTTATGATGTGGATTTAATAAAAGTGATTATTGGTGTCAAAAGATGTGGTAAATCTGTTATTTTGTTACAAATAATAGATGAATTAAAAAAGAAGAAAATTCTCGAGTCACAGATTATTTATATCAATTTTGAGTATGAAGACTATAGTTTTATTAAAGATGATATGGATTTACATAAGTATATTACTGAGAAGATAGTAAATGATGATAAATATTATTTATTATTTGATGAAATACAAAATGTTAATCATTGGGAAAAAGTTATCAATTCTCTAAAAGCTTCTAAGAATGTTTCTATCTTTTTAACTGGTTCTAATAGTGACTTGTTATCTGGAGAACTTGCGACACATATTGCTGGTAGATATGTAAGTTTTAATGTTTATCCATTTACTTTTAAAGAAGTGTGCGAATTAAAAAACTTAAATAATAAAGAAGAGATAGAAGAAGCTTTTTATGATTATATGACATGGGGAGGACTTCCTCAAAGATTTGTTTTTACTGAGGAAGAACAAGTAAAAACTTATTTATTAGATGTTTATAATTCTATTTTAATAAAAGATATTATATCAAGATTTAATATTAAAGATTTAGACTTGTTTAATCGTATTGTAGAATATATTGTTACAACTCCATCCCAAAATTTTTCAGCAGAAAGCTTAGCAAATTATTTTCTTAATCATGATGAGAGAGAAGTATCTAAAGTTACTTTATATAATTACTTAGAATATATGATAAAAGCTATGATTATTAGTAAAGCACCTAGATATGATGTTCGAGGAAAAAGAATATTAAATGGAAAATATAAATATTATTTAACAGATTTAGGATTTGGACAAATTATGAGTACTTCTAAAAGACCACAGTTAGGAGCATATTTAGAAAATATTGTTTTTAATGAATTACTTTCTAGGGGATATGAAGTAAGTGTAGGTAATTTAGAAAAGGGAGAAATAGATTTTATTGCAACTAGATTTAAAGAGAAAATATATATACAAGTAGCTTATCTTTTAGCAGATGATACGATTGTGGAAAGAGAATTTAATGCTTTTAATAATATTTTAGATAATTATCCTAAGTATGTTTTATCATTAGATAAGCTTATTTATTCCCAAAATGGGATTATTCATAAAAATGTTATTGATTGGTTATTAGATAAAGAATAGAATTAGTTTACTAGTTCTTTTTCTTTGGAAATAATTTTTATATTATTTGTTTTACCTAATAAATAATCACTTGATATATTAAAGCTATTACTAAGTGAATAAAGAGTAGCAGTACTAATAGGAAAGTGTCCTTTTTCATATTCACTAATCATACTACTAGCTATATTTAATTTTTTAGCTAGTTTATTTTGAGTTAAATGATATTCTTTTCTTAAAGCTTTTAATCTTTCTCCACTTATCTTTGTATCTATTTTATCTAATTCATCTTTATATCTTTTTAATTTAGTAAAATTAAATATATAATCAATAGATACTTGAAAGTGATTACATAAATTATTTAAGTGTTTAATAGGGATAATATCATATTGTTGTTCATATTGATTATATGTACTTCTAGCAACATTTAATATTCTTGCTATATCTTCTTGGGTTAGTTCGTATAAGTCTCTTAAATCTTTTAATTTTATGCCATAATTCATAAATAAACTCTCTTTCATATGAAGATTATCGCATTTATTTTTTATGAATAGAAAAAAAGACTGAAATATTGAAAATATTATTGATTTTTATTCAAGAGTATTATACAATAGAAATATATCAAATATATGAGAAATAAAATAGGAAGTTTTGATATATATTGTCGAATC
>CALVHI010000029.1 GCA_944327365.1 uncultured Bacilli bacterium
AAGGAAACACAATTTATATTATACTAGACTTATTTCAGGTTTTAAACTGTAAACGGAAATTCAAATAAAATTCTTCAGATAATTAGAGTGATTAAAGAAAAGCCTTTAATCTTCTTCCTTTTTAAGTTATAATAATATAGGTGTTGAAAATGAAATTAGAAAACATACGTAACTTTTCAATTATAGCTCATATTGATCATGGCAAAAGTACTCTTGCTGATCGTATATTAGAGTATACTGGAGCGATAAATGTTAGAGAAATGAAAGATCAAATATTAGATAGTATGGATTTAGAACGGGAACGAGGAATAACAATTAAATTAAATGCAGTTAAACTTCACACCTCTTATCAAGGGGAAGAATATATTTTAAATTTAATTGATACCCCAGGTCATGTCGACTTTTCTTATGAAGTATCACGTAGTTTAGCAGCTTGTGAAGGAGCTTTGTTAGTAGTTGATGCATCGCAGGGAATAGAAGCCCAAACGATTGCAAATTTGTATCTTGCTTTAAATCAAGATCTAACAATTATTCCTGTTATTAATAAAATCGATTTACCGAATGCTGATATTCCTAGAGTGACGGAAGAATTAAAAAGAGTGTTTGGCTTTTCAGAAAGTGAAATAGTTTTATGCAGTGGTAAAACTGGTGAAGGTGTGCCAAAACTAATTGAAGAAATTATCAAAAGAATTCCTGCCCCTAAAGTTATGCCAAACGCTAAAACAAGAGCTTTAATATTCGATAGTAGATATGATTCTTATCGGGGAGTGATAGCTTTAGTAAAAGTTGTAGATGGAACTTTACGCCTCAAAGATCATATTAAATTGATGCAAAGTAATTCGGATTTTGAAATAGTAGAACTTGGCGTATCTACTCCTAAAGAGGTTAAATTAGAAGAATTAACAGTTGGCGAAGTAGGATATGTTTGCGCTAGTATTAAAGATATAACAAAAGTTCAAGTAGGAGATACAATTACATTGTTTGATGATCCGGCAAGCGAGCCGATTAAAGGATATAAGCCGATGAAGCCCATGGTTTATTCAGGTTTTTTTCCAGTTGAGCCTAATCGCTTTGAAGACTTAAAAGAAGCTTTAAATAAATTAAAATTAAATGATGCATCCTTAAGTTTTGAAGCTGAAACTAGTGATGCTTTAGGCTTTGGCTTCCGTACAGGTTTTTTAGGATTACTTCATATGGATGTAATAATGACCAGAATAGAAAGAGAATTTGGAATTGATATTATTGCAACAAGTCCTAGTGTTATTTATGAAGTGATGTTAACTAGTGGAGATTTAATCAAAATAGATTCTCCAAATAAGATGCCTGATAGAGGAAGTATTTCTTGGATTAAAGAACCCTTTATTTATACAAATATTATTGTTCCTAGTGAGTATATTGGCCCAATTATGGAATTATGTCAAAACAAGCGTGGTAAATATAAAAGTGTAGAATATATTGATACTTCTCGTGTAAATATTCATTATCAAATACCCTTATCAGAGATTGTCTATGATTTTTTTGATAAATTAAAGAGTTTATCAAAAGGATATGCATCTTTTGATTATGAAATAACTGGTTATGAAGAATCAGATTTAGTAAAAATGAATATTTTATTAAATGGTGAAATAGTTGATGCTTTAAGTTTAATTGTTCATAAAGATTTTGCTTATGATAGGGGAAGAAAAATAGTAAAAAAATTAAAAGAATTAATTCCAAGGCAAATGTTTGAACTACCTATCCAAGCTTGTATAGGCTCCAAAGTTATTGCTAGAGAAACAATTAGTGCTATGCGTAAAAATGTTTTAGCAAAATGTTATGGTGGAGATATTTCTCGGAAAAGAAAGCTATTAGAGAAGCAAAAAGAAGGCAAGAAGAGAATGAAGATGATTGGTTCAGTAGAAGTACCTAAAGAAGCATTTTTAGCTGTTTTAAGTGAGGGAGACGAATGAAAAAGTATACTATTGACGATGCTAATTCTTTAACTATCATCACTATTACTAATCATTTCTTAGCTAGTAATCTATCTTTAAGGTCATTTGCAAAAGAATATTGTGACTTTTCTCATGTTACATTAAGACATAAACTTTTAAAAATATCTAAGTTTACGAATGATATGCAAACAAAGAAAAAAATAAAAGATAAATTAGAAAATTTTAGATCAAAAAAGATTAGTGATCATGAAGAAACTAAAAAAAGAGTATTAAAAGCAGTTGCATTATTATTAGAAGAAGATTTAACAGTAGATCAAATAGCGCAAGTTCTTCATTCTACCCAGATGACTATTTATCGTGATTTAACAAACAGATTATTTTTGCTTGATGAAGTTAATTATGAGATAAAAAAGGAAGTTTTATTAAAATTAAAAGAACATAGTCGGAGCAATTTAAAGAAGGAGGGAAGATAAATTAATGGAAAAGATAAAATCAGTTTATATTCATATTCCTTTTTGCAATAGTATTTGTTCTTATTGTGATTTTTGTAAAGTTATTTATAATCATGATTGGATTAATCCGTATTTAGCAATGTTAGGAAAAGAGATTGATAATTCTTATTTAGGAGAAGAAATTGAAACGCTTTATATAGGAGGTGGCACGCCTAGTTGTCTTTCTATAGAAGAATTAGAACAATTGTTTAAAATACTAGCTAAATTTCATAAAAGTAACGCCATCGAGTTTACCTTCGAATGTAATTTAAGTGATATTGAGGAAAATAAATTTCGATTTTTGTATGAACATGGGGTAAATCGTATTAGTATTGGCATTGAATCTTTCAATTCCAAGAAATTAGAATTTATGAAAAGAGAGGCTAATTTTAAAGATGCCAAAAAGAAAATTAAATTATTAAGAGAGATTGGCTTTAAAAATATCAATGTTGATTTAATGTATGCTATTTTAGGGGAAACAACCGGGATGTTAAAGAAAGATATAAAAAAAATATTAAAACTAAATCCCGAACATATTAGTGCTTATAGTTTAATTATCGAAAAAAATACTTTAGTTGGTTTAAATAAAATCAAGCCCATTGAAGAAGAAAGAGATTTTAAATTGTATCATATGATTTGTAAAAAGCTAAAGAAAAAGGGTTATATACACTATGAAATAAGTAATTTTGCTAAAAAGGGATTTTCATCAAAACATAATTTAACTTATTGGAATAATGAAGAATATTATGGTTTTGGATGTGGGGCTAGTGGTTTTGTTGGCTCTATTCGTTATGAAAACACAAAGAGCCTAACGGAATACTTAAAGGAAAATATTACAAGTAGTAAATCTTTAATGAGTAAAGTAGATAATATGGAAAATGAATTGATCTTAGGATTAAGGAAATTAGAAGGTGTTAATTTAGAAAAATTCTTTGATAAGTTTGAAGAAAATATGCAAAATATTTTTCCAATTAAACCTCTCATTAAAAATGGAGATTTAATTTATAAAGATGGATCGATATTCATTAATCCAGATAAATTATATGTAATGAATGAAATACTTTTAAAATTAATTTAAGAAAGAATAAACTTTCTTTTTTTGTTTACACTAAAATTAGGGTGAGAACTATGTTAAAAGATCTAGAAATATTAAATGGAGAATTATCCGTAAAATTTGACCCGTTAAATACTAGATATACAGTAAATATGAATAATGCAGCTAAATGTTTGGATTTGAAGCTAGATGCAGATGAGGAAAGTGATATATCTGTATTTAATAATGAAATAAATGATCAATTCACTGAAGTAGTTATTACAGTTTATCATGAAGATGAGATGATGAGTTACTATTTGGAAGTATATCCTATGGAAAATGAAGTATCAAATGTTCAAAATAATTTTGAAACTTTAGAAATAAATTTAACAGAGCCCAAAATATACATAGCTCCTCTTATAGCAAGTGCATGTTTTTTAATAATTTTACTTACTTTTGCATTTTTATTTAAAAAAAAGAAAAAATGCTAAATTCATCGATTTGATTAGAGAATATCTACGGTTTAGTTAGTGAAATATATCAATTTGATTAGAGAATACTATTAAATTAGAGTTTTGCAAAATCATTTTTCTTCTGCTACAATAATGGCGGAAAGGAGGAAAGTGATGGAAGATATCTTACTTTTTTTAAAAAAATACTGGAAAGAGCTATTATTTGCTTTTTTTATTATTCTTAGTATTGGCATATCATGTTATTGCCTTTTTAGAGTTTTAGAAGATGGTGGTGAAAAGACTGTAGATTTTATGGCAAACATATCAGAAGAAAGCAAAGAAGAAAAAGAAGAAGAAAAAGAAGAAGCAATAACACAACCAGTTACTATTCATGTAGATATTAAAGGAGCAGTAAAAACGCCTGGAGTCTATGAAGTTGAAAATGGGGCAATTATTAATGATATAATAACTCTAGCTGGAGGATTTAAAGAAAATGCTTATCAAGAAGGGATTAATTTAAGCAAAAAAGTTGAAGATGAAATGGTGATTTATATTTATACAGAAGAAGAAATGTCTAAAAGTGAAGAAAATATTGATCCTTCTTTAGAAGCGTCAAATCATAAAACAGAAGCTTCTGATAAATTAACGACTTGTGATACTAAAAGCTATAACATTAATGATTGCATTGAAAAACAAGAAAGCATGATAATCACAGAGCATAATCCAAATTTAGAAACATCAGAAAACTCGGGAGAGGAACCTACTTATCAAGAGGAAGAAGAAGAAAGTACACTCATCAATATTAATACTGCAAGTAAAAGCGAATTAACCGAATTATCGGGAATTGGTGAGGTAAAAGCTCAAGCTATTATTGATTATCGAAATACTTCAGGAAATTTTAAAAGTATAGAAGAATTATTGAACGTAAAAGGAATAGGCGATGCCACTTTCGAAAAAATTAAAGATTTTATTACAGTCTAAAAAATTTATTATTTTAAGTTTAATATTTATTCTTCTTTATATTTTGATATTTACTAAAATAATTACTTATGAAACAAAATTAGATTTAAATGATAATACTTATAGTGGTAAAATAGAATCATTTATAATTGATGGCAATAAACTTAGTATGCTTGTTAATGGAGAAGAAAAAGTACAAGTAACTTATTATATTAAAACAAAAGAAGAAAAAGAAAAGTTACAGCAAAGTTTGTTAATTGGTGATCAAGTAATACTAAAAGGGGAATTTAATATTCCTTATAATAATACGATACCTAATATTTTTAATTATAGAGAATATCTTTATAATCATCAAATTTATACAACTTTTAGTGCAGATACTATAACATTATCTAACCAAACTTCTTTTTTTAACCAAATTAAAACCAATTTTATGCGAAAAATAGATAAAGTGGGTAGTTCTAGTGCTTATTTGCATGCTTTAATATTAGGCGAAATTAGTTATATAGACAATGATATTTATCAAGAATATCAAAAAAATGGAACTACCCATTTATTCGCTGTTTCCGGGATGCATGTTAGTGCTTTAGCTCTTTTTTTAAGTCTGCTATTTCAAAAAATACATCTTAAGGAATTAATCGGGAATACATTGATTATTTTCTTTCTTTTATTTTACATGTTTTTAGTAGGATTTACTCCATCAGTTTTGAGAGGGGGCTTATTATTTATTTTTTTACTTATCAATAAAAAGTTCAACATTCATTTAAATACCTTGGTTGTTTTATATTTATTATTTTTATTATTAGCACTTATTAATCCCTTTTATATTTATGATTTAGGCTTTATTTATTCTTTTACTACATCTTTTGGCTTAATTTTATTTAGTAAAAAAATAACCGGGAATGCATTTATGAAATTATTAAAAATAAGTGCTATTGCATTCTTATTTAGTTTTCCCATTACTGTTTATAATTTTTACGAAATTAATTTACTGACTATTTTAAATAATGTTATTATTGTTCCTTTAGTAACGAGTATATTATTTCCATTAACACTAATTACCTTTATTTTACCATTTTTGAATTCAATTTTAATGATTGGGATATATTTTTTAGAGTGGTTAACTAAATTTTTAAATGCTTTTGCTATTAATCTTGTAGTTCCTCAAATTAATTTTATTTTTATTTTTCTTTATTATATTGGCGTATATTTTATTTATAAGGGAAAATTTAAATATTTCCTTTTCCTAGTCATTTTAACTATCACTTACAAATTATTTCCTGTGTTAGACCGTAATTCTTATGTTTATTTTCTAGATGTTGGTCAGGGAGATTCAACATTAATTGTAGCGAGTCATCGTAAATACGTTATATTAATAGATACAGGCGGGAAAATAACTTGGGAAGAGGAAGAATGGGAAAAGAAAAATAAAGTATATGATGCATCAAGAAACACTGTGACATTTTTAAAAAGTCTAGGAATTACTAAAATAGATTTATTAATTGGTACCCATGGAGACATTGATCATATTGGTTATGCCAAAAATATAATGAAGAACATCAAAGTTAAAAATTTATGGTTAAATTATAATATGGTAAATGAATTAGAAAAAGAGTTATTGGACATCAATTTACCTAATAATTTTGATAAACTACCAATAATTAACTTAAATAAAACGATTCGCGAAGATGAAAATGAAAGTTCCTTAGTATTGTATTTTAATTTAGAGAATATAAATTTTTTAATTATGGGAGATGCTTCTAAAGAAATTGAAAAAAATATTACCAATACGTATTCTTTTGCAGTAGATGTAATAAAAATAGGACATCACGGGTCCAAAACAAGTAGTGACAAAACTTTTTTAACTAAATTTAAACCCAAATATGCAATAATTTCAGCGGGAAGAAATAATTCATATAATCATCCTTCTTCGGAAACCTTGCAAACATTAAATGAGTTACGCATCCCATATTTTAGTACTCAAGAAAAAGGAAGTATTGAGTATGTGTTAAAAGATGGAATTAAAAAAATTAATTTTTATCCACCTTGATCTATATATTTTAATAATTTAATGTTATAATTAAAGAGTGGTATATATGAAAATAATATTAATTTATGGTGAAAGTTTGTTGCTAATTAATGAGGCAATTAATAATATAGTAAAGGGTAATAAAAATATTACTTCTTTTGATTTTAATAATTGTAGTATTACAGACATTTTAATTGAAGCAGGATATGTTTCAATGTTTGAAGAAGAAAAATTTATTATTATTAGAAATGCTAATTTTTTTGGTAGTGCAAAGTTAAGTGATAAAGATACAGAGTTATTGTTAAAATATTTAGAAGAGCCAAATTCTTTATCTCATTTGATTTTTATCTGTAATGAAAAATTAGATAGTCGGAAAAAAATAACCAAAAAAATAAAGGAAAAATATGAAATTATAAATATTCCACCTCTAAAGTTTTATGAAATAGAAAGTAGAGTAGAAAAATATTTACAATCTAAAAATTATCGCATTAGTAAAGAATCGATTCGTTACATTATCAATAATAGTCTAAATCATTACGATCTTGTTATGAATGAAATAGAAAAAATAATTTTATATTATAATCAGCCATCTTTTATTAAGCAAGAAGATGTAGAGCAAATTATTTCTAAATCAATAAATAGTAATAATTTCTTGTTTGTAGATGCTTTAATAGATGGAGATATCAAAACAAGTTTAGATCGACTAAATGATTTAAAAACAATGAAAGTAGAGCCAACAGTATTGATCAGTCTTATAGCTAGAGATATTCGCATTATGTTAAGTATAAAGAAATTATTAGAACAAAATAAAAGAGAAGTTGAAATATTAAATGAATTACACTTAACTGATTGGCAATTAGAAAAATATTTAAAGAAAGCATTTTTATACAAAATAAAGGAGTTAGAAGAATGGCTTGTTAAATTAACAAATTTAGATTTAAAAATAAAAAGTGGTAAGTTAGAAAAATATAATGCTCTAGAATTATTTATACTAGATATATGCACATAAAAATGGCTTATTTAAGGCCATTTTTAATTTTATCTTTATTTTTAAAGTTCATTTTAGCAATTTCATATAATTTAGCAAAACCATACTGTTTAGCAATTTCAATACCTACTTGATCAACATTAGGCCCGGCACCTTTAGGAAGAGTTAGACCTATACTTTGACTTAATTTTTCCATTTCATTCAAAAATATATAGCGAGAAATAATAGAAGCGACTGCAACAGACAAGCATTTATCTTCCGCTTTTGTAGTAAAAGTAATACCGTAAACTTTATCTTTGGCTTCTTTAATATGCTCATAATATTTAGCAGGATATACGAATTGATCGACAACAATTTTTTCATAGGGATAGTTTTTATTTTTCATACTTACTAGTACTTTATTATGTAAAATTGCTTTAATTTTATTCATATTAAGATCTTCACTCCAATTTTTATTATAGCTAGTATTTGTTAAAATGTAGGTAGAATAGGGGATTTTTTTAATTATGGCTGGAGCTATTTTTTTGATTTTATCATCAGTTATTTTTTTTGAATCTCGAACACCTAAATCAATTAAAAAGGAAATGTTTTCTTTAGAAACATAAGATGCAGTTACAACAATAGGGCCAAAGAAATCTCCTGTTCCTACTTCATCAGAACCAATCGTATTTTCGTGAAATAATATTTTTTCTTCACTTGTTTTTTTCTTCTCTTTGCCGGTGTTAATATCAATTATTCTGCCATTTTTAATACGTTCTTCTTCGATCCAATAACTCGCTTCTATATCAGCACCTATTCCCTGAAACATTACTTTTCCCGATTCGTACAGGGTAATTACACAATCATATTCTTTTACTTGAAAAATTGAGAACGGAGGCTTTTTATCTAAAGCTCTATCTTGATAAAATTTAATCATAATTGGCTTAATATTTTCACTTACTTTAAAAACAATTGTCATATTTTACACCTCTTGAAATAATAATATCATATATTTCTTTATTTTTCAAAAGAATTAGTATATAATTAATATTAAGGAGTTGATAAAATGACAATTGTAGATGTTGTAATTATATTATTTTTGCTAATAGGGGCTCTTTTGGGATTTAAAAAAGGAGCGATTCGAAGTTTAGTTGGTCTAGTTGGAACAATTGCAGTAGTTGTAGTTGCTTATTATTTAAAAAATCCGGTTGCCGATTTATTATATAGTTTTGTTCCATTTTTTGAATTTAGTGGCAATTTGGAAGGATTAGTAACGCTTAATATTTTATTATATGAAGCTATAGCATATATTTTAGTATTTGTCATCTTATATAGCATTCTTTCTTTAATCTTAAAGCTTACTGGAGTAATAGAAAAAATTTTAACTTTTACTATTATTTTAGGAATTCCTTCAAAAATTATTGGAGCAATATTAGGTTTTTTAGAAGCCGTTGTATTTTGTTTTATCATTTTATTTGTTTTACTGCAAATAAACGGAACAAGTACATGGGTAAAAGAAAGTACTATTGCAATGAGTATTCTTGATAAAACCCCATTAATAGGTTCAATGGTTAATGATACTTATGAGGCAATTATAGAAATAGGGGATTTACAAGAGGAGTATGAAGGAACTGATAATATAGATGCTTATAACGGGGAAATATTAAGTATTATGTTAAAATATAACGTTATAACTTCAGATACAGCGCAAAAACTTATAGATAATGAAAAACTAGACTTTGCTGGTGCAGAAATAATATTAGATACATTTAGGGAGGAAAAAAATGATTAAATATTTAGAAAATGAAAACTTACATGATGTTATTCAAGAAGGAATATGGATTGTTGATTTTTATGCTGATTGGTGTGGGCCATGTAAAATGTTAGGGCCAGTTTTAGAATCAATAGATGCTAAAATTTTAAAAGTTAATATTGATAAACATGAAGAATTAGCAACAGAATTTGGAATCATGAGTATACCCACTATTTGTTTCTTTAAAGATGGGAAGCTAATAAAAAGAGAAATAGGGTTTCGGAATAAAGAAGAAATAGAGAAATTATTAAACAACATTTAAAAACTGATAATTTTCAGTTTTTTTCTTATAAGAAAATGTTTTCAATAGAATTTATGCTCATAAATTTTAATTAGTTTCTTTATTTTTAAAGAGCGTTGTTTAAAGTAAGTGTAAAAGCGCTACAGAAAAAAAGCGAACCGTGAGGTTCGGAGAATTAGCATAGATTATTTCTTATGTTCTTTTAAAGCAATTTTATTTAATAAAATTAGTTTTGCATAGGATCTACCAATTAAAAATATTAAAGATGCGATAAATAAAGGAATAGCAATAAATAAATTAGCAATTATACTCTCTTTTTTAATCACCACATAAATAACTAAAAAGATACTAAACAAAAAACCAATTGCACTATAAATTGCCAAACGAACAAGTCTTTTTTGAAATTCACTTTTGCTATACTCTTTTTTATATACGTCTCTAATCTTTTTCTTTTCCTCTTTTTTTAATTCATTATAATAAAACCTACTCAATTTCTTCACCTCTATAAAATATTTTATCATATAATTTATTAAATGAAAACATTTACAGATTACAATTTAATTGTTATAATGATGGAGTGATTATTATGAAACTAAAAGAAGAAAAAATAAAAGTAGCAGAATTAGTTTGGCTTTTTGTAATTGGCTGTTTAATTGGCTATGTGTTAGAGACAACATTTCATTTTTTTAAAAATGGTGAATGGATTAATAAACAAGGCTTATTATATGGACCTTTTAAACCCATTTATGGTTTTGGCTTAATTTTTATTGTCTTAGTTATGAACCGCTTTCGTGAAAAGAAATTTTGGCAGAAATTTATTATTGGCGTAATATTAGGTAGTGCTTTTGAATATTTTGGAAGTTTATTTCAAGAATATATTTTTGGCACATCGACATGGAATTATTCTCATTTTAATTTAAATGTTGGAGGAAGAATTTATTTGCCATATTGTTTAGCATGGGGGGTTATTTCTGTTTTTTGCATCAATATTTTATATCCTAAATTTAAAAATATTATATCTAAAATTAAACCAAAACTTTATAAAACAGTTACGATAGCTATGGGTGCTTTTATGATTGTTAATATTTCTTTAACCGCTTTAGCTTCTATTCGTTATTCTGATCGTGCTAATCAAGTGGAAGGCACAAATGCTGTTTTTAGAATAATTGATGAATGGTATCCAGATGAATATATGCAAATAAAATTTCCTAAAATGAGAATAATTAAAGAGTAGAGAAGCTTTTCTATTATACATATTGAATCTGCTTTTAAAGGGGGGATAACATATATAAATAAGAGGGTGAAATAAAAAAATATAAAAATACCTCTTGCATAATATAAAATTTATGATATAATTAAATAGCATTTGATTGATGTCTCCTTAGCTCAGCTGGTAGAGCAACTGACTCTTAATCAGTGGGTCTAGGGTTCGAATCCCTAAGGGGACACCATAAAGTTGTGTTAAATGTGGGATTGTAGCTCAGCTGGTTAGAGCGCACGCCTGATAAGCGTGAGGTCGGAGGTTCAAGTCCCCCCAGTCCCACCATTTTTTGGTCAGTTGGTGAAGTGGCTTAACACACTGCCCTTTCACGGCAGCATTCACGGGTTCGAATCCCGTACTGATCACCATTGATAAAATAATAACTCTCTAAATAGGAGAGTTTTTAATTTAAAATAAAATACGTATAATATTCATCATATGTTATAGCGTGCTTATGTAAGTAAGTTGCAACTTCTATTCCAACATAGCGCCAATGCCAAGCTTCTTCAGTAAATCCAGTAAGATCTTGGGTATTTTCATCATATCTTTGAATAAAACCATATCGATAAGCATTTTCCTTTAGCCAAAGATGAGCGGGAGAATCTTTAAAATTAGTAGATGTTGTATGTTCTTTACTAAAAATATCTAATGCTAAACCAGTTTGATGTTCTGAGTATCCCGGGCGTGCTGCGATTTGATCAGCATAAGTTGTGCCATAGGTATCTTTATAAAAATCATAAACTTCCTGCTGTTCTTGATAAGTGCGATAACTAGAATTAATGATAAGATATATTCCATCTTTTTGTGCTTCATTCCACATATCAATAAAAGCATCATAAACGATTTTACGAATCTTGTGATTTTCCCCATAATAATATTGATTGCTAATTTCTACAAGATCATCCGGTACATAATCTTCATTTAAATGGTAATATTTATTAACGAGCATTAAATAATCATCTTCAAGATTAGTATCAAAATCATAAGTATAATAGCTATGATCAGTATTAGTATTAATTATAGAAACAACATTTCTTACCGATAAACTTTCATTTTCTCTATGATAAGTCATATAACGATCAAAATAATCTTTTATAAAATATTCATCTTGTAGTAATTTTAATAAAAATAGATCTTTTTTTGAAGTCGCTATTTTAGATATTTCTTCTTTATTTAAATAGGACTTTAAAATTTTAATGTCATCTTCTGTATAGCCGGCCTGTAGCAAATGATATTCATCAGTTTTATGATAAGTATAAGTTTCATAAGCTTTTATGCCAATCATTATTAATGCTATGGTAATAACAAAGGCACCAACAAAATACCATACTTGTTTTTTAAGTTTTAATTTTGTTTTTTTCAAAAATATCACCCTAATTTTATTATACCTAATATTTTTTTATTTGACAAATCTATTTTTTCATTGTAATATGGATATGTAAAGTAAGTAGTAAAGGA
>CALVHI010000030.1 GCA_944327365.1 uncultured Bacilli bacterium
ATGAAGAAAAAACGATAGATCAAGAAATTACAATCGGTGTACAAGTAATGGTAAACTTAGAAGTGAAATTACAATTTCCAAAGCAGATACAGAAGAAACAATAAAAAATAAAGCTTTAGACCAAGAAAACGTAAAAAAACATATAGAAGGAAAAGAAATAATAAAAGTTATAGTAATTAAAGGGAAAATAGTAAATATTGTTGTTAAGTAATAAAAAAGTTAAAATAATTATATCAGGTGGTTAAAATGGTTGTAAAAATGATACATAAAACTAAAATAGAAATAGTAATAATTATAATATTTATTATAATATCTATACCAATTTGGATATTTTTAAATCAACAATTAAAAGAAAATTATACTTTAACTTTAGAAAATGCTACAAAACTGGAACTAATTAAAAATAATGTAGATGGATATGATAATATAATTGTAGATAATGGTTATGCAATAGATCAAGCTTATGAATTACTATTATACACAAATCAAGATGCACATACACCCATTATTATAAATGGCCAAACTTATGAACTAAATGAATTTACGAAAAGAAAAGAAGGCAATTTAAATATATATGTTTTAGCTAAAGATACGATCTTTAAAGCAAGAAAAGGATATAAAATTGACTTAGATTTAGATAATAATACAATTTATTACTATGATTTAGTACAATTAACATAATTTTAAAAAAAATGACAAATTTATCTTGTAATTATACCCATATTTATGGTATTATTAAAATATGGTGATAGTGTATGAGGATAAAAGATATTATCAAAAAGCAAACGACAATCATTGCCATCGCAGTTGTATTAGTGACAATCGCAGTTATTGGTGTTAGTTATGCAATATTTTTTGATGTAAGCAGAAACACAGATGATCAAGTAATTACAGCAGGTAATTTAGAGCTGACCGTTGCAGGAATAACAGCCTTATCTCTTAGTGAGCCGATGTCCACCACAGCAGGTCTAAGTTCAACACCCATAAGTTATACAGTTGTGAATACTGCAAGCAATTTACCAGCTTCCTATTCGCTTTATATTTATGCTGGATCAGGAAATACAGTACCATTAAGCAGTATAAAAGTTTCTACAGATGGAAATGCAACTAGTGGTAGTACAGCAACTGTGTTGACTTCTATTACTGAAACACTCGTTGAAAATGGGACAACTTATTATCGCGTTGATACAGGAGATATAGCAGCCGGAGCAACGGGAGCAACCAAATATATGCGCATATGGATCGATGAATCTTTAGCAGATGATACGATTGATGGTGCTAGTTTAGATCTTCAACTTTATGTAGTAAGCGAAGTAGATGATAACTCAAATTGAGTTATTTTTTTTAAAAAGATTTAAAATTTATTAATTAAGCATATTTCTGCAACCTTTTGCTTATTTAATTAACAAAATCATTAATTTAAACACTTATTTTATAAATTTCACCATTAAAATCATAACAATTCGTCTTTTGACAAATTATCAAAAATAGTATATGATTGTGGCATAGAAAAGAGGCGAACATATGTTTAGAAGTAAAGAAGAAAATGTAGAGGTATATTTTATATGCTACAAGAAAGAAGAAATGGAACTAGTAGAGAGTTATTACGATGAGATATTAGATACTCATTATTGGTATTTTAATGCTTATTTAGCCTATAAATATTGGCTAAAGAAATTTAAAGATTTAGAAACAGGGGAACTATCAAAGCAACTTTTAACTGTTGCAGCAAGCAGGTACTTATTATACTGCCTAGAAAATGAGGAGTATAAAAGTGAAAAAGAAAGGAAAAAAATGGTGAAAGACTTAGAAAAAATTGATCAAGAACTAGAGTTAATTATTAATGAAGATAATATTTTAACAAAATTATAATTTATTGAAAAAAATAAAAATAGATGTGGTAAAATAAGAGTAGGTGTATAATAAATCAAAAAATATAAATAGAAAGGGATCAATCAAATAGATTAATATTTCTATAAGATTGATTATACGTGATATAATATGTTAAATATTTATGAAGTAGTAGATAAAAAAATAGAAAATACAATGGAAATAAGAAAAGGAAGTTGGATTGATTTAATTAATCCAACCTCTAAAGAAATAAAAGAAGTATGCGAAAAGACAGGCATTAATAAAGAGATATTAGTTAAATTATTAGATGAAGAAGAATCACCGCGAATCGGCAAAAGAAAAGAGGAATCTTTAATAATCCTAGATACTCCATATATGCCAGACAATAACTATAAACACATATATAAAACGAATCCTCTAGGAATAATTTTAAGTAAAAAAAATTATATAATAACAATCTCTTTAAAAGAACAACCATTTTTAGATTATTTTAAAAATAATGATTTAGAAAATTTGCGAATAAATGGAAAAAACAATTTTATTTTGAAAATATTTATGATGGTGGCGAGTATTTACCAAAAAGAATTATCAAGTATTAACGAATATATTAATAGCAAAGAAAAAGTATTACTAAAATCAACGAATAATAAAGAATTAGTAAATTTATTAAATATTGAAAAAAGTTTAGTTTACTTTATTACTTCCCTAAAAGCAAATGAAATTGTTTTAGAGAAAATAGCTAAAAAAACAGTGATCAAAATTGATGGAAAAGAGGAAGAACTTTTAGAAGATGCCCTAATAGAAACAAGGCAAGCGATAGAAATGGCAACGATATACAGAGAAATATTATCAAGTATGACGGATACTTATGCAACAATTATATCAAATAATTTAAATGATGTAATGAAATTTTTGGCAGGTATTACCATAGTAGTTTCTATACCGACTATGATAGCTTCCTTTATTGGCATGAATGTTCCTTTAGGGAATATAGGCGACTCTCCTTTTAGCTTTCTATTAATTATTATTATATCCATTATTTTATCATTATTAATCGCTTATATTTTAAAAAAGAAAAACATGCTATAAATTTAAAATACTAAAATTTGATTTATTGTTAACACTAATAGTAGTAGGTGATTATTATGAAAAGTGTTTTATCAATATTATTTATTATACCAACTTTATTAACTTTTACTTTATCAACATTAATAAATCTTCCTAAAATAGAAAATCAATCAATAAAAAAAGAAACATGGATAGAATCAAAGCTAAAAAATATGAGTATAGAAGAAAAAATAGGTCAGATGTTAATGGTATATGATTATAGCAAAGAAATGAATAATGAACTTTTAAATAAGTTTGAAAAAATAAAACCAGGTGGCTTTATTTTGTTTAGTGAAAATTTTGAAAGTTTTGAACAAGCTTATAAGTTAATCGAAGATATCAACAATACTAGTGAAATACCCATGCTTATAGCCGTCGATCAAGAAGGGGGAAGAGTAGCAAGAATCAAGAATTTACCCGATCAAAAAATAACAGAAATACCACCTATGTATAACTTAGGGTTAACTGAAGATGAAAACTTAGCTTATGAAACAGGAAGGGTAATAGGCGAAGAATTAAGGGCATTTCAAATTAATATGAACTTTGCCCCGGTTTTAGATATATATTCTAATGAAAAAAACACTGTAATAGGCGATAGATCTTTTGGAAATACTAGTGATTTAGTATCAAAAATGGCTCTATCTTTCGCCAAGGGCCAAGAAAGTACTAGCATAATCTCAGTTTATAAACATTTTCCGGGACATGGCAACACATTCGAAGATTCCCATTATACTTTACCAATTATTACAAAATCAAAAGAAGAATTAATGAATTTAGAATTAAAACCATTTATAGAGGCGATTAATAATGGGGCTTACGTCATCATGATTGGCCACCTAGCTGTTCCAAGTATAACCAATGATACTACACCAGCATCTTTATCCAAAGAAATTATAACTAATTTATTAAAAACAGAATTAGGTTATGATGGGCTAATTATAACAGATGCTCTTAATATGAAAGCCCTAACAAATACATATACAAAAGAAGAAATTTATATTAATGCAATAAATGCAGGTGTTAATATTTTACTCATGCCTGATTTTAATTATGAAACAATAGAAATAATTACAAAAGCGATAAAAGAAGGTAAAATAGAAGAAAAAAACATTACAGCTTCTGTAAGAAAAATATTAGAGTTAAAATATGATAATTTATGTAAAGAAAAAACTTATTCAAGAGAATACCTTGGAAGCTTACAACACCAAGAAATAATTTCAAAAATACCTTAACCGAGAATAATCATAAATATAAACAAAGTGCTTACTTAAAATTTGTAAATATCTTTCGTAAAAAGTAATGATTTGCATAGAATTTACTAGAAATTAAATAACCCTAATTGACAACTACAAAACTATAGTGTAAAATAATAAATACAACGAGAAAGCAGTATTATCTCGTTGTACATGGGGCTTTAGCCAAGTGGTAAGGCGTGGGACTGCAACTCCCTGAGCACCGGTTCAAATCCGGTAGGCCCCTCCAATTTTTGTCTAAAAACCTAGGTAAAGCCTAGTTTTTTTCATTTGAAAATGGTTTATCTACAACTAATCAATAGTAACACTATAATTATCGTATAACTTATCATTTTTCTTTCATAATAAAAAAGGAGGTTATTATGAATAAAGATGAATATCAAAAACTAGTAAAAAAACACGAACCAAAAGAAAATAAATTTGAAAATATTATTTATGCTTTTTTTATTGGAGGTTTAGTGGGCTTTATAGCAGAAGGGTTAGTTGTCTTATTAATGAATGCGTTTTTATTGTCACGAACAGAAGCTGGAGCGTGGACATGTCTAATAATTATTTTTGCATCTTCTTTATTTACAGCCTTAGGTTTCTTTGATAATTGGATGAGCAAGTCAAAAGCTGGACTATTAATCCCCACAACTGGTTTTGCCCATTCAGTAACAAGTAGCGCTTTAGATTACAAAAAAGAAGGTTTAATAACAGGACTTGGCTCTAATTTTTTTAAATTAGCTGGAAGTGTGATTCTATATGGCATATTATCGGCATTTATTCTAGTGATTGTGAAGGTGATTATTGGTGGCTAGCAAAAAATTTAATCAAGTGTATATTAAAGACAATTTTTCAGTGATAGGTCCCTTAGAAGGAGATGGGTTATTAAAAACATATGATTTAGTAATGGATAATTATTATTATGGAGAAAAAACTTTTGAACAAGCAGAAATTAAAATGCAAAAAATAGTTTTAGCCAATCTATTAAATAAAAATAAATTATCTGAAAATAAAGTAGATGTATTAATAGGTGGTGACTTAATTAATCAAACATCAATCAGCAGTTACAATGCCTCTAAGTTTAATATTCCCTATTTAGGAGTATATAGTGCATGTGCAACTTATACAGAAGAATTAATTTTAGCATCTTCTCTTATTCACGGAAAACTAGCCAAAAATATTGTTGCTATTACTAGTTCTCACAATTTAAATGCTGAAAGACAATTTCGTTATCCAGTAGAGTATGGTGCGGTAAAAAAACATACAACAACATTTACTACCACAGCAGCCTTATCAACCTTAATTACTAATGAACAAACAAATATTAAAATAGAAAGCGCAACTATTGGTAAAGCAATTGATATGGGTATTTCTGATACGAACAACATGGGCGCTATTATGGCCCCAGCAGCAGCAGATACCTTAAATACCCACTTAATGGATTTGAAACGTAGTATTAATTATTATGATTTAGTAATAACAGGAGATTTAGGTAAAATTGGTAAAGAATTATTTTTAGAAGTATTAAATAAAAATTACAATATAAATTTAAAAAAATATATGGATGCTGGCTGTGAAATTTATACAAACGCTCAAGAAACATATGCTGGAGCTAGTGGACCAGTCGCATTGCCATTAGTATTATTTGATAAAGTTTTAAGCTCTAAAAAATATAAAAAAATATTAATCATAGCAACCGGGTCTTTACAATCCACTCAATTAGCTAACCAAAAATTAGGAATACCTGGAATTGCTCATGCAGTAAGTTTGGAGGTAATATAATGAATTTTATTTGGGCTTTTTTAATCGCTGGTCTATTTTGCGCTTTAGGACAGATCATTTTAGATAATACCAAGTTAACTCCTGGCCATGTTACTTCCATATTTACAGTGCTAGGTAGCATTTTAGCTTTCTTTGGCGTTTATGAAAAACTAATTGATTTAGCTGGCGCTGGAGCAACAACCATTATAGCTAACTTTGGCTATATGCTTTATATAGGTGCTTTAGAAGGCTTTGAGGATATGGGAGTATTAGGCATTTTTGCAGGGATGTTAACCAACTCAAGTGTAGCAATAGTTGGATCTATAGTTATTGCATCTTTTATGACATTAATTTTTAAACCAAAGGACTAAATAGCCCTTTTTATTTTGCTTATTTTTTGATATAATTTTAAATAGTAAGAAGGGATTGTTATGGCCAAGAAAAAATATAAAAATTTCAAGCTAGAACAAGATGAGCTAAAACCCATCGTAGTAGGAGCTTTTGAAAGTCGCAAAAAAACATCATTTGGTATATTTATTATATTGACAATATTTGTTTTAGTAGTAGTTTTTTTGCCAGAAATATCACAGAAAATAGATGAATTTTTAAATCCAACAACCGGAAGACCAGTAATTGATGAACCTGAAACCCCAACCAACCCTGAAGAACCACTTACTCCTTCTGAAAACATTGATGAAACATTTTATGATTATGTAGAAAATCTTACCATTGAAAGAGTTGCCTTTACGGTAAATAATATAGTAATAAATACACTTGATAATACGATCAGTTATAATGTTACCAACACAACAAATACCTATCAAAATATGGAAGAATTAAATTATTATATTGAAATATATAATTCCCAAAGGACTTTATTAGAAAGAGTGAAATTAGTTAATAATAATAGTATTTTAGCAAGTGGTGCTTTTGAAAATTACACAAGATCAATAGATCCTACAACAGCATCAACCGCCGGATACATTGTTTTAGTAAAAAAAACAACTGAAGACTATCCCGAAGTAACTTTACCAAGTAATAATTCTATGGTATGTAAAAAAGAGCATGAAACGGTAACATATGAATTTAACGAGAATAAATTAACCGGTTTAACAAGTATTATCGAATACTTAAGTACAGATCCATCTTATACAGAGATCTATAGCAATTATCAAACGTTAGCCAATGCTTATAATACTTCAACCGGTATTACTTCAACATTCTTTAATAGTACGAGCGGTTTTAATATTACAACAATTGTGAACTTAGAGCAAGCAAGTCGTACCAACATTTTTAATGCTGATTCATTCACTTATGAAACAGATCCTAAAATAGTAAGCTTTGAAATGGAATCACTTGGTTTTGATTGCAATTAAGGGTGGGGATAACATGGAATATCAATTTAGCATAAATGATTTTGAAGGTCCACTTGACCTTCTTTTACATCTAGTTAAAACTTCAAAAATGAACATTTATGATATCGATATTAAGATTATTATAGATGAATATTTAAAATTTATCGAAGAAGAAAAGAAAAATAATATTGATATTGCTAGTTCTTATTTAGTTATGGCATCAGAACTAATACACTTAAAAAGTAAAATGCTTGTCAACGATGAAGAAAAAGAAGAAGCCAGTGAAGAAGAATTTTCAATTTATTCTGAAGAAGATTTAAGAAGAAAAATTATAGAATATGAAAAATACAAAAAGATTAGTGAAGATTTAATGGAACTAGAAAATAAAAGAAGTAATTTTTACACAAAAAGTCCCATGAAATTAGACTCTGTTTTAGAAAATAATAAAATGAATCTTGGCAATATAACACTTAATGATTTAATAGAAGCTCTAAAAAAGTTTAAAGAAAGAGAAAAGTATAATAAGCCTTTAACGACAAAAATAACGAAAAAAGAATATAGCGTTGAGAAAAGAATTAAATCTATTCGTAAAATCTTACAAGTAAGGGATAAAATAGAATTTTTAGAGTTATTCACTGAATTTAACAAAGATTTTATTATTGTGACATTCTTATCTATTTTAACCATGTGTAAAAATGATGAAATTATTCTAAACCAGAAAGATAACTTTCAACCCATTACTATTGAAAGGAGAAATACCAATGAATAAATTAGGAATATTAGAAGGAATATTATTTGTTGTCGGCGATGAAGGAATTAATTTAAAAAACTTATGTGAAATCATGAATATTGATATAGAGGAAGCCAAAGCACTTCTCTTAAAATTAAAAGAAAGTTATGAAAGTGATGAAAGAGGAATAAGAATTAGTTATTTAGGGGATGCTTTTAAATTAACGACGAAAGAATGTCACAAAGAATATTATCAAAAACTAGTTGAAAATCCTGATACCAACACCCTTAGTCCTTCAAGTCTTGAAGTTTTAGCCATTATTGCTTACAATCAACCGATAACTAGAGTAGAAATAGATACAATGAGAGGTGTTGCAAGTAGCCATATAATTCGCAAACTGATAGCCAAAGGACTTATCAAAGAAGCCGGAAAATCAAAAATGCCAGGAAGGCCCAATTTATACCGAACAACAAGTGAATTTTTAGATTATTTTGGCTTATCAAGTTTAAATGAATTGCCAGAATTAGAAAAAGAAAAAGCTCCAGAAGAAAAAACAGAATTATTTACATCCATTTATAAAGAGGAAGAACATGAACTGGACATTTGATCATAAACTAGAGAAAAAAGAATTTAAGGATCATGAAAATATTACTTTAAGTTATTTAATATTTGAAAAAGAGCAAATCGCAAAAGAATATCTTAACTTAGAAACTTTAAGGGAAATTCATTTCAAATACTGTAAAATATCTAATAGTAGTTTTGAGAATTCTTTTTTTGGTAAAGTTAAACTAGAAAATTGTGAATTAACCAACGTAACTTTTAGCGATTGTAATTTAACTAATGTAATTTTTGACAATTGCAAACTAATGAATGTAACATTTTTTGAATCAGAAATGAATGATTGTCATATTACTGAAAGTTTAATTGAATATTCTATATTAGAAAACAATAAAATAAACAACTCTATATTAGAAGACGTTAAATTAAGAGAAAACATTCATAGACACAATAAATATGAAGCTACAGGATTTTATAAATGTGAATTAATGAATGAAAATTTTATTGATACGAAATTTAAAAATTGTGATTTAAAAACAAGTCATTTTCAAGAAACTAATATTGATTTAAATGATTTAATATCATCTAAATTATCTATTCTTAACTTACTTGAAATCGTAAATTCTAAAGGAATAATAATTGAAGAATAAAAAAATTGTGTTATAATCATACTAGGGAGGATTTTATGAGTTATATTGAACTAAAAAATGTAAAAAAGGAATATATTATGGGTGAAGTGAAAATCACTGCTGCCCACAATGTATCATTTGCAATTGAAAAAGGAGAATTAGTCGTAATATTAGGTCCAAGTGGAGCTGGAAAAACAACGATTCTTAATCTCTTAGGAGGTATGGATAATGCGACCAGTGGCAGTATCATTGTTGACGGTGAAGATATTACTAAATTAAAGCGCAAAGAGTTAATTGGCTATCGAAGAAATAGTATTGGCTTTGTTTTTCAATTTTATAATTTAGTTCAAAATTTAACCGCGTTAGAAAACGTAGAATTAGCAGTTCAAATATGTAAAAATCCTTTTGACCCCCAAACAGTTTTAGAACAAGTAGGCCTAAAAGACAGGATCAATAATTTTCCAGCCCAGTTATCAGGAGGCGAACAACAACGGGTTGCGATAGCTAGAGCGATAGCTAAAAACCCCAAATTACTTTTATGTGATGAGCCAACGGGAGCTCTTGATTCAAAAACTGGTATTAAAATACTTGAATTACTTCAAAAATCATGCCGAGAAATGGGTATGACAACCATTATCATTACTCATAATGCCATTATTTCCGAAATAGCAGATAAAGTGATTCGCCTAAAAAATGGAACAATTGAGGAAATTAAAATAAATAAAAAACCAAAAGATGTAAAGGAGCTTGATTGGTAATGCGCCTTTTATATAAGCTTTCTTTCACGAAAATGCGTAAAAATATTGGTCGTTTTCTATCAGTATTATTTATTGTAGCTTTAGGAGTAGGTTTTTTTGCAGGACTACGTGAAACAACTCCGGATATAGAGACGACTCTAGACAATTATTATGATGACCATCATTTAATGGATTTTAGAATTGTAAGTACGGGTGGCCTAAATGAAGATGATGTTGCAAGCTTAAAAGAATTAGAGCATATTGATAAAGTAATACCAAGTTATTCAGTAGATGCTTTAATTGATGGGGAAGAAGTACGCGTTCATGCGATTGAATCAGAAATAAATAATGTTGCTTTAGAAAGTGGACGCATGCCTGAGGAAAAGAGTGAATGTGTAGCGGATGCTACGAAATATAAACTTGGCGATACTCTTACCATTACTAGCTTAAGTGTGGATGGCATACTTACTAATAAAGAATATACAGTGGTAGGCCTAGCAGATTCTCCCCTTTATTTAAGTAGACAAATGGGAATAGCAAGTATAGGTACAGGTGAGTTAGAATCTTTTATTTATGTTCCGAGAGTTAATTTTAACTCTGAATATTATACCGAAATCTATTTAACTGCGAAAGGTGCTTATAATGAAGTAGCTTATGAAAGTAATTATGAAGAAAAAGTAAATTTACTACTTGCCGAATTAGAAGAACTAGCCCCTATTAGAGAAACCAAAAGATATGAAGAAATATTAGAAGAAGCAACGATTGAAATAAGACGAATTGAAAGTGAAGCAGAAGAAGAAATATCTGCTGCGGAAGAAGAATTAGCGAGTGCCCTAAACGAAATTAATAATGGTCGCATGGAAATTGATAATGCTAAAAATGAATTAAATAATAGTGAAATCACTTTAAATACAGAAGAACAAAATGGTTTAACAGAAATTAATAATGCTAGATCTTCTTGGCAAGAAAATTATAACTTATTTATGAGTACTCTTACAGGATCCGGTTTAACAATTGATACACTAGATTCTACTATGAGTAATTTAAATACGCAAATTGCCAGTTTAGAACAAATATTAAGTTCTTTAAGTGAAACAGACTCAAGTTATGCTTCTTATAAAAGCACCCTAGATAGTCTAAAGGTAGAAAAAGAAAATTTAGAATCTCTAATAACAACCAAAAAAACTTTAGAGGAAAGCAAGAAAAAGATAGATGATAGTGAAATTGAATTAAAAAATGAAATTAGTAATGCCAGAAAAGAAATAGCTAGTGCAAGAAGTGAACTAGAAGCAAGTAAGCAAGAATTAGATAATGCTTATGCTGAGTATTTAAGTGGTCTAGAAACTTTAAATGAGCAAAAAGCCAAAGTAGAAAGTGAAATTGCTGATGCCAGGGCTACTTTAAACGAAATCGAAAAACCAGAGTGGTATTTACTAGATAGAACAGATAACAATGGCTATTCTAGTGTCTGGGATGATGCTGCTAAAGTAGATGCTATTGCCGGAATATTTCCCATTTTCTTTATTATTGTTGTAGCTCTAATGTGTTTTAATACGATGAACCGGATGATTGAAGAAGAACGTGGAGAAATTGGAACTTTATCAAGTTTAGGTTATGGCGAGTTTAGTATTATTAATGGTTATTTATTCTACATTTTCTTTGCCACCGTAATAGGG
>CALVHI010000031.1 GCA_944327365.1 uncultured Bacilli bacterium
ACAAGTGATGGAACAACTTATTACTTTGCGGGAAACACAACGGAAAACTGGGTATCTTTTGCTGGATATTACTGGCGAATCATCAGGATTAATGAAGATGGATCAATAAGAATGATCTATAATGGAACAACAACAAATCAAACGGGAACAAACACACAATATACAACAAGCAATTTTAATCCTTCAGGTAATGATAATATGTATATGGGATACATGTATACCCCAAATGAAGTTCATGGGACACAAAATGATAGTAATATGAAGAAGCTACTTGATGAATGGTATGTTAATAACATATCCGGAACAAATGATGAACTATTAATTAGCCGTGAAGCAGGATTCTGTGGAGATAGGACCTCAACAACAACTGATGGGGGAGCACCAAATGATACAGGAGGAACAGGAACAACGAAAACTTATTATGGAGCAAGATATCGGTTAATAACTAACAAAATCCCAACGCTTGAATGCCCTGATAAAGATAATGATTTGTATACCGTGGATGAAAGCAGTAAAGGCAATCATGCCTTAACGTATCCAATCGGACTCATCACGGCAGATGAAGTATCATTCGCTGGCGGGGTATATGGTTCAATCAATGAGCAATTTTACCTTTATTCGTATGAAACATACTGGACTATGTCTCCGTTTATTACAGGCAACCATCAATTTTATGTTTATGAAAGCGGAAGTATTAACGCAGGATGGGCAAGAGAATTTAATGGCGTTCGACCTGTTATAAATCTAGATGCTGGTGTTCAATTATCAGGTTCAGGAACAACTACAGATCCTTACACTGTTAGTTAATTTTACTTGTATTTTCTTCTTATTTAAGCTATACTTTTAGTAGGAAGTGATTATTCATGGAACTTAATTTAGCAGAATTAAGTAAAGAAAAAGCAAAGATATATGACTGTGATTTTAATATTGAACATGAATTGTTTAAAAGTGTTGGTATTCTTGATTTAAAAGATTTACATGTAAAGGGAAGTATATCTTTAAATTCTATATCTATGTTAGTTGTTGATTTAACTATTAATGGAATCATGATTTTACCAGATAGTATTACTACAGAACCTGTTGAGTATCCTTTTACTTCTAAAATTGAAGAAGAATTTGATCTAAACGATAATTTTTTCTTAGAAACTTATCAAAAATCACAAAATATACTTGATATTATGAAGATTTTGTGGGAAAATATTATTTTAGAAATACCCATGAGATTTACAACAACGAAAGATGTACATTTATCAGGTGAAGGTTGGAGCATGGGGATAGAAGAAAATAAAAAAGATAATATTGATCCAAGACTTACTAAGTTAAGCGAGCTTTTGGATAGGAAGGAGTGATAAAATGGCAGTTCCTTTTAGAAGAACAAGTAAAACTAAAAAAAGAATGCGTCGAACTCACTTAAAAAAAGAGGTTGGAGCATTAACAGCGTGTCCTAAATGTGGGGCAACAATTAGACCTCATCGTGCATGTACTAAGTGTGGGTACTATAAGAATGAAAGTGTAATAAAAGTTCAAGAAAATGATGCAGAATAGTTAGATGATCTCTAACTTTTTTTGTTAAAAAATCTGGTCAATAAGAAAAAAATATGATATACTTATTTTATCATAAAGGAGCGTCTAAGATGAAGTATGATGATCTAGAAAAAACAAAAGATTTATTTGATATTCCCGATGGGGAAGTTCCAAGCCCAATAGAAGACTTAGACCGTGAAGGTATGAGCAAAGAAACCATTACGGATGATCTAACTTTTGGACTCCTAGGGGAAGATGCTATTGAAGGACAAAAAGAGCAAATAGAGTTTTTAGAAAAAGAAAATAAACCTAAAAGTGAGTTAAAAAAGAACAAAAAGCTTTCTAAAAAGAGCAAAATCATTATAATTGTAAGTATTATTTTGCTTATTCTTATTATAATTGCTGTTGTTTTATTTTTAATTTTAAGAAAAGAAGAAAAAGAGCCCCCAAAAGAACCTGAAGAACCTTCAGTGATCATAGAAAGAGATAATTACATTTATCAAAATGGGACTTTAATCTTTTTAAATGAAGCTGGAGATGAAATAGGTACTTATACATGTACTAATCAAGAAGAAGAATTATGTTTTATTGCTTCATATAGTAATGAAGATGAATTTGATAAAGAGCGTCAAGTCTATGAAGATGAATCAAATGTCCTTGTGCGTACAAAGATCTACCAAGATAATTATGTATTTATTTTTGATCATGAAAGTATAGAAGATGAAGGGCTTGTTTTATATAATATAAGTGAGCAAGAAATAGAAGAAACTTATAATTTAGTTAAAGGATTTACTGATAGTGATTTCGTGATTTTAAAAGATTCTAATGGAAGATATGGGGCTTTAGAATTTACTAATAGTGGGTCAAAAGAAGTCTTTGAGTTTTCTTATGATTATTTAGGTAGACTAAATAGCGATGCCAATATTGTAGTAAATACAAATAACCGTTATTATATTTATAATGTAAAGCAAAAGAATTTGAGTCAAGGGTTACGTTATGATATTATGAGTTATAATGATGAATATATTGTTGTAGATAATAATGGTTATTATGTTTATGATTATGATGGAAATCTTATTTTTGATGAAGCATATGACTTTATTGAATTATTAGATGACTATGCTGTATTAATTGATCGAGATCTACTATATATTCGTGATTATCAGAATAATAAATATAATGAAGTTGGCGTAAAACTTGCGACAGACTATTATAATCCAGTTTACGTTTATCGTGAAGATCATTCATTAGTTGAGACAAGAAGAGCATATGAAATTACAATAAATGATGATATGTTAGATGTTACTTATACAGAGGATGATAAACAAAGATCAAAAACGATTGATTTACAAGATGGTAAAATGAGTAAAGAATATAAATATATCGATTATTTTGATGGAATATTATATTTTTATAGCGATGAAGAAGAAACAGAGTTATTGGGTAGTTATGAGTGTAGTAATGCAAATTCTAGTGATTTAACGAATTGTACGATTGCAACAGAATCTTTTTATAGTCAAAATGAATTAGAAGAAGATCAAAGTAAGAATTTAGGTTGGATACCTATTTATAATAATCGTTTTGTCTTTATAATGGACACAATTGATTTAAATAATCCAACAATTGTATTATATGATTTAAAAGAAAATAAATCTTTAACTAAATATTCTACTGTTGATAGTGGAGCATATACAAAAAAGCGTGCAGTTAGTTTTGTTAATGCGGATGCGACATATGTTATGGCCCAAGCGAAAAATGATGATGAGTATGGACTTCTTCGGATTACCGATAGTAATGTATCAGGAGCGATTAAGTTTGATTATACATCGATTGAAAAGTTTGGTGATTATTACTTAGTTTCTACTGCTGGCAACACTTATATGTTATATGCAAACACTGGGGGAACCGATCCTATAACAAAAGCTTATGGTTATGAAATTGTTAATTATGCTGATCAAGTTGTATTAGTAAAAGATAAAGATAGTTATTATGTTTATGATTTTGATGGAAATAGACTTAGAGAAGACGATGGAGCTTATGAATATGTAGATTTACAAAAAAATTATTATGTTGTCATTCAAAACAATCATTTGAATATTCATAAGTATGATGATCCATTGTATGCTCTATCTGAGATTATTGATGTTGGTACAGATAAATATGATAATGCTTATACAATTAAAGAAAATAATGGAGGATTTACGGTTACTATTACGCATACTAATATGACTTATACTTTTGATGATTTAGGCAATGATGTTAATGCTGAGCCTCCAGTAGAAGAACCTTTGCCAGAAGAAGAAAGTCCTGTGTCTGAAGAAACATTACCTAAAATAGAATAGTAGTTGAAAAATAGTCTAAAATTTGTTAAAATACATTAAAAGCGATGAACAAGAGGAGTAGGATGATATTCTTTGATAGAGAACTTATGGTTGGTGGAAATAAGTAAAGATAAAATCTGAAGGTAGCTTGGAAGCTGGCTTATAGCTCGTAGAAATACGTTATCAAATGAAGTAAATGAAAAGGTGGTACCGTGAATATTATTCACCCTTTGGTGCGATCTTTTTTTATTTTAGAGGGAGGGAATATTATGTTAGATAAGAAGTATGATCATAAAAAAGTAGAAGAAGGAAAATATGAAAAATGGAAAAATGCTGGATATTTTGAATCAGTAGACAAAAGTAAGAAGCCATTTTGTATTGTCATACCACCACCTAATGTTACGGGGAAACTACATATTGGACATGCCTGGGATACGTCTATTCAAGATGTATTAATTCGCTATAAAAGAATGCAGGGATTTGATTGTTTATGGGTTCCAGGAATGGACCATGCCGGTATTGCGACCCAAGCAAAAGTTGATAAAAAATTAAAAGATATGGGCATTAATCCAAGAGAATTATCACGCGAAGAGTGGTTAAAACATGCATGGACTTGGAAAGATGAATATGCCCTAAATATTCATGCTCAATGGGCTAAGTTAGGGCTTTCACTAGCTTATTCAAAAGAACGATTTACTTTAGATGAAGGTTTATCAAAAGCAGTTCGAAAAGTATTTGTTGATTTATATAACAAAGGTTTAATCTATCAAGGGGAAAGAATTATTAACTGGGACCCCGTTAGTATGACAGCTTTATCTAATGAAGAAGTTATTTATAAAGATATTCCCGGGGCTTTTTATCATTTAAAATATAAGCTAGTAGATAGTGATAAATATTTAGATGTTGCGACAACTCGTCCCGAAACCCTTTTTGGCGATACAGCTGTAGCAGTTAATCCGAGTGATGAACGTTATAAAGATTTAATTGGTAAAAAAGTTATTTTGCCAATTGTAGGAAGAGTTATTCCAATTATTGGTGATATACACGCCGATATGTCTAAGGGAACTGGTTGTGTTAAAATTACACCAGCTCATGACCCAAATGACTTTGAAGTTGGAAATCGTCACAATTTAGAGCGAATTGTTTGTATTAATCCAAATGGAACGATGAATGAAAATGCCGGTAGTTATGAAGGCTTAGACCGTTTCCTTGCTCGGGAAAAACTAATTGGTGATTTAAAGGAACAAGGATTATTACTCGAAGTAGAATCTATTACTCATAATGCACCTTTTAGTGAGAGAAGCGGGGCTTTAATTGAGCCATATTTATCGAAACAGTGGTTTGTTAAGATGCGCCCTTTAGCAGATCGTGTTCTAGAAACCCAAAAAGATAAAAATAAAAAAGTAAATTTTGTTCCCAAAAGATTTGAGAAAATTATGAATCACTGGATGGAAATTACTTATGATTGGTGTATTTCTAGACAACTTTGGTGGGGACATAGAATTCCGGCTTGGTATAAAGACGGTGAAGTCTATGTTGGTATGGAAGCGCCAAAGGAAGATGGATGGGTACAAGATGAAGATGTGCTTGATACCTGGTTTTCTAGTGCACTATGGCCATTTTCAACTTTAGGTTGGCCGGATGATACCGAAGATTTAAAAAGATATTATCCGAATTCAGTTTTGGTAACAGGTTATGATATTATTCCTTTCTGGGTTAATCGTATGACTTTTCAAGGACTAGAATTTTTGGGAAAAAGACCTTTTGACTACTCTCTTATTCATGGTCTTATTCGTGATCAAGAAGGACGAAAGATGTCTAAGAGTTTGGGTAATGGCATTGACCCAATGGATATGATAGAAAGTTATGGAGCTGATGCCCTACGCTATTACCTAACAACGGCTGTATCAAATGGACTTGACATGAAGTTTTTAGAAGACGCGCTAAAATCAACTTGGAATTTCATTAATAAACTTTGGAATGCTTCAAGATTTGTTCTTATGAATACTTTAGATTTTGTTAGTGATGAAACTCAAGGAAATCTATCTTCAACAGATAAGTGGATTTTAACGAAATATAATGAAACGATTAAAAATGTGACAAAATATATGGATAAATTTGAGCTTAATAATGCTGGAGTAGAAATATATAATTTTATCTATAATGATTTTTGTGATCATTATATTGAATTTGCTAAATTTAATATGGAGGAAGATACAACGAAAAAAGTACTGATTAAAGTACTTAAAGGAATTTTAAAGATGTTACATCCATTTATGCCATATGTTACCGATGAAATTTATAGTATGATACCAGGAGTAACAGAAAATATCATGATTAGTGCTTATCCCAAATTTAATAAAAAAGAAGTATTTATGAGTGATGAAACACAAGTAGACCACATGATAGAATTTATGAAGCTTTACCGGAAAACTTATCAAGAAAATCATATGAATAAATCTATTCAAGTAAAATTTAATAATAATAGTGACTATGAATTAATAAAAAAGATGCTTAAAATAGAAAATATTACTTTAGAAAATCTTAAAGTTACCGCTTATCCTGTACATTTTGAGGAATATGATGTAACCATTTATTTTGAAAGTGTTATAACAGAAGAAGATAAACTTAATTTAGAAAAGGAAATCCAAAGTTTAAAGGCATCTATTGCTAAAAGAAAAGGATTGCTAGCAAACGAAAACTTTGTTAGTCGAGCTCCAAGTAATTTAGTAGAACAAGAACGAGTTAAATTAGCTTTAGAAGAAGAAAAATTGCATAAGCTTGAAAATTAGCCTATGCAGCTTTTTTCTTCTTTTTTAATTTACGGATTTTTATTTGATATTTTAAGTTGTATTTTTTGATTGTCTGTTTTTTCTTTAATAGTTTTTCTTCATTTTTTAAAAGGGAATAACGAAGTTTATTTATGTATAATAAATATTCTTCATCTAGTGATAATTCCGGATATTTTGATAAAATATTTTGCTCTAAATAATTTAGATAGGAAAGATTGGTATTTGTTAAATTTAAGGCTTCCTCAAGAGAATCACTCCCTTTTTTTAGATGTTCTAATTCTGGTGGGGTGTAGGCAACTGATTTATGTTTTAAAAGATAATCTAATAATTTGAAGTGGTTGTTTACGAATATTCCAGCAGTAAACATAAAAAAGTAGCGATTACGGATAAAGGGGAGGAGAATAAGAGTGGGAAGCTCTAAACATCGGCTTGCTTTTTTTAGTTTGATTTTAATTAATTCTTTTTCTATTCTTTCTACTTGTTCTTTACTTAAATTTTCTAAGTCTTCAGCTTTATTTATTAAATGTTCATTTAAATCAATTTGATGATCTAAGTGTAGTTTTTTTAAATTTTCCAGTAGTCCAGCAATTTCTTCTTCTGTAATATTTTCTTCTAAAAGCTTTTTTTCTTTTTCTAAATCTGCTGTCTTTTTGCTTTCGATATTGCTTTGTAAATTTTTTAGTTTCAGTTCCTTAATTAAAATTTTCTTTTTATCTTCCGGCTTTAAATTTAATGTTTTTATTTTTTCAATTTCTTTTAGCATACTTTCAATTCTTAATAAAAGTTCATCATAATTTTTATCTTCAAATTCTACTTGTTTTTCAAATTTAGATTCTTCTAATTCTAATTTTTTAATTTCATTATCAATTGGATAGAAATTAATCTTTACAAATTTTACTTCTTCTACTTCGTCTTGTTTTTCTTCTATTATTTCTTTTTCTGGTTTATTTTCCAATTTTTCTTCTATTATTTCTTTTTCTGGTTTATTTTCCAGTTTTTCTTCTTTAATTTCTTTAACTTTTTTTATAGAATCTATCGTTTCTATCATATACTCTTTTACTTTTTCATGAGATGATTTTATAACTGTTTCATTTTTCTCTTTAGTAAATTTCTCTTCAAGAACAGGAGAAAAAACAATTAGAGGTGTTGTTTCTACTAAAGTTTCTATTTC
Organism: uncultured Bacilli bacterium; assembly: GCA_944327365.1. Lineage (GTDB taxonomy): Bacteria > Bacillota_I > Bacilli_A > RF39 > UBA660 > Caccenecus. The sequence continues at coordinate 7,809 of CALVHI010000031.1, forward strand.
TTGATTCATAATTTTTTCTTCTTTTTCTAAATTAAGGGATGAATTGATGTGAATAGAGGGTGTTTCTTGATTTGTTTTAGGTTTAGGGTTTTCTGGTCTACTTATTCTTGTTTGTTCAGCAATAGTCTTTTCTTTTTTTGGAGTGGGATTAGAAAATACCATGGTAGTTGTATTTTCTTTTTCCCTTTCTAATGTTTCAGCTGGGAGAAGGATAGATGTATTTTTAATTTCATCTAAAATTAAAAGTTCATCCGTCCCTAATTTTTTGATTTGCTCTTCTAATACTTCTTTTGTTTTGATATGTTTTTCAAAAATTTCTTCTTCTAAAACAGGAATTAATTTTTCTTCGAGATATTCTATTATTTCTTCGTCCAGTTTTGTTAGCTCGTATTTTTTAATATTTTTTTCTTTTAAATAAAATGTTAAAATTTCTTCTTCTAAAATTTCTTTAGTTGGCTTAAAAATAGAACTTTGAATTAAGCTTTTGGGAGTTTCATTGGGGTGTTCTATTGTATTATTATTTTCCATTTTATTTAATTTTATTTTTTCTTTTTTATTTTTGATAGTAATATCTTGTTCTTTTTTAAATAATGAATAAATAAAGCCTAATATAATTATGATAATATATTTTAACCATCTAAATACCCATTTAAAGAAGTTTTTAAGTTTATTAAGTAGTTCTTTCATAAAAATCACAATATTTATTTTAGCATAATTTAAAAGAGATGTAAAATAGCATAAAAAAACAAGAGGGTTTATACTCTTATTTATCTTTTTAATGGCGTCCCCGATTGGAATCGAACCAACGACCTATTGCTTAGGAGGCAATTGCTCTATCCTACTGAGCTACGAGGACATCTAGTAATTAAATTATATAAAAAAAATCAAAATTCTGCAATAGTTTCCTTCTTCTTAGCTTTTTTAATTATTGTTTTTTTAGAAAAAAGCGCTTTTAATGTTTTAGAAAAAAAGCAAAAGTCAATTTTTACAAAAAAATAATTTTAATGTTTGGCTTATTTCCACGGAAATCAACGTTTTAATTTTTCTGAAAATGTACTTTGCGTTTTTTTGCAAAACGTTAAAGCTTAATTTTTGTTAAATAATTGTCAATTGTCGTAAAGCGAACAAAAAAATTTTTCTGACTCTTGCCAGTGTTTATGGGCAACTAAAAAAAATGGTAAAAATTTGTTTAAAAAAGATCTTGTCTTTTTATTTTATAATATATATAATCAAGGTGTAAATCGTAGAAGTATTATAGGAGGATGTGTTATGAAAACTGAAACGAAATTAGCAAATTTAACAGTCATTAAAAGAGATGGAAAGAAGGTAGCTTTTAATGAAGAAAAGATTGCTATTGCAGTAAAAAAAGGATTTGATAGTGCTTTAAATGAAGATTATAATCCTGAAGACAGCAATAAAGTTTTTAATAGTGTGATGGATGCTATTAAAGAAAAATATGCTGATTCAGATATTATTAAGATTGAAGATATTCAAGATTTAATTGAATCTAAACTTTCAGAGTTAGGTTATGAAGATGTGTTAAAATCATTTTCTAGCTATCGTAAAAGAAGAGCAGAATCTCGTGATGTTTTTCAAAAAAGATATCATAAGTTAATGAAGATTGTTGAATCATTATCACTTAAGACAGCATTAGAAGATGATAACAAAAGAGAAAATGGAAATATTGATGGTAATTCGGCGATGGGTACAATGCTTCAATATGGAAGTAACTTGTCCAAAGAATTTGCTAAATCTTATATGATGGATCCAAAATTTGCGGAGGCACATGACAACGGAACTATTCATATTCATGATATGGATTTCTTGCCGATGGGTACGACTACTTGTTGTCAAATTGACTTATTTGAACTTTTTAAAGATGGTTTTTCAACAGGGCATGGGTTCCTCAGATGTCCTCAAGATATTATGAGTTATGCAGCACTAGCAGCTATCGCTATTCAATCGAATCAAAATGATCAACACGGGGGCCAAAGTATTCCAGCGTTTGATTACTTTTTAGCACCAGGTGTACTAAAAACATTTAAAAAGCAATTTAAACAAACTCTATATGATTATTTTGATTTAATGGGATTTGTTAATTTAATTAAATGGGATCATATTGTAAAAGATATTGATAAGTTAAAAACAATTGAATTTGATATAAGTGATTTTGAAGAATATTATAAGGATAGTAGTGAAGTAGAAAGAATATTTAAAGTTTCTTATGATAAAGCAATTGCTAAAACTAATCGGACTACTTATCAAGCCATGGAAGCATTTATCCATAACTTAAATACAATGCATTCTAGGGCAGGAGCCCAAGTACCTTTTTCATCAGTTAACTTTGGGACAGATACAACACCTGAGGGAAGAATGGTTACGAAAAATTATCTTTTAGCAGCAGAAGCTGGTTTAGGTAGAGGGGAAACACCAATATTTCCAATATCTATATTTAAAGTAAAAGAAGGACTTAATTATAATCCAGGAGAACCAAATTATGATTTATTTAAGTTATCATGTAGAGTATCTGCCAAAAGATTATTCCCAAATTTCTCCTTTATTGATACATCATTTAATTTACCATATTATAAACCAGGAGATTATAAAACCGAAATTGCTTACATGGGATGCCGGACGAGAGTAATGGCTAATGTGGCTAATCCTGATGCTGAAGTTGTAACAGGTCGTGGCAATCTATCATTTACAACTGTTAATTTACCAAGACTTGGTATTAAACATGGAATACTAGATGGTAAAAAAGCGGATATGAAAGGTTTTTATGAAGAACTAGGAAGTATTATGGATATGGTTCGTGATCAACTACTTGAGAGATTTGAACTTCAATGTAGTAAGAAAGTTTATAATTTCCCATTCTTACTTGGTCAAGGAGTATGGATTGATTCCAAAGGATTAAAACCAAATTCGAGATTAAGACCAATTTTAAAAAATGGAACACTTACAATTGGCTTTATTGGGCTAGCTGAATGTTTAAAAGCTTTATGCGGACATCATCATGGTGAAGATGAGCATGCTCGGAAGTTAGGGCTAGAAATCATTGGCTTCATGAGAAAAAAATGCGATGAGTATGCTAGTGAATATAAACTTAATTTCTCACTTATTGCGACTCCTGCTGAAGGCTTAAGTGGACGTTTTACAAGAATAGATCAATCCATTTATGGCATTATTCCTGGTGTTACTGATCGTGAGTATTATACAAATTCATTCCATGTACCAGTATATTATGATATAAGTGTTGCCGATAAACTTAAAATTGAAGGTAAGTATCATAAACTTACTAATGGCGGTCATATCAGTTATATTGAACTTGATGGTGATACAGCAAATAACTTAGAAGCATTTGAAGCAATTGTACGTTTGATGCATGATAACGATATTGGATATGGAGCTATTAACCATCCAGTTGATCGTGATCCAGTTTGTGGATATACAGGGGTTATTAATGATGTTTGCCCAGGATGTGGTAGACATGAAGCAGAGGGTGTAACGGTTGAG
>CALVHI010000032.1 GCA_944327365.1 uncultured Bacilli bacterium
TGCTCGTTTAGCTCAGTCGGTAGAGCGCACGGCTGTTAACCGTTAGGTCGTAGGTTCGAGTCCTACAACGAGCGCCATTTAAGTTAAATTGCAACCGAAAATAATTCTTCGGTTTTTTTAATAAATCCTTATCAAAATGACAAGGATTTATTTTATTGCTTTAACCTATTAATTTCCTCTATCGATAAATTTGTAATATCTGCTATTTTTGAAGGCTCAAAGCCTTTTTTTAGCATGTTTTTGGCAGTTTCTATAATTCCAGCTGTCTTTCCTTGGATTAAGCCTTCTGCTAGTCCTTCGGCTTTACCCTCAGCCATTCCCCTTTCTTTGGCATCTCTTTCTACATCATTTATTTTATCATAAATTCCTCTTACTTCTTCATCATTTACAAATCTCTCCATAAATGCTAATGCTCTTTCCATGTTCTCGTCTCCCTTCACTATTTTTTCCATTTCTTCTACACTCCTCGCTTTAATAAATTCGAGCCATTTTAAAAATCTGCTTTCAAGTTTATTGTATACCATTTTGCTTACTAAATCAAGTCTAATCAAATACATTTCTAAATATTCATCTTTCATTCTTCCGTAATTGAATTTGTTGACAAATCCATAATTATTTAATATTTGAAAATTATTTAAATGATAATTCTCTTCCATTAAATTAATACTAATTACTTTCTTAGCAAGCATATAGTCTTCCCCTTGTTCTAATTGGTCTGAAAATGCTCTGGCTAAATAGGATAAGCTTTTCTTAAATTCTCTTTCATGGAATGTTTCGTCCATTTCTAGCGAAACTATCTCATCAGTATCTAAGTAAGCTAGAATATCACCATAAAAGATTTTTTTATTTCTTTTAGTGCCATGCATTTCACTCTCTGTTGTTACTTTAAGACCAACCACTTTTTTCTTTACGCCGATATAATCAAAGAAAGAATTTAAAAAATCACTTAAAAATCTTTCTTCTTTAAATAAATGTTTAAAACAAATATCATCGGTTAAATTTTTAAAAATCTTAGTTTACATATAATTCCTCCTTCCTCTAAGATTTAGCTTCTATCTTAGCATAAGGAAGTGTCGAGTTTTGTCAAACCGTGAAAAACCCTTTATAAAAATTAAAAAAGAATGATTTGAACCATTCTATTTTCTCAATTATCTATTAACACATGTATTAGAATCTTTATCCCACATCTTAGATGCATCTTCAACACAATCAACTATGTCATTACAAGTTCCACCAGGATTAGAAATACATTGTTGACATACGTTATATTCATCCCTATTATCATTAAACTCACCAACTAATCCAAAAATTGCCCCTACTAAAGTTGGAATAAAGAAAATAATAACGCCTGCAATTGCTCTCATAACTAAAGATTTTACAGATTTTTTAATCTCATCATCTTTACTTGCTACAACAGCCCTTCCTAAGTCTATCATACCAAAAACAATGATTACAATTGGAATAACTATTTTAAATACCCATAAAACCCATCCAATAATTTGCCAAATTGGAGCTAAATCTGAACAAATAGAAGGTGCCATAATTAACATACACATTCCTCTCTTTCTAAATCTATATTCATTTTATCTTAATTTATGATGATTGTCAAGTTTTTAATGTCAACTTTTGTCTATATATTCATTAATAATAAAACAGCGAAAATAAGCAAAATCATTACACCAAGTCCTGTTGTAATAAGCATGCTCATTGTCTTACTTTCCATTTTATCTAATCTATTCTTATATTTTGTCTCTCTAGCTTTTTGTTGTAAATTAGAAATTGTTCTTGAAAATGCTAATAATTGTTCTTGTTTTCTCTCTTGTCTTCCTAAACTCAAACGATAAAGCAAACGCATCATTCGCATAGAATCTCTAACTGGATATTTTCTAGCAAATTCCATATAAGGTTCAATGGTATCATCGCCAGCATTAATTGCATTAATTAAATCTTTTAACCCATCTTTAAAGATATCAGGAGCATCTTCCAAAGATTTTCCAATAGCCACCGGTACAGTATAGTGTTGAATTAAAATTTCAAGTCCTTTTAAATAATAAGGTAGCATAGTATCGATTTCATGTAAATGCTTCTTATAATAATTTTTTAAATTAATATAATCTAACTTAAAGAAAACAAAACCAACTACAATACAAACCAAAGCATAAACATAAGACATATTTGATATAAGTAAACAAAAGACTAAAACTGTTACAATTAGAGTATTTCTTATTCTTTTGTTAAAAAGCAAATCCGGATTAACAGAATCCCCATATTTTGCTTTAACATAAAAATCCCAATCACTTTCTTTTAATCTTCTTAAATACATCTCATTATCAGCGACTAACTTATTGATACTGATTTTACCACTATAAGTTAAAATAAAGAAAATAATAACCGCGATAACAGCAATTTCTATTTGCATATTACTCTACCCCCACATCGTCATTATAATATTTTTCCCCTGTTAATAAGAAATAACTATTGATAATGATGATAGCATGTAAAACAATATGAACATACCATAAATCAAGAAGTTGCAAATAACTTTCTTTACCTAATAATACTTGCATAACTAAAACAAGTAAAAATAATACCATAGCAAAAGTAATGAATTTCGTATGAAATTGTTTACGATCCATTTGATCCCGATAAACCCCTTCAACTAATGAATCAATATCCATACTCATATTTTCTAAAGATTCCCCTGAGTCTTTAGCTCCTTCTTTAGTAATTTGCAAAAATAATTGATGCATATTTTTTACCATGTAATATGGATATTTTTGATTAAAAAACTCAATAGATTCATCAATTGTACCATTTTGATAAGACATATTAATCATTGTTTTAACATCCTCCAAAACAGGATCTTCTAATATTCCAGAATCTCTTACACCTTCCAAAGATTTAACAAAACTTTGCGTTGTATTAAATTCCATAATAACATTAGTAGTATAAATCTGTATTTGCTCAAATATATATTCACTATATATCCTTTTACTTCTAAGAAATGCTAAATAAGGAATAAATGCTATAGCAATTGTAGTATAAATAATAACAACAATTAAATTATAAAAATAAAGATAAGCTATCGCTGCTGCAAGTCCCCCAATAACAATAATTTGTAATGTATAATCTTTCACAGTATATTCTTGTTTTAATTCCTTCATCTTTGCACTTATTGTTCGATAACTATAAGGAGCATATTTTTCATATACTACCCCAAACTGTTTTTTAACAAACTTATAAAAGGTGTCAGTTCCATCATTTTTTCGATATATAATAACAAATATTGCAATAAGAAATAATATTACAAATTCCATGATTTCCCTCCTTCTACAAAGTCTCTATAGCTTCTTGCTTTTGACTATCTAAATGAAACAAATCTTCATCCAAAACAACCCCTTGAATCGCTAAATAATCTCTTAAATGTTTGGTTGGATTATTTAAAGTAAATCTTCCATCCAAAGTTTTTTGATATATCGTATTTACCTGGGGCTTATTATTATCGTCAACATAAAATTCACATATTTCCATAATTTCTCTTTGAAATCTTCCTAATTTAGCACTCATATATCCTTTAACATAAATACCAATTTGAACATACCGATGAATAGTTGTAACAAATTGTTCTACATCAATATTTGATTCAATCAAACTATACATACGCATAGGAATTAATGCGGCTTTATCAGAGTGAATTGTCGATATAATATGATGCCCCGATGATATAGAGTTACGAACTGCCATAACTGCTTCTGCACTACGAACCTCAGATAAAAGTATCCATATTGGATTTTGTCGCATACAAGTTACTAAAACATCAGAATAAGAAGCAATATTATTAGTTTTCATAGCAACAATATCACGATGAGGAAATATCCGATCTAAGTGAAGTTCCAAAGTATCTTCTACAGTTATAATTTTCTCATTTTCTTTTGTTGTACTAGCTAAATATTTAACAAGCTCAGTTTTACCAGAACCAGTTTCTCCACTAACAATAATATTAGCATGTCCTTGAACACAATTAAGTAAAAAGTCAAGTAAATCAGCACTAACATATTCTTCTTTAATAAGTTTATCACGATTCAAACGAATTTTCGCTGGAGTTTTACGAATAACAAGCGCAATACCGTTTGTTGCAATTGAATCATGAATAAAGTTAAGACGCAATTCTGTTGATTCAGCATCTAAAAAAGGATGTGCCATATTGAATGTTTTTCCCATAACATTAGAACATTGAAAAGCAAGTTTCTCAACTAAAGCATTATTAATATCTGGCCGTTCTACTCGATAAACGCCTTTAGATAAACTCTTTAACCATACTTGCCCACCATTAGTATAAGAAATATCTGTAATATCATCAATGTCAATAAATTCTTTTAATGGCCCAAAGTCTATTTGTGAGAATATAGCATCATTCATTTATAGCACCTCCTTTTTATTTTATTCTTTTTTTGATACCTAATTATCATTTGTAGTACTACTACCCCCTGTAGATGGAGTAGCAGACGGATTATAATCAGGGATCTCTTGAGCATATGATTGAATTAAAATTCGCAAATATTCACTAGAAACAGCAGTTTCTCCTGGATTACTTGTATAACTCCTATTTCTTGGAACAGGTATTAATTCTAACCCATTAATAGATGTAGCTATATTAAGTAAATAGAATAAATCTTCTGGAACAGCAAATAACAATTCAGATGGAGTTTTAGCTGTACTAGTCAAAAATACGCTAACCCCTTGATTATCACGAACATCACGAATCTCAATACTTTCAATTAACTTACCAAATATAATTTTATTATCAGTTCCCGACATTCTTACATATAAATCAATATAATCACCAGGGTACATTGAATTACCATAAGTAGTATGAATATTTACTGACATAGTAAATGTAGTATATCCATCTGGCATATCATCAAGAATTGAATTTGGCATACTGCTACAAGTTACAACTTGCTCAGTATAAAAGAAAGCGCCTTCTGGAACACTAGTTCCATAAGTTACACACTGTGGTGTAGTAGTATTAATCAAAGAAGATGTTTGAACTATCAAATTATCATTACTTGAAACAAACTCTCTTAATACCTCTGTTGTATCTATCATATCTTGTGTAATTTGTGAAGTAGCACTAATTGTTTGTCTAGCATATGGAATTACAACTGTATCAATCGCTTGATCAACACGATAATTATAGCCAAAATACAAAACTACAATACCTAATAACACACCTAGTATAGTAATAGTGTTTTTATTTGATATAAATCTTTTTAATGTCGTTACTATATTTCCCATTTTATCCTCCTAATCATTTTCATAATCTTCTGCATGAATTTGTATAATTGCACTAATTCTTGTTATTGTATCATAATCTCCTGCTGAAATAAAGTTTGTTCCACTATTAGACTTTATTTCCACACTAACTTTAGGGGGAGCTTCATAAATTGCATAGAAATTCACTTCATAAGTATCATTAACTCCCATAACTTCAGCAGTCATTCGAAGAAAAACTTCCATAAATTTTTCTTTATTAATTTTAATTTCATTATAATCACGATAATAGCCATAATCAACAGCTTCTAACATTGCCGCATCAGTAATTTCCCTTATCGCATAATCTTGTTGCGTCGTATTAGTAGTAATTCCTTGCACAGAAATCATCAAACCAATTATCGCAACACCCATAACAACGAGCCAATATCCCCAATATGAAGTTGGCATATAAGCATCTCTCCTTTCCTATTTCCAAGCAGGACCAATCATGGTCTCCTCAGAAATAGATCCATCCCATAGGGTGAAATATTCAAAATTATCATCACGAACTGTTCGATAATTATTACTCATAATTAAACTTCGATTATTTACAATATCTAAATGATCACCATAAACAGTATTACCATCGCGAATTTCACCTGCAAGTAAACCACTAATAAAGTCACTATAACATGCAACTTCCTGATAACCATCTAAAGCATAACAGCTAAGAGTTTGATTTGAATAGCCACCATTTTCTTCAGCATCATCATTATAATCTCGTATTGCATTAGCAATGCCTGGAGTAATAGTAACGCTTAATATTGGCTCATCAAGATAGACATTATCCTTTATTTCTTCTATTTCCTCAATAGTCTCTTCTGCTTTTCTATTTAAATCTCGATTCCAGTTATAAGAATTAGTTCCATTAGGAAATAAATTATTCAGCGATACAACTCTCTCAATTAGTGAACTACCAGCATCAGCATCATAAATACATCCAGCTCCAATACATGCAGCAATACAATTATCACCATCACACTCATATTCACAGTTCGGACCTAAGCATCCAGCAAAACAATCTTCACCAGTACATTTTGTATCAAAATCACATATAACAGTATCATCTTCAGTAATTCCTGTATTAACTAAATAAGAACAAGCATACTGAACACTACCACTATCATCTACAAATTCCCCATATTTTTCCTGATTAATAACAGCATTATCTCCACCAATAAGACGACCAGGCTCACCATTGCGATCATAGTACTCACCTAAATTATCAATATTAACAGTATATTTATAAATACCTCTTTCAGTAGATAAACTAATAGGTAATCCATTTTCTACAGCAACAGCATCATCTCGATTTTGAGCTTGATTTTCATTAATAATTTCTCCACTAGGATAAACGTTATAGAATAATGTTAATGGCCGATAAGTTGCACTAACCGTTGAAGTCTTTTTAACATAGTTAGCACTAGAAATATCTCTATATTCTAAACTGCATTTACCATCAGAACAAGTGAACACTTGAGATAAATCACTTGAACTTGGATAATAATTTACACTTGATGTAACGGTCCCATTTGTACATCTATCATAATTATTTCCAAATAGATCACCAGAACAATACCAGCTTGTAGCATTATCTCTCTCGCTATAATTCAAAGCTTCCATTTTTCCAATAGACGGACTAAGAATATTTAAATAATCTTCTTCGTAATCATAAGTTAAATTATTTTGATCATAATTCATATTATTATCCCATGTACTGCAATCATTATAGCTATCAATCAGGTCTTGAAGATGATCTTCAGCAGCTTGCCATACTGCTCTAGTATCATTAACAATTGTATTAAATACACTAGCTGATGTCAAACTATACGCATTAGATGATTTTCCATAACTATCTACATTAATATCACTAGAATAAGAAAGCGAATAAGTATAATAAGAGCTTGCACTCCATCTTCCACTAACACTGGTAGACCAACTACTACTTGGTGAAGTACTAACACCATTTACACCATAATAACTAGTAGATGAACTAATAGTTCTTGCTACAGAAGAATCAGTTGAAGTATACTGAATATAACTCGGAACTGTAAAGCGATAATAATTCAATGGCGTTAAACTACCAGCATTAGAAAATGATCTAGAAGTACTTTTTGTACAACTCCATGAACAATAATCACAAGTAGTCACAGTTGTGCAGTTTTCACCTTCTGAATCACAGCGTTCAGAAGTTGAAGAACCACATCGACTACAGCTATTACCGCTACAAGTTCCAGTATAATAATAAGTATAAGTTGTTCTTCCTGATATAGACAATCTTGTTGTTCCGTTATTAACCCCTGTTTGATAAGCAACCGCTCTTAAATAAGCATTATAAGCTTCTAAAACTGCCTCTTCTGCCTCTTCTAAATCTTCTCTAAATAATTCTTCATCAATAGTATTTGTATAACATGTTTTAGTACCTTCAACAGCAGCATTAAATGTAAAATATCTACCAGCATTAACTAATTTTGCTGTAGGCATTCGCATAATATAATCTTCTTTACAAGATACAGTACAATATTTATTATTTTGCAAAGTATAACTATTACCTACATCATCTTTAGCCCCTTCAATATCTTGAGCACCAACACCTTCCCCTTCTAATTGAACTTGATTATCAATTTGATCAACAAAACATGCTACCACATTTTCTGGACCAGTAACTGTTACTTCCTGATTATCAAGAGGTGAAATAATCAAATGATTTTCAGCATCACAGCAATTAAAAGTACTAACTGTTGTTCCACAAGAAACATCACATACAGCATTATATTGTCTACAAGCTTCTTCATTTCCTAAAACATCACAAAGAACTTCTAATTCAGCACATTCCCCGCAATTAGCATCTAATAGCTCTCGACATGCCTGTCCATTCATATGACCAGTATTTTCAGCTTCTACTTTACATGCTTCAATCAAATCATCACAATTACAAGCATCAATTAATTGAATAGTACCTTCAATTTGACCAGTCTTCTTATCATCTGAAGAATCTTCAAGTTCATGTATACTTAAAAATCTTTGAAATACGTCTTTTGTACTTGATTTAGTAGCACTCCATAATACACCAATATAATTACTATATTTACCGCCCATAGAAGTATCTAAATAACTATAATCTAGAGTATACATCATCGGTTGCTGACCACATTTAAGATTATCATAACGATTTTGATAAGCACTATTTACAGTTTCATAACCAGTAAATTCTAAAGTAACCTCTATTGTTATTTTATCAGTTATACTATTTGTATTAACTAAAGACTGTAATAAATTATTTCCTAGTTGATAATTATTATATTGTTGTCCATTAATAACAATAGATTTAATAGATGGTTGTTGATTTGCCCCTAAAACACTTAACTCTTCATCATATTTTAGATCATCAATAGAAAAGTATGCATTACCATCATTAGTAAAATTATTAAGTGTAATTGTATACTTTACTTCAACTGTAGCACTAACTCCAATGCTATCTTCCTCTTTTATAACTTGACCTGCTACAGAAGAACTTTCAATCGTCGCTTGTCCTGTACTAGAAACATAATCAGCTGCATCTCTTAAAGCATTAATATATAATTGTCTTGCTTCTGCTATAATTGTTATACCTCTATCACTAGCACTTCCACTACGATATGATGGTTGAAAAGAATACATTTTATATTTTTCTAAATTAGATAATGTATTTAAATTAAGCTCTTCTGCTAAAGTATTATAAGCAGTTTTTGCTTCATTATAATTTTCAATCCATCCATAAGCTTGTCCCAAATATGTTTCCCATATATCAGATGAACCAGTTTGTACATAACCCCAAGTAGCAACAATACAACGAATAGCAATACTTGCAGCCATATACTCATCAGAGTACATATCATCTCTTTCCCCATTTACAAGAATACTCATAAGGGCTGTATCAAACGCATTAACACTTGTAGGTCCGGCACTATCATCATCATTTACTAAAAATCTTCTTGCATATAAATTACGTAACCCAGAAGAATCTGCATCCAAACAATATAATGGATTTCCATCTCCATCTCTATGTGGATAATAGATGATTCTATCAGCTCCACTGGATGCATCTCCAACCCATTCATAGTTAGCGCCATCATTAACATCGCCACTACCTTTATATTTTCTTACAACAATCTCATAATTTCTTAATAACACATCATCAGCATAGTTATAATTAAGACTACTAACAGATACATAATTTTCACTCTCTCCACTACCAGTAGCCACAATTACTGTACCATCTTTTAATGTACGACAAGGATAACCTCGGTACATAGAATTCTCATCACAAGTAATACCACTTTGTGTTGTAATCGCATCTACTTGATCGCTAAATCCTACCGTGATTATGGAAAAAGCAACCATAAAGGTAAAGTACTTCAAAATCTTTTTCATACAATCTTACTCCTTTGCTTCCTAATAATCACAAACGTAATCAATCCCCCTAATAAAACAATTACTACAACTACAATTATAATTACTGTTAAATGATCAGTTATAAAATCAATAAAACCATTACTATCTTCTTCTGTTGGTTCTACAATTTCTTCTCCTTCTTGATCAATATGCCCTGCTTCATACTGTTCTAGATATTTAACAAATTGTTCAAATCCAACACTAGAAACAGATAAAAAAGGATGACATAAATAAAATTCTTCATTTCCTTCACACATCTGATAAGTGCTATATTCATTAAACATTGGTGTAGTTAAATAAATGGTATAAAGTTCTGTATTCGGACAATTTGTCACATCAGAACTATAAACAGTAATAACAAAATTAGTTATAGCAAGCAAATTTTCATAATCAAATGTTATTGTTCCATTATCACTATCAGCATATGTATAAGTATTAACTTCATCAGTTACTTCATTATAAACAGTAACGTATAAATCTTCAGTAATATTAGAAATATAAATACGATAATAATTATATGTTGCTTCAAATTCATCAATCTCATCCCCAATTAATCCATCAGGAGGAGTATATTCATCAGGATCCAAAATTCCTTCCATTAATTCATAAGATGCATTTACTCTTACTGCTAAACTATTTAAAGTATTACTCTCATTTACATCACAAGTTGCCCAAGCAGTATCACACCACCAAAAAAGTGTTACTAGCGTTAAAATAAAAGCACTAATTTTCTTCATCGTATACACCAACCTCATAATTTAAATTATATCATGTTAAATCCTTTTTTTCAACATAAATAAAGCAAAAAAAGGGTTCTTAAACATTGAGGAGTGATGAAAGAAATTTTATCACTCTTTTTAGTGAAAAAAAATAGACATCAACGTCT
>CALVHI010000033.1 GCA_944327365.1 uncultured Bacilli bacterium
TTTGATATTCTAATAATGTTCAAATGGCGGGATTGGTGAAGTGGTTAACACGGCAGATTGTGGCTCTGTTATGCAAGGGTTCGACTCCCTTATCTCGCCCCATTATAATGAATGAAAAAATGAACCACTACTTTGGTTCATTTTTTTATAAAATAAAAGGGAGGAAATTATGAGGGAGCAAGATCTAGATTCAAGCAAGAATCCATATTTAAAAGAAAATGAAAGTAACAACTATACTAAACAAGTAAAATGGGAAATGGCTATAGGATTGCAAAAAGTTGATAACTTAACCCCATCTTCATATTTAATAAATTTATTTAATGAGTACGTTAAAGGCGATTTAACAATTGAAGAAGTAGAAAAAAATCTAAAGAATTATTATATAAAACATGAGCAGAAAAAACAAATAAATAAACATGAAAAAGAATATCGAAATAAAGGATATGCCAAAGTTTTATTAAGCAAAATAGGTGATATAGTAAGAGATATTTTTAAATTGAATGTCAGTCAAATTATTGTTTATGCGAATCCTTTTGAAATAAGTAATAGCGGTGATGAAATGATTAGAGATAGTAGCGACTTAGACAAAAACTATTACAACTTTATAAGACTGCTGGATTTGAGAAAATAGATGAGGATCCTAGATATTTAATGAAAGTATGTAAAAAAGTATAAAACTGTTCATTAATATGAGTAGCTTTATGACAATATTCAAAAAATTAAGAGATATATAGTAATTTGCTGAAATGTTTGATATAATAAGCTAAATTTAAAGGGCCAATAAAGGTTTGAGTAAATTTTATGCTGACTTTTTTAAAGTTTGGAGGTTTAGGTTTATGGAAGAAAACAAAATGATTTTATCTCAAAGAATTGTAAATAATGATAATACAAAGGAAAATGATTTGTTTAAAGAATATATTATTAACGTTGAAAATTATTCAAAAACACATATTTTTTCAAATATAGAAAGAGGAATAATTTCGACAACATTCAAAGAATACTTATATGATGTGTTTGACGTTTCAAATCAACAGGAATTAATAAAAAAAATTAATGGAGAATGGAAGTTGATTTTAGAAGATGGCATTGATGATTTCAAATTAAATGAAACTAAAAAAATTGTGACCATATATTATGGAGATTACAAGATGTTTTATTACAATAAAATGAAAACAAAAAATTCGGCAAATGCAATTAAAATGCTATTTAACGATGATAAAGTCCCTCCAACAAGTCAAATTGCTGATATAATTGCAAAAATAGCCGATAGATCTGATGCATTAAATTTCACTTTAAATGAAAAAAATGTTTTAGCAAAAAATATTCCTACAATCTTAATGGAAAATAATATTAAATTAGATAAAGATGATATTTTTGATATAAATAAGGTTTCAATTAGAGAAGTAATAGAGATAGGAAGGAAAATATTAAAAAATGATAGAACTGTATTGAAAGTATTGGGCACAAAGGAGGTTCATAAAGAAGAAACTTGGCAACAATATTTTGAAAGATATGGAAACTATTTATTATTTGGTAATGTACGCTTAGATCCTAAGATATGTTTAAATAAAGAAAAAACTAAGGAGTTAAATGACAAATATCCGGATATTATTACTTGTAATAGATTTGGTTTTTTAGATATCATCGAATTAAAAAGATCAGATATGTTTTTATTTAAATTTGATAATTCTCATAACAAATTAGTACCTACATCAACATTAAGTTCTGCATTATCGCAATTAAATGGATATTTACAAATTATTCCTTATGCATATGAAACTCAAAAAGCTAAAGATCAAGGTTTGGAATGTGCTTCTGGTATGCTATTAATTGGAGATAAAGATCACTTAGTAAAAGAAAATGAAACTTTAAAAAAATATCTGAACGACAATAATTTAACTATGGAAAACATAAAATATGAAGCTCAAAAAGAATTGAGAAAATTAAATTATAGTTATAGCCACATGCAAGTAGTCTTATATGACGAATTAATAGATACTCTTGAGACATTTATCAATAATATTAACTAGAAATTGATAGATAGCATTATTTATGATATGTTCACTAAATGTTATTAGATACTTTTATATTTACCGTATTCGTTCGCTATTAACTTATTAACAATTATTCTCTGTTAGCAATGAGTTTTTAATTTATTAGTTCAATACTAAAAATTAAAATTTGTCGAATTGTGTGGTATAATATTATTGTATTTAAATCTTAGGAGTGAGAGAGTATGAAAGAAAAATGTGGAGTAATTTATATATTAACTAATCCATCATTTCCAGAGTATATAAAAATTGGATATGCTGATGGTGTAGATACAAGGGTTAAACAATTAAATAATTCTGAGGCTGTTCCTTTTTCATTTCATATTTATGCAACATTTGATGTTACTGAAAGATTAACTGATATGAAATTGCACAAATTTATAGATACTATAAATCCAGAATTAAGAAGTAAAGAAAGAATAGGGGATAAAATTAGAGTAAGAGAATTTTATCATATGAGCCCAGAAGAAATGTATTCTGCGTTTGAAAGTATGGCTGAAATAAATGGAACGATAGATAGACTTCATTTATTGAAAAAAACAAATGAAGAAATTGAAGATAAAAAAGAAGCACTAATGTTATCAAAAAATAAACGTCATTTTAAAAATATAAGTTTTCATTCAAGTTTGACTGGAAAAAATTATTATTCTAAAACAAATGAAGGTGGGACCTTAGGAATATATGAAAAAGATACGAATATTGAGGTTCCAAATAGTTCAAATCCATCAAAACGTCAAACATTATATTCAGCACTTGAAGATAGTATCTGTAGAAAATACTTTATATCAATTGGAAAACATAAGTTAGAAAAAATTTTGGTTAGTAGGAAGTGATATTATGCCGAAAAATAAAGATTTAAGAAAAGCAAATGGTTCAAAGAATGATGAGTTTTACACTCAATATGTTGATATTCAAAAAGAAGTTAATTCGTATATAGAATATAACCCTGATGTATTCAAAGATAAAACTATTCTTCTTCCTTGTGATGATCCAGAGTGGTCTAATTTTACAAAGTTTTTTGCACAGAATTTTGAAAGGTTTGGCCTAAAGAAATTAATTAGTACAAGTTATGCAAATAATAAGAAAAAAATGGTCATAAAACAATTATCGTTGTTCGAAGAAACTTCTCCACAATATGACGCCAAGAAAACTAACACTCATGGGAAGATATTTGTTTTAGAGCATGACAACAAAAAGTCTGGAAGAATTGATATAGATGACCTAAAGTGGAAATATTTAAAAGGTGATGGTGATTTTAGGTCAGAAGAAGTAAAAAAATTAAGAGATGAAGCAGATATTATAATTACTAATCCTCCGTTTAGTTTATTTAGGGATTTTCTTGGTTGGGTTAGAGATGCTAATAAACAATTTTTAATTATAGGAAATGTAAATGCTTTAACATATAAAGAAGTTTTTCCTCACATAAAAAACAATGAAATATGGCTTGGACCCAGTATAACTTCAGGCGATCGCGAATTTCAAGTTCCAAACGATTATCCTTTATCTGCTTCTGGGTATAGAATAGATGAAAAAGGAAACAAGTTCATAAGAGTAAAAGGTGTTCGTTGGTTCACCAATTTAGATCATGGCCGAAGACATCAACCCATCCAATTTATGTCTATGGAAGATAATTTGAAGTTCAGTAAACATTCTGTTATTAAAGAAAATGGTTATCTAAAGTATGATAATTATGATGCTCTTGATATTCCTTTTTCAGATTCTATTCCTTCAGACTATTGTGATAAAATGGGAGTTCCAATAACATTTATGGACAAATATAATCCAGAGCAATTTGAAATAATAGATGGAATTGGTCGATACAGTATTCTCGATAATGAAAAAACTAAAGCTGAAGGAAAATATTTATCAATGATAAATGGTGTTGCACAATATTTTAGAATAATAATTAAATGGTTGCCAAATGCTCCTGGGTTTGAGGGAAAAAATGATAAAGGAAGTGAATTATGAAAACAGTATTAAAAACCAATTTAACCGTTAGAGATGTAAATGAAGGCTTTGTTTATAATGAATATGAAGGTAAAGGCTTATTTGGATGGGGTGGCAAATTAACAATTCAACCAGAATATCAAAGAAACTATATTTATGCAGACGGTAAAAGAGATGTTGCAGTGGTCGCTTCTCTTTTAAAAGGTTATCCGCTTGGGCTTCTTTACTTTGTTAAAGTTGGAGAAGACAAATACGAAATTTTAGACGGACAACAAAGGGTTACAAGTTTTGGTAGATTTATTACTAATAAATTTGCTATTAAAGATGAACATGGTATGGAGCAATATTTTGATGGACTTGCTAAAAATTTACAAGATAAGATTCTTGATTCACAATTAACAATTTATATTTGTGAGGGTGAAGAATCAGAAATTAAAGAATGGTTTAAAACAATTAATATTGTAGGTGTTCCACTAAATAATCAAGAATTATTAAATGCTATTTATTCTGGACCTTTTGTTACTATGGCTCGTGAAGAATTTTCTAATTCTCAAAATGCAAATATTCAAAAATGGAGTGCATACATAAAAGGTGATGTAAATAGACAAGAATATCTTGCTACAGCTCTCAATTGGGTTAGCAAGGGTAATATTGATAGTTATATGAGTCAACATAGATTAGACACTAATATAACGGAGTTAAAAGCATACTTTAATTCTGTTATAACTTGGGCATCAACTGTATTTAAAGATGTAAAATCCGACATGAGAGGTCTTGAATGGGGAAGATTATATGAAACATATCATAACAATTCATATGATTCTAACAAGGTTTCAGAAATATTATGTAAATTATATGCTGATCCGCAGGTACAAGATACCAAAGGTATATGTGAGTATATTTTAGGTGAATGCAAAGATACTAGACTTTTAAATATTAGAGTATTTGATGATAATACCAAGCGAGTTGTATATGAAAAACAAACTCAAGATGCAAAATTAAAAGATATAAGTAATTGTCCATTGTGTGCGATGGGAAATGATAATAATAAAAATAGAATTTGGGAATTAAAAGAAATGGATGCAGATCATGTTACTGCATGGAGCAAAGGTGGTTCTACGGATATAAATAATTGTCAAATGTTATGTCAAACACATAATAGAGCTAAAGGAAATAGATGACACTAAAGTAGCATAGAAATTTTTGTGATAAACATAAAAAAATCAGGGGGAAAGAATAAAAATGAGTAGAGTAAAACCAGAAGTGGAAATTAAATATATATGTAATATTATAGACAAAAATATACTAGCGCACAAAATATTAAATGATAGAGGTTTATTATCTGAAAATATTTTATCTCAGCTAAGAAACTTAACAGAAGATATAGCTATATTAATTTACAATAAAGAAAATGGATTAGAATTAGATTGTCATTATAATAATGTAGAACCATCAATGAATTATATTATGGGTATACATAAGTATAGATATATACAAAAATTTCATAAATTTTTACAATCAACAGTTTCACACTATACGCCTAGCGAAAATGATGCAGAGAGACTTATGCTTTATTATTTTAAATATTTGTGTAAGTTTAAAGAAACTCTTGAAAATGAGTGTTCAATAAAAGTTCTTAACAATTTAGAAGATTTTCCAATATATGAAGATAACATGACAAAAGAGCATTACAAGAAAATATGCCAACAAATAGAAGAAGTTAAAATTCAAACAGATAAAACTTTAAGTCGTGGTAGATTTTATATTAATAAATGCAGACCAATCTATGCTTTTGGAAAGTTATATTACGAAATAACACTATCAAAAGCGACAAATTATATTAATAAATTTGAACGTATTTTAATGTATTCAAAGCAATATATTCCAGACAATTATTCAATCAAACTATCTTATATTGAAAAGAAGATAGAATTGTTTTCATACGAATCGAAGATTAAGATTATTAATAATTATGAAATTTCTATAAGGCCAAGTGAACTTAAAAATATTGCAAAAATTCTTGACTTTCATTGTAATATTAGTGATGATCTTAATGAATATAATAATTTAATGAAAATTTTAAAAAAAGAAGAAATTAATTTGTTAGAACTTTTAGAAGTAGATGATGAAAATTATAGTTGCTATTTAAATGTTATTTGTGAGAAGGCAAAAAATAATAATATTTCCAATTTATTAACAATAATAAGAAAAAGATTAAAAAATAATTTACCAGGTAACAATATTTTAAGATATCTATTAGTAAAAATGGAAAATAATGCTATTATGGATCAACTTGATTTTTATCCAAATCCAAAACTTGGAAATTTATGTGTGAAAAATCAAAGTATTCCCTTTGACTCAATGCCATATGCAATGTCTTTGTGTAATCATAATGTCAGCTGGTATCATTTAATTAATGCTATAGATAGCAGTGGCAGAGAACATGAAATGTTAGGTAAATTTATAAAAGACAACTCAGAAAATAATAATATTCTCTATACTGATATGGCAGAAGTAGAAAAATTTGGAAATGTAAACAACTTAGTGGAACAATATAATTGGGATTTAAAGGAATATGGAATAGATCCAAATGGTATAAATTCAATTAAAATTGAACACCGATTATTATATATTAATTCATATGAAACTAATTCTATTGATATAATAAATGAACTAAAAAAATACTTGATTAAACCGCCTACGGAAATTATTAAAAGTATGAATGAAAATTTGCAACGTTACCCTATAGAAAATTTAACTGAAGATAAAAGAAATATTTTAAATAAAATATTTGAAGAAAATTCTATTGCTTTTATTCATGGCCCTGCCGGAACTGGTAAAACTAAAATGCTAGAAGTTATCGCAACTGCCTTCAAAAATTATAGTAAAATCTTTTTGTCAAACACAAATACTTCAGTTGAAAATTTAAGAAAAAGAATTATAAAATGCGATGAAGAAAATTCTATATTTGAAACAACTAATTACTATAATAAAAAAGATAGAAAAATTTATGATATTTTAATAATAGATGAATGTAGCACAGTTAGTGATAAAGAAATGAAAAAAATTTTAAACAAACAAAAATATAAATTAATTATTTTGTCTGGCGATATATACCAAATAGAATCTATTAAATATGGTAATTGGTCATCATTAGTTTATAATTTATTTAACAAAAAATTTGTTTATGAATTAATTGAAACTAATAGAACAAAAGATAAAGACCTACTTGACTTATGGAAGTTGGTCAGAGACGACGATGAACTAGCAATAAATAAGATAAGTAATAAAGAATACTCATCACCTATAGACGAAAATATATTTAAAAGAATAAGCGACGATGAAATAATCTTGTGTTTAAATTATGATGGATTATATGGAATTAATAACATAAATAAAATATTACAAGAAAAAAATCCAAACCAAGAGTACAATATTGGAGTTGACTTATTTAAAGTAGAAGATCCCATAGTATTTAATGATTGTCCTAGGTTTAAAAATCTTTATAACAATTTAAAAGGTAGAATAAAAAACATAGAATTAGATAACGAAAATGATAGAGTATGGTTTACGATTTTAGTAGATGAAGTGTTGCAAGAGAATTCAATTAATTATGAAATTATCGAAGTCAAAAATAGCAAAACTCTAATTAAATTTTTTGTGAATAATTTCAAAGATGCGAATGATGATGAAAGTGGCTATGAACATATTATTCCATTTAATCTAGCATATGCAATTTCAATTCATAAAGCACAAGGACTAGAATATGAATCGGTAAAAATTATCATAACATCTAATGTCGAAGATAAAATTACAAAAAACATATTATACACAGCTATTACAAGAACAAAGCAATATTTACAAATATTTTGGAGTCCTGAAAGTCAAAAAAAAATATTTGAGCAAATAAAAAAAAGAAGAAATTCAAGAGATATATCACTATTGAAACAAAAATTAAATATATAAATTATAAAAATATATTGTGCTTTCAAAAACATCAGAAAGATATACACAAAAATTTTTATGTTTTAAAAGTTTATAGCATATTCCCCTCTAATATTTACCAAACTAATATTAGAGGTTTTTAATATGTCTAAATTGAGTGTTTATAATAAAAAAAGAAATTTTAATAAAACGACAGAACCAATTGGTAAATCAAGCAAAAGAGCAAAAAAATTAAGACTTTGCATCCAACATCATATTGCTAGAAAAGATCACTATGATTTACGTTTAGAATGGAATGGTGTTTTAAAAAGTTGGGCAGTACCCAAAGGACCATCTTATAATGATAAAGATAAAAGACTTGCTATCATGGTTGAAGATCACCCGATAGATTATCGTAATTTTGAAGGAACAATTCCTAAAGGTGAATATGGTGGCGGTACTGTCATGTTATGGGATAAAGGTTATTGGGAACCAGTAGAAGGATATCAACCAAACTTTAAAGAAGGACCCATAAAATTTATTTTAAAAGGTTCAAGATTAAAAGGAATGTGGACCTTAGTTAAGCTAAAAAATGATGATACTAGTTGGTTACTTATAAAGGATAAAGATGAATATCATTTATATGATGATATAAATGAATTTAACACAAGTATTAAAACAAATAGAACCATGGATGAAATTAAAGCTAATATCAAGCATATCGAAATAACAAATCCCAATAAAATAATATACAAAAACCCAAAAGTAACCAAAATGGATATTGTAAACTACTATAAAGCTGTATCAAAACGCATGTTACCTTTAATTGAAAATAGGCTTATAAGTACCATTCGTTATCCAAATGGTTCCCAAAAAGATAAGTTTTACAAAAAGCATTTTGAAAATATATATGGTTTTTTAGGTAAGAAAAAAATAGTAAATAAAGAAGAAAAGCAAAATGATTATTACTACATCAAAGATATCAATGGACTAATTAGTGAAGTACAAATGAACAGCTATGAATTTCATATATGGGGTTCTCTTGCCAATGATTTAAAACATGCTGATATGCTAGTTTTTGATTTAGATCCTGATGAATTATTAAGTCTAGAAAAATTAAGAGAAGGAGTAAAAGACTTAAAAAGGATTTTAGATGAATACAAGTTAGATTCATTCTTAAAAACAAGTGGTGGCAAAGGCTATCACATTGTCGTACCATTAAGTGCAAAAGTAACATGGGAAAATGCGAGAACAATTGCTAAAAATATTGCCAAACTAATGGAAGCAAAATGGCCGGATAAATATACAAGTAATATGAAGAAAGAAAAACGCAAAGGCAAGATTTTTATTGATTGGGTAAGAAACACCAAAGGAGCTACTAGTGTTGCACCCTATTCTCTTAGAGTTAGAGACAAACTAACCGTATCCATGCCTATTTTTTGGAATGAACTAGACAAAATAAAATCAGATGAAATAACAATAGAAAAAGCTATAAAAAGATTAAGAAGAAAAGACCCTTGGGGGGAATATAAAAAATATATAAAATAGATTGTAATAAAGTATAATTAGCATTATAATAACTTGAGGTGTAGGTTATGAAAAAGAAAATATGGATTATTTTAGGAGTTATTTTAGCAATTGTAGTTCTTGGCTCTTCAAATAATCAAACGTTGCAAAATGATAATAACGATGTCAAAAACGCTAGTAATGAAGATTCAATTACTCCAGTATTTAATCAAAATGAAGACGATGAGCTTCCAAATGAAGAGGAGATTCTTACATGTGATGGAACTTCCATTACTAGCAATTGTAAAATAGATGGAATAATTTATTCAATTTACAAATATTATCCAGCCGAAGAAGAAAAATACCACTATGAAACAGTTACAACGTATGAGCGAAAAATAACAGGATATTGTACTTTATGCAATGATGGAACTTATAGTCCTACATGTGCAACCGGAAGAGGTGCGTGTTCCCATCATGGTGGGGTGAAAGAATGGAATGCTCCAGTTTATAGCGAAGTTCCTAAACAAGAACAGAAAAAGGTAATTGATTCTCCGGCGACAAAGGAACGTTGGGAAAAAGTTGTCAAAGAAGATTAAATAGCATGCTTAAAACGAATTCGATTAAATTCAAAAGTAAGTTCCCGAAAATGATAGGAAATAAAATATTATGAGTTATTTCCCGATTTTTCGGGGAT
>CALVHI010000034.1 GCA_944327365.1 uncultured Bacilli bacterium
ATAGACGTTGATGTCTATTTTTTTTCACTAAAAAGAGTGATAAAATTTCTTTCATCACTCCTCAATGTTTAAGAACCTTATTTTGTTAAAATTACTTTTTATTTGAAAGGAGATAAGCAAATGGATTTAATAGAGAAAATAAACAAGGAAATAAAGGATCACCAGCATGAAATAGACACTGATTTAATTAGTGATACTTGGCATACATTTAAAGAATTATATAATCATCGTAGTATTTTATATATTAAACTATGTAAAGAATTATGCTTGAAAAAAGATTTTTGGGTATTTAAAACTACAAAACACCATGATGAAAGCATAATGGAAGGATATTTTATTTTAGGTGTGAAATTACCAGATCATAGTTACATTTCCTACCATATGAATATTGATAATTGGGATTTATGTGATTTTGCTCAAGAAATTGAAAAATCTCCCATTAAAGGAAAGTACACTTCTAATGATGCTTTAACCAATTTGCTTAAATTATAAATTGACACAAAACCCCTAACTTGTTATGGTTTTTTTGCTATTAATTTGTTATAATAAATATTAGGGTAGTGTGATGATATGAAAAATACATTAAGTAAAGTTGAATTAGAAAAAATAGATGCTTATTTTCGAGCTGCCAATTATTTATCAGCAGGAGAACTTTATTTAAAAGCTAATGTTTTATTAAAAGAACCATTAAAATTAGAACATATTAAAAAGAAACTTGTTGGCCATTGGGGAACAACACCAGGTCAAAATTTTTGCTATGTTCATTTAAACCGGATTATTAAAAAAAATGATTTAGATATGATTTTTATTTCCGGTCCCGGTCATGGGGGAGGAGCAGCTTATTCCAATGTTTATTTAGAAGGTACTTATAGTGAAATTTATCCCGAGATTTCCTATGATGAAGAAGGCTTAATAAAGCTTATGAAACGCTTTAGTGCTCCAGGTGGAACATCAAGTCATGTGGCGCCAGAAATACCAGGCAGTATTAATGAAGGGGGAGAGCTAGGCTATAGCTTATCTCATGCCTTTGGTGCAGTACTAGATAATCCGAATCTTTGGGCTGCCTGTATTATAGGTGATGGTGAAGCTGAAACAGGAGCGCTTGCTACGAGTTGGCAGTTAAATAAATTTTTAAATCCCATTACTGATGGAGTAGTATTACCAATTCTTCATTTAAATGGCTATAAAATTGCCAATCCTACAGTTTTAGCAAGAATTAGTAAAGAAGAGTTAACGATGTATTTTGAAGGATTAGGATGGAGGCCATATATTGTTGAATACCAAAATGAATCACAAATTCATGAGGATATGGCAAGTACATTAGATTCTATAGTAAAAGAAATAATAGAAATAAAAAAGCAAGCAACAGAAAAAAAAGATACAACAAGGCCAATGTGGCCAATGTTAATTTTAAAGACTCCAAAAGGATGGACAGGGCCAAAGGTAGTAGAAGAAAAAATAGTTGAAGGAACTTTTAGAGCTCATCAAGTACCTGTATTAGTGGATGAAGAACATAAAGAAAACTTAGAAATATTAAGGGAATGGTTAGAAAGTTATCGCCCAATTGAATTATTTGATGAGGCTGGAACATTAAAAAAGGGTTTACAAGAATTAATTCCCCCTAAAGAGAAAAAAATGGGTTCAAGTCCATATGCCAATGGTGGTTTATTATTAAAGGAACTCAATATGCCTGATTATCAAAAATACATGCTTGATATCCCAGCTCCAGGTATTATAAAGGCAAGCGATATGACAGTTTTAGGGACATTTATTAGAGATATTATCAAGTTAAATCCCAATAACTATCGGATTTTTGGGCCAGATGAAGCCTTAAGTAATCGTTTAGGAGCTATTTTCGAAGTAACAAATCGCAAATGGAACGCTGAAACTATAAGAGGGGATGAATATTTAAATACCAATGGAGCAATTATTGATACTTTTTTATCAGAGCATGCATGTGAAGGAATGTTAGAAGGCTATCTGCTTACTGGTAGACACGGATTCATTCATACTTATGAATCATTCAGTAGAATTATTGATTCGATGGTATCTCAACATGCTAAATGGCTAAAGGTTTCTAAAGAACTTTCTTGGCGGTCGCCAATATCTAGTTTAAATATCCTTCTAACTAGCCATGTTTGGCAACAAGATCATAATGGTTATACGCATCAAGACCCAGGATTCTTAAATCATATAGTAACAAAAAAACCAGAGATAATACGAATCTATTTACCAATTGATGCTAATACCTTATTATCTACATTTGATCATATTAGTAGAACAAAAGATTATATTAATGTAGTTGTAGCAAGTAAGCATTTATCTTTGCAATGGTTAGATAAAATTGAAGCTATGAAGCATTGTCGTAGGGGCCTTGGTATTTTAGAATTTGCTAGCAATGATAAGGGAAATCCTGATATCGTACTAGCTAGTGCCGGAGATACACCTAATTTAGAAATATTAGCCACTTCAGTACTACTTAGAAAATATATTCCTAATATTAAAGTAAGGGTGGTTAATATTATTGATTTAATGCGCTTAGTATCCAATACTACTCATCCACATGGTTTAACTGATTTAGAATATGACAAAATTTTTACTAAAGATAAGCCAATTATTTTTGCTTTTCATGGTTATCCTAATTTAATTCATGAACTTACTTATAAAAGAGCCAATAATAATCTTCATGTTAGAGGGTATATCGAAGAAGGAGCAATTACAACATCTTTTGATATGCGTGTTTTGAATAAAATAGATCGTTATAATTTAACTAAATTAGCGATTAAGCATTTAAAGCTAAATTCAATAGAAGCAATCAAACTAAATGATTATTGTGATATTATGTTAAAAAAGCATAAAAAATATATTAAAGAATATGGAGTAGATATGGATGAAATTATAAATTTTGAATTTGATTTTAAAGGATGTGGAAATGATGAATTATGATTATATTATTATTGGAGCTGGTATCGGAGGTTTAAGTGCAGGACTTAATTTAGCATTTAATCATAAAAAAGTTTTAGTTCTAGAGAAAAATAGTTTACCCGGGGGACTCGTTACTACTTTTAAAAGAGGAAGATTTGAATTTGATGCCAGCTTATATGATTTAATGGATTATGGCAGTGATACTCATATTGGATCGATGAAGAGAATTTTAAAGAAATATAATTTGGAAATAGAGACTTTGCCAATTCCTTATAATATTAGAATAAAGAGTATAGATAATCACTTTGATGAAGTAATCAAAGGACAAATTGATGATTGGATTTTACATTTAGAAGAATTAAATAGTGGCTCTATCTCCACTTTTAGAAATTTACTTCCAATTTTAAAAGAAATTCATGAAGCTCTTCTTGCTTTAAAAAAGGGAAAAAAGAATTTTGAAAAAGACTTTCCTAATTTTATTAAATATTTAGATAAAAGTGCTTATGAAGCATTGCTGGATTTAAATTTACCAACGAATACAATACATATTTTAGGTTATCTTTGGATTGAAATAGGTAGCCCTTTAAATAAGTTAAATTTTATTGATTTTGCTGAATGTATGTATAAATATATTTTTAAAAGACCTGTCGCTTTATTAAATAAAAATGTTGATTTAAGTTTAAAGCTTGCTAAAAGACTAGAGGAATTAGGGGGTAAAATATACTATCGTTCTTATGTTAGTGAAATAAAAGATGAAGATAATGATAAGGTTGTTGTATTAAAAGATGGCACTTCTTATCGCGCTAAAGAAATCATTTGTAATGTATCAGAAAACTATGTTATAAAAAACTTGATTAAAAATAATTATATTTTATTAAATCAAAAAGAAAATGCTAGAACACTTTCAATGAATTGTTTCGTTGTTTATTTAGGTTTAAATCAATCGTATCAAGATCTGAAACTATATAATTATCGATATTATCAATTTCAAAATATTAATAGTATGGCAAATATAAAAACAATGAATCATTTCTATCATCATACAATTGAAGCCATAGTTCCAAATATTGTAAATGAATCAGCTAGTCCCAAAAATACGACTATATTAATATTAAAAACTTTATATAATGGCGATGTATGGAAAAATATAACCAAAGAAAATTATTATAAAACAAAAGAATTATTAGCAAATGCTTTAATTGAAGAATTTGAACAAGCTTTTCATATAGATATTAAAGAATATATAGAAGAAATAGAAATAGCAAGTCCATTTACTTTTGCAAGAAGTGTGAATACTGTTAATGGGTGTCAATTTGGACCAATGCGTTTAGGATATGATAATAGTATTCATCGGATATTATCATATGAATGTGAGTCAATTCCTAATTTAAGTTTTGTTGGAGCTTCATCATTATTTGGTAGTGGAGTTGACAATTCTTTTTATAGTGGTTATTATATAACAGAAAAATTATTAGAAAAAGAAAGTAGGTTAAAGGATGAATAAAATAGAGAAAGTAAAAAAGGAAAGAAAAGAAATTATTGCCGATTCTAGCAAGAAAAAGCCAAATAATACTCATATTGATGAAGAAGTAGCAAAGCAAAAAAGTATTTATCATACAAAGATAATAGATATGAAAGAAGAAACTAATAATGTTAAAACATTTACATTAAGTGCAGATCCTGACTCTGATACACCTTATCTTGCTCCATTTAAAGCTGGTCAATATATAACGATTCATGTAACGATTAATGGTGAGGATACTACAAGAGCTTATTCTCTATCTTCATCGCCAAGTGAAGCAAACAAAAATAAGTATAAAATTACGATTAAACGAGTAAAAGATGGGCTGGTAAGCAATTACATGTTAGATCAAGTAAAAGTAGGAGATAAACTGGATATATCTAAGCCTGCTGGAGAATTTGGCTATCAACCCATTATAGATGAAGACAATGTAATTGCTATTGCTGGAGGTAGTGGAATTACTCCTTTTATGTCTTTAGCAAAAGCAATTATGGAAGGAATATATGATTGTCATTTAACAGTGTTTTATAGTGTTAGAACATATGATGATGTCATCTTTAAAAGGGAAATAGAAGAAATAAATAAGAAGAGTAAAAATGTTAAGTTTATTATTACTTTGACACGTGAAGAAAAAGAAGGATATTTGCATGGTCATTTAACTAAAGAGATGATAGAGCCATATATTAAAGAATTTAATACTATTTTAATGTGTGGACCAAAAGAGTTATATCGTTCAATGAATGATATACTAAATGAATTTAATATTCCAAGAAAAAGTGTGCGTTATGAAAATTTTTTTGTTGAATATGAACCTCAAGAGAAAATTACTTATCATGTAAAAGTAGTTATGAAAAATAAAATAGAAGAAATAACTTGTAAAAATGATGAAACTTTATTAGTAGCAATGGAAAAAGCCGGTATTAAAGCACCTTCTTTATGTCGAGTAGGAGAGTGTGGCTATTGTCGGAGTGTTTTATTAGAGGGTAAAGTTAAAATGATAGGCGCTACTTTAAAGAAAGCAGAAATAGAAAATGATTATATTCATCCATGTGTATCATTCCCAGATAGTGATATTGTTTTAAGATTAGATATATAACTTAAGGATTTGAAAACAAAAAAGGTGGCATCATGATTTTCTAAAAAAGCTATTAAATTAGAGGAAATGAACGTATAAACGGAAATCATCACTAATATATTTTAGTGGTGGTTTTATTATGTTTATTGCTCATCGTGGTTTAGTTAAAAAAGGTATAATAGAAAATACTTTACCAGCTTTTATGAATGCTATTAACAGTTCTAAATATATTGGTTTTGAATTAGACGTCTATACAAGTAAAGATGGGATATTTGTTGTTCATCATAATCCTATATTAGATGGTAAATTTATATGGAAGCAAACTTATAAGGAATTAAAACAATTAGGAGTAATTAAATTAATTGATGTTTTAAGATTAAATACAGATAAAATTATATTAATAGATATTAAAGATATAAACTTAAATGTTGGTAAATTTACCAAATTATTAAATAAATATCAAGATAAAAAGATATATGTTATGTCATTTTTTAATAGTATAATTAAACAATTTAAAAATCCAACCTTTAAAGTTGGAATCTTAAATTATGTTTTAAATAGTACTGCTAATTATACTTATGATTTTATAGGTATTTTATATAATATTGCAACTATTCATTTAATAGAAAGTTTAAAAAAGTTAAATATAGAAGTGTTTTTATATGCTTTATCTAAGAAAGATAAATATAGTTTTAAAGATGTTTATTATATAATAGATAATAATATGTTAGAAAGTTATAAATAGCAATAATGATGAATTTCATCACCTTCTTTATTATTTTTTCTTTCATTTTAAATTTATATTAGATTTTCTTTTTCTTAAGACTACAAAGAACAAAAAGAGAATAAGAATAGGGAAAATAAGCGAAATATAAGGTAGAGCATAATAGATAAATAATTCATAAATGTAATTAAAATCCAATACTTTATCTATTAAAATAGCAACAATACCAATCACTCCTAAAGTAAGTAAGTTATTTTTTTTCTTAGGAAGTAAAGATTTAATGGAATAAATACTAAAAGCTGACGTAATAAATAAATCAAAAGACCAAGCTATAGACAAGATATTTTCTATTTTTTCAATAAAATTCAAAAGTTTCACTTGTTTTAAAACCATATATTCTGGAAACCTGAATACATTAACTAAAACTTCACCAAAAACACCATTAATACACAAAATAGCAATAACTACTAAAAAGCAAGCAAGTAAATAATTTGATAAATAATACTTTACATCAGAATCAAAATAAAGAGAAAGAATTCCTGGAAAAGCACTAATACCTGCAAAAGAAATAGCAGTCATAAAAAGATTACTAGGAGAACTTGTTAAAACAGGTAAAAAGTTAGAATATTCAAAATTACCAATAATGCTAATAATAGACAACAAAGATAAAACGATACTAATAGGTAGAAGAGAACTTGCTAGTTTATGAATCATACTTAATCCATTCCAAGCACAATAAATAAGAAGCAACAGCCATGGAATAAAAATTATAAAAACAGGAGTATTAATTAAAAGAAAACTAGTTACAAAAGTTTTATAAGTAATCAGGGAATAAGTAAGAAGAAGAATACTTGCGATTAAAAATAAAACTCTTGTAATAAGCCCAATCACTTTATGTTGGCTCATAATCTGGTTTAAAGACTCTCTTTTTTTATTTCTAATAATAAAACGATATCCTAAAACAATAAAAAATCCCAGCATAATGCCTAAAATAGCACCAATATATGTATCTTTATCCGTATATTTGCAAATAAGTGAAATACCGAGCCCAAAAAATAAACTTCTTGTTAGAAAAAATAGGGGAGTAGCACTTTTCTGTTTCATGAATTCACCTCAAAAGTTAAACCTTTCTTATTAATTTTTAAATCAATATCATAATTAATATTTTGTTTTGTCCATAAATAAAAATCTTCTCTTCGATATTTATTATAATAATTCTTTCCAATATTTAAAGCATTAGATTTGACACTTTGTAATTTCTTTAAAACTTGATCCATTTTCTGTTCAATTACTTTTGTAAATTCTTCTTCTAATGTTTTATAAGTATCCGCATCCTTTAAATCATACCCACAAGTCTCCTCACTAATCCTCGCATTAATTGTTGCTTTTACTAAAACTTCACTATTCGTAGGTTCAATAGAAACATCACTTTTATAATCTGCGATAACAATTGTTTTATCATGATCACAAGCCATATCAAAATGAACAGATTCAACATTAAAATTATTAAGTAAATTAAGAACACTAGCTTCTTCGTTATTAAAGGTATAAACTAAATGGAAATCTTTAAAAACTCCTAAACCAGAAAGGGAGATTAGATCATCTTCTACTTTAAATACAGGTATTATCGCATCTTCTCCACGACTAAGCATACGATTAACAGTTTTCGTAAATTGAATATAATAACCTGAATTATAAGTTTCTTGATTAAATTCTAATAATTGAACCAAATATGAACTAACAATTGGATGATCTTTAGAACTAGCGCTAATTAAATCTTCTGCACTATCCTCTGCTATAGCTGTATAAAACTCATTTCTAAGTCTTTCGCATCGAATTAGATAATCAATACAATCTTCCATATGCTCTAAAGCTACTTCTTTACTAAAAACCACAATCTCAACATGTTCAAAATAAGGAACTTTATCTAACTGATTTGAAGCCTTTGTAAAAGCATAAACCATATTTTTTCCAGTTGAAGTAATATAATAAGTGTTATTAGAACCACTAGTTTCTCCTTCTTTTTTTGTACTAATAATCTCAAAAGTTACTTTAAATTCTTCATTTTCATAATCAATACCAATCCCTGAAATAATCGCTAAATCATTTAACTGATTATAATCATAACAACCACTTAAACAAAAAGGGATAATAACTAATAATAATATCTTTTTCATATATTTTCTCCTTGCTTTATTTTATTTTTATCTGTAAGAATACTACTACGATATTTCTCTTTTCTAAGGGATCCTTTCAATACAGTTTTTAAAAAATAAGTTTTATCAAATGGAACCAAAGGATAGAAATAAGGTTTCCCAAAAGAATGAATTTTATTAATGCGTATAAGAAAATAAATACCAGCAAAAACAAGACCTAAAATACCATAGAAAGCCGCTGAAAATAAAAAGATAAATCGTAAATTACGAAGTGCGTTTGAAACTTCAATTTCCGTAAATATGAGACTTGCCATAAAAGTTAGTGCTATAATAATAATTGTAATGGGTGATACGATACCTGCCGATACTGCTGCATCACCTAAAACTAAAGCGCCGAGAATGGAAATAGCGCTACCATAAGCATTAGGAAATCTAAGATCACTTTCTCTTAGCATTTCACAAATAAAAAGCATAATTAAAACTTCAATAATAGAAGGAAAGGGAACTCCATCTCGCTGAATACTAAAACTAACTAAAAGCTGTGTTGGAATAGTCTCTTGATTATAATTAATTAAAGCAATATAGATCGCAGGTACAGTCATAGACAAAAAGAAACAAACAAAACGTACTATTTTAAGAAAATTAATATTTTTACTTTTATGATAATTATCTATACCTGGATTAATAAAATCGATAAAAAAAGCAGGCAAAATAATAGCAAACGGAGAAGTGTCCATCACTATAACTATTTTCCCTTCCAGTAAAGCCCGAGAGACAAAATCAGGCCTTTCGGTTAATTGATAAGTTGGAAAATGCGTTTTTGCCTCATCACTAATAAGCTGTCCAATCATACTGGAATCTAAAATGCCATCGATATCTATTTTTTTTATTTTTTCTATCACTAGTTTAACAGTTTCATCCTCAGCAATATCTTCAAAATATAAAAGACCAACTTTAGTTAAAGTTTTCCTCCCGATAGTAAATTCATCGGTTTTTAGTTTGCTAGACTTGAGTCTCTTTTTAATAAGTCCTATATTTATTTGATAATTTTCTGTGAAAGCATCTTTAGGCCCATTGGGAGCAGACTCGGTATTAGGTGTGGGAATGCCACGATTAATATCAGCCCTAGTTTCTACGCCAATAATAGTATTACCACGTATAATAATTGTAAATCCATTTGTAATAAAATATTCTATTTCATCATAGTTCTTAATTTCTTTCGTATTTGGTCCTGGAATTAAACTAGCAATATCAATTTTTTTAGTATTTTTAAAACTTCCAAAACTACTTAAGTTTTTTAAGATATAATCATTTACTTTATTTCCTGAACTAACAGTTTCTAAATAAACTACATAAACAGTGTCGAGTAAGGATAACTTTATTTTTTTAATAATTAAATAAGAAAAAATCTTAAATTATTATTGTATTTTTTTAACA
>CALVHI010000035.1 GCA_944327365.1 uncultured Bacilli bacterium
GAAACACAATTTATATTATACTAGACTTATTTCAGGTTTTAAACTGTAAACGGAAATTCAAATAAAATTCTTCAAAATATAAAATGTTTTAAACTTACCTCTTTACAAAGCTTAGTTTTTTTGCTATAATTTTTCTTACCCTCAAAAAAGGGAAAGGAAGGAACAAATATGATAAAAACACAAAAAGAAAATAAGCGGTATGAAGATGAGTTAATATTATTTTATAATAAGTATTTATTTTTAGAATTAGGAGAAGGTTATTTACCAGCTTTAGTAGATAAGTTTACAAAATTATGGAAAAAGGAAAATCAATTAATAACATCTACAGAGAAAAACTTTAAATTAACTTTAGAGGATTATTTGTCTTTATCCAAACTAGATCAAGACTTTCTCACTTTTGTTCATCATCCAGTAATTAATGTTAATGATGACTATCAATTAATCACAGATGAATATGGTTTAATAAAAGGTTTCTTATGGAAAAGAGATATCAGTGATATTGAAGTTCAAGAATTAGAACAAAATATAGGTTCAAATATCTTTGCTTTTTTAGAAAAATTCAAATCTAATTTAGAACAAAAAACAGCTTTTGAAAATGCTGAAAATATTATTTTGCAAAATATTCTTGTATCAAAGATATATAAGGCTGTATATGAAAATTTAACTTTGGAAAATAAAGAATTAGCAAGCATCTTTGTTAAAGCCAATATTGAAATATTCAGTTATGATGATAAACTAAAAGAAATTATGGACTATGAAGAATTATTTAAGCTAAAATTAGCAAATACTCGATCTCGTCGTTAAAAACACTTGACTAGCACTTAGAAATATAATAAAATAAATAAGAAAAAGAATTTTTCTAAAGAAAGACCGAGTATAATTATGTTTCCTTTTATAGAGAGGGCTAATATGCTGGAAATGCCTAATAGGTAATAATTAGAAAGACAGCTTTCATAATTTAGAAAACGCTTAAATAGTGATAAAATAGAAAGAGTACTTAGTAAAATAAGGTGGCACCGCGGGGAATTCCTCGTCCTTATGATACTAAGTCTTTTTCTTTTTAAGGAGGAGATAGAATGATTACAAAACCAAAAGGAACTTATGATATTTATGGAGATACAGCTAAATATTATAATTATATTAATGATACTTTTAAAACTGTATGCGAATATTACAACTATGAATATATAAGAACACCAATTTTTGAAGAAAGTGAATTATTTCATCGAACAGTTGGCCAAACAAGTGATATTGTTTCAAAAGAAACGTATGACTTTAAAGATCGTGGGAATAGATGTTTGACACTAAGACCAGAGGGTACAGCAGGAGTTGTTCGTAGCTTTATTGAAAATAAAATGTATGGAGATGTAAATCAACCTAAGAAATTTTATTATAGTGGAACGATGTATCGATATGAAAGACCGCAAGCAGGCAGATATCGAGAATTAAGTCAAATAGGAGTTGAAGTATTAGGATGTGCTTCTCCATTAATTGATGCTGAAGTGATCTCTTTAGCTTATCGGCTTTTAGAAGAAATGGGAATAGATAATATAACAGTTAAAATTAATACTTTAGGAAATAATTTTTCTCGCGAAAATTATCGCAGTGCTTTAGTTCACTATTTAGAGCCTCATATCCACGAATTATGCGAAGATTGTAAGAAAAGATTTACTACTAATCCCTTACGTATTTTAGATTGCAAGGTAGATAAAGATAGTGATATTATAAAAAATATTCCCTCTATTCTCGATTATTTAGATCAGGAAAGCAAAACTAGGTTCGATCAAGTATTAGAGTATTTAACTTATTTAGATGTTGATTATGAAGTCGATAGCAATCTTGTAAGAGGCCTTGATTATTATAATCATACTGTTTTTGAATTAGTCGCTGATGTAGATCAACTTGGTAATGCTAGTACTCTATGTGGAGGAGGAAGATATAACGGTTTAGTGGCTAATCTTGGAGGGCAAGATACTCCTGGTATTGGTTTTGCCTGTGGAATTGATCGTTTAATTATGGTTTTACAAGAATTAAACAAAGACAAAGATATTACCTCAAGCTTAGATGTTTATGTAATGGCAATAAGTGAAGAAGAAAAATTAACTGCCATTAGATTAGTTCAAGATTTACGTTGGTGTGAAATTAAAACCGAAATGGATACGTTAAATAGAGGTCTTAAAGCTCAATTTAAACAAGCTGATCGTCTAAAAGCACGTTTGTTAGTACTTTTAAATAGTAAAGATTTACAAAAAGGATTAATTACGGTAAAAGATAACTTAACCAAAGAGGAAACAAAAGTGGATGAAGATGAAATTTTAGATTATATTATAAGTAATTTATAGGAGGTTGTATGAAAAGAACATTAATTCAAGATTTAAAAGAAAACAAAGATAGTAAAATAAGTGGATGGGCTCTTAAAATAAGAGATACCAAATACATGATTTTCATTATCTTAAAAGATCGAAGCGGAAAAATACAAGTATCTATTGATAAAAATCATCAAGAGGATTTAGTTAAAAAATTAGAGGGAGTTCTTCCATCAAGTGTTATCTCTTTTACAGGGAAAATGGTATTTAGTGAATATGTTAAAGATGGAAAAAAAGAGTTTTTGCCATCTAATCTTGAAGTTTTAAGCAAAAGTGATGCTATGCCTTTAGATGATACAGCTTCTTTAGATACAAGACTTGATTATCGTTGGATTGATTTAAGAAGTAGAAAAAATGAACTAATGCTAAAGATTCAATCTTGTTTTGTTGAGGGAATGCGGGATTTTTTATTAAAAAATGATTTTACAGAGATTCATACTCCAAAGTTAATTAAAGCAGCATCAGAATCTGGATCAGAAGTATTTGAAGTAAAGTATTTTAACCGAAAAGCTTATTTAGCTCAAAGTCCCCAATTTTATAAACAAATGGCTATTGCGAGTGGACTTGAACGCGTATTTGAGATTGCTCCTTCATTTCGGGCTGAAAATTCTAATACAAATCGCCATGCTACTGAATTTACTTCTTTTGACTTAGAATTTGCCTACATAGACGATTATACTGATGTAATGGATATGGAAGAGGATTTATTAATCGCTGGTTTAAAGAAAGTAAAAGAAAAATATGGTGAAAAAATTAAGGAAGTATTTAATGAAGAAGTACTGATTCCATCCAAACCATTTCCAAGAATAAAATTACAAGATTTATATCAAGAATTAAATCAAAGATATAATTATCAGATTCCTGATACCGATATAGGAGACATGAATGCTGAGACTGAAAAACTAACTAGTCGCTATGCGATGGAAGTTTATCATTCAGAATTTATCTTTGTTACAGATTTTGCTAAAACAAAAAGAGCATTTTATCATATGCGCAAAAATGATATTCCCCAAGGATTCGATTTGATTTGGAAAGGAACAGAAATTACCACTGGAGCTCAAAGAGAACATCGTTATGATATTTTAAAGAAGCAAGCTTTAGAAAAAGGATTAGGAAAAGACATTGAATTTTATTTGGAGTTTTTTAGATATGGTTGTCCGCCCCATGGAGGATTTGCCATCGGTATAGATCGTTTAGTGATGTTATTATTAGGTATACCAAGTATTAAGGAAGAGATGTTCATATTTAGAGGCCCATCAAGGCTTACACCATAAGGAGGATTTAAATGGATTTAAGAGATTTATTTTTAAATATCGAAGAATATAAAGATAAAGAAGTAAAAGTAGAAGGGTGGATTAGACTTCATCGTGATCAAAAAACATTTGGTTTTATCGATTTTTCAGATGGAACAACCTTTGAACACTTACAAATTGTTTATGATGATACCTTAGATAACTTTAATGAAATTAAAAAATATTTAGTAGGAAGTGCGATTGAAGCAAAGGGAATTATCACCTCTTCTAATGGGAAGCAGGCTTATGAAATGCACGCAACAAGTATTAAGTTACTAGGAGATTGTCCAGAAGATTATCCAATTCAGCCCAAAAGACATACTCGAGAATTTTTAAGGGAGCAGGCTTATTTAAGGCCAAGAACTAATCTTTTTCAGGCTGTATTTCGAGTAAGAAGTATTGCTGCATATGCCATCCATAAATACTTTCAAGATCGAGGATACGTATACTTTCATGCCCCCCTAATTACTGCCAGTGACTGTGAAGGTGCCGGCGAGATGTTTCAAGTAACTACCCTTCCTTTAGATAAATTAAAAGGAGAAGTAGATTATAGTAAAGACTTCTTTGGCAAGATGACAAATTTAACCGTAAGCGGTCAATTAGAAGCAGAAACTTTTGCCATGGCTTTCAAAAAAACATATACTTTTGGCCCTACTTTTAGAGCGGAAAACTCCAATACGAAAACACATGCTTCCGAATTCTGGATGATTGAACCGGAAATTGCCTTTTGTGATTTAGAGGGAGATATGGATATCATGGAAGATATGTTAAAATATATTGTAAAATATGTTTTGGATCATGCCCCATTAGAGATTAATTTCTTTAATGAATTTGTAGAAAAAGGCTTAAAAGAGAAGCTAGAAAAACTAGTTTCTAGTAAATTTACGCGTATCAATCATGAAGAAGCAATAACAATTCTTAAAAATGCTGATGTACAATGGGTATTTACGGCAGAATATGGTTAGGATATAGCGAAAGAACATGAAAAATATATTACAGAATATTTTAATGGACCAGTATTTATTAAAAATTGGCCAAAAGATATCAAAGCATTCTATATGAAGCAAAATTCAGATGGTAAAACTGTTGCAGCGGTTGACCTTGAAGTACCAGGAGCTGGAGAATTAATGGGCGGTAGTCAAAGGGAAGAAAACTACGATAAATTAGTAGCGCGAATGAAAGAAATGAACATGGATGCTACTTCCATGGACTGGTATTTAAACTTAAGAAAATATGGAGGTTGTATTCACTCAGGATTTGGAATGGGCTTTGAGCGCTTACTAATATATCTTACCGGTGTAGATAATATTCGTGATGTTATTCCTTATCCAAGAACACCAAAAAATTGTGAATTTTAGGAGGATAAAATGAACAAAATAATTGCCATTGTGGGAATGTGTGGTTCCGGTAAATCTGTTGCATGTAATCTACTAGAAGAAAAAGCGTTTCAAAAAGTTTATTTTGGTGGTGTAACTTTAGAAAAGTTAAAAGAAGAAGGCTTAGAAGACACTCCCGAAAATGAAAAATACATGCGAGAAAAATTAAGAAGTGAACTAGGAATGGGTGCTTATGCAATTCTTTTGCTTCCTAAAATCAAAAAATTAGCAGAAACTAATAACGTTGTATTAGATGGCCTATATTCATGGGATGAATTAAAAATATTAAAAAATGAATTTGGCGATAAAATAACTTCCATTGCCATTATTGTAGACCGTAAAACTCGTTATGATAGATTAAAAAATCGCCC
This sequence comes from uncultured Bacilli bacterium, assembly GCA_944327365.1. GTDB lineage: Bacteria > Bacillota_I > Bacilli_A > RF39 > UBA660 > Caccenecus. The sequence goes on from CALVHI010000035.1 coordinate 5,406, forward strand.
TATTAGGCCATTTAATAAAGAAAAAGCTATAGAAAGAGATATTTCAGAAATTGAAAATATTGCCAAAGCTGGTCCTATTGCTTATGCTGATTATTATATTGATAATAATAAAAGTATTGATAATTTTAAAAATCGTTTAGAAGAAATCCTAAAAGAAATAGAAAGGACGAAAGATGAATAAATTTACCAAAGAAATGGTCGATGATTATGCTGAAAAGCTTCTTATTGGCCTAACAGATGAAGAAAATAAGTTGGTATTAGATGAATTTGAAGCAATAGATAAAAGCATTGATTTAATCAACAAAATACCTAATATTGCCGAAATAGAGCCAATGACACACGCTCTTGATGATTTTACTTATGAGTTAAGGAAAGATATAGCAGAGCCATCCATTCCTATTGAAGATGCACTAAGAAATGCTGGTAAAACAGATGGTAGAGAAATAGAAGTACCAAAGGTGGTGGATTAAGATGATGGATAAAAGTATTTTAGAACTTCATGACTTATTAAAAAGGGGAAAAATAACCAGTGAAGAACTAGTAAAAGAAGCCCTCCGAAAATCCCATGAAGTAGAGCAAAAATACAATGCCTTTGTAACGATTTGTGATGATGCGAAAGAGATAAAAGTAACTGATTCTTTAGTATCAGGAATTCCTTTTGGCGTAAAAGATAATTACTCAACTAAAGATGTTTTATCTACAGGCTCTTCTAATACTCTTAAAAATTATGTACCATTTTATACAGCAACAGTCGTTCAAAAATTATTGGATGCAGGAGCAGTTATGGTAAATAAGACAGCTTTAGATGAATTTGGTATGGGAGGAACAGGAACAACTTGTCATACTGGGCCAGTCCTAAATCCTTGGGATAAGACAAGAATGTGTGCTGGGTCCTCAGCTGGGTCAGCTTGCGCAGTTGCAAGTGGTGTCTATCCTTTTGCTTTAGGTAGTGATACTGGAGATTCTATTAGAAAACCGGCTGCTTTTTGTGGAATTGTCGGCTACAAACCAACTTATGGAATGCTATCAAGGTATGGCTTATTTCCTTTTGCAAGTAGTCTAGACCACTGCGGAGTTTTAACGAGAAGTGTTATAGACGCAGCAATTGTAACGGATATCATGAAAGGAATTGATAAAAATGATATGACAAGTTGGGATTCTAGTAATATTCATTTAAAAGAAGCGCTAACTGGTGATATCAAAGGAAAAAAGTTATTTTATATTAAAGAAATATGTGATATTACTAATTATCCCAATGCAACCGCAGAATTAAAATCACATTTAAAAAACTACTTTCACACTTTAGAATTATTAAAAGAAGAGGGAGCAGAGGTAGAAGAAGTTAGCATAGATCAAAATCTCTTAAATGCGATTCCTTCGGTATATGTGGTTATTTCTTGTGCTGAGGCAACCAGTAATATGTCTAATTTAACCGGTATTATTTTTGGACCAAGAAGCGAAGAAAAAAATGTATTTAAAATGATGAAAGATCATCGTACCATTGGCTTTTCTCCATTAATTAAAAGAAGATTTGTTATTGGCTCATATGTTTTACAAAAAGAAAACCAAGAGCGCTATTTTAAAAACGCAGAGAGGGTAAGAAGATTAATCGTTGATAAAATGAAAGAGTTATTTAAAGAATATGATGCCCTAATTTTACCAGTATCAAGTGGACCTGCTAAAAAGTTTGATGAAGATAAAGATGTCATTGATGAAAACACAAATGTATTAGAAGAACATCTTCAAATCGGTAATTTTGGTGGCTTCCCATCTATTACGATACCGAATGGTTTTGTAAATAATCTACCAGTAGGTATTAATATTACAGGTAATTGTTATGATGATGAAAATATCCTAAATATTGCTTATACTTTAGAAAGTAAAATGCCATATAAAGGTCAAATTGCTAAGGAGGTACAATAATGAAAAAACAAGTAGCAACTATCGGTATAGAAATGCACTGTGAATTAAAGAGCAATTCCAAAGTTTTTTCATCAGCAAAAAACGCTTATAGTGAAACTCCAAACATGAATATTGCCCCAATTGATATGGCTTTCCCGGGAACTCTTCCAGTGGTAAACAAAAAATGTGTAGAAGATGCCTTAAAAGCAAGTATAATTTTAAACTGTAACCAACCCGAGTATTTAGTTTTTGATCGTAAAAATTACTATTATCCAGATTTACCAAAAGGATACCAAATAACCCAAATGACCGAACCAATTGGTATAAATGGTAAAATAGAAATAGAAGTAGGAGAAGAAATAATTCCTGTTTACATTCATGATATTCATTTAGAAGAAGATTCAGCTAGCTTAGACCATTTCTTTGACACTTCAAACATCGATTACAATCGTTCTGGCATACCTTTACTAGAATTAGTAACCGAACCATGTTTCCATTCGGCAGAAGAAACAAGTGCTTTTATCGAGCATATGATTCGGGTATATCGTTATTTAGGAATATCTGATGCTGATACAAAAAAAGGCCAAATTCGTTGTGATGTAAATGTTTCCATCGCGGATGAAGATTCTAATGAATTAGGGATAAAAGTAGAAACCAAAAACATTAATTCTATTGGTGGGGTAATTGGTACCATTAACTATGAAATAGAAAGACAAACCAAATTAAAAGAAGAGGGTAGATATAGCGAGATTGTTCAGGAAACTAGAAGATGGGATGAAGAATCTGCCACAACCATTAGAATGCGTAGTAAAGTAGATGCGATTGATTATAAATATTTTATTGAACCAAACATTCCTAAATTTAAAGTAAATGAGGAATGGTTAAAAAAAATCAAAGCTTCTATCCCAAGATTGCACCTAGAGAGAAAACAAGATTATATTAAAAATTATGGATTAAGCAGTTATGATGCCGAAGTATTAATCAAAGAAAAAGATGTATCTGATTATTTTGAAGAATGTCTAAAGTTAGGAATAGAGGCTAAAAGTGCATCTAATTGGATTACTACACAAATACTTGGATATATTAATAAAAATAATATAGCAATTCATGATTTATACTTAACTCCCTTAAAACTAAAAGAATTAATTGGTGAATTAAATAAGGGAACAATTAGTTCTAAGCAAGCGAAAGAAATTTTTATAAAAGCTAATGAAGAGAAAAAAGAGATTAAAGCCTTTTTAAGTAAAGATAATGCGCAACTGAGTGATAAAGAAGAACTTACGAAAATAATTCTAGAAATACTTGCTAACAATCAAGCTCAAATAGAAGAATATAAAAACGGAAGGACAAATATTTTTGATTATTTTGTCGGTCAAGTGATGAAACAAACAAGAGGAAAAGCCAATCCAGTTTTAACTAAAGAAATATTAACAGAGAAATTAAAATAGGTGAAATTTACATTTCATCTTTTTTCGTGTATAATATGATTAGGAAGTGAAGAAGTATGTCAAAAAAGAATATAATAGGGCTAATTGTTATTATTATACTATTTATAGGGGCATCTATGGCAATTTATTTTCTAACTAAAGAAGATAAAGAACTTAGTATAAATAAGACTGAATTAATAAATAGAGATGATTATACTATGTTTGAGAATAACAAAGAAGTAGAAGATGAAATAACTATTACTCCTGAAAAAAATAGTTCAAATGATCATCCAAATCCCAAAGAAATTACTGTTATAGAAAAAAAATTGATAAAGGAAAATGAATCTATTGAATTAGAAGAAACTATTATAGACAAAAATATAGAAAACAAGATTAATTTAAATGAAACAGATGAAAATACGAATATCAACAATTCTAACTCTACAAATAATTCTCCAAAGAATAACGATATAAACAAAGTTACACCTAAATCAGCCGATGAAGTTGTATTAGAATATGTAAATACGATAGAAAGTGATGCTAATAAAGGAATAACAGACAGTCTAAAAAGTGGTTTTATCACTGTAGTTGATTTTTTGTTTTATAATGGTGAAATAGCAGGACATACCTTCAATGAATTAAGTACAACTGCTAAATTAGAAGTATTAAAAGTAGCTTTGTGGATTGATGATAAAATTGAACAGGTTTTCCCTGGATATAAACAAACGATTGGTAATGGTACCAATAAAGTATATACTAGTGTAAAAAATTTAATAGTAGGTACATATTTGGATATTACAACTAGTATATGCGAAAATCATAGTGATTTATGTGAAAGAGCCAAAAATGATTTTCAAAGTTTAAAGAAAAGTTTTGGCTTTACTTGGGATTTAATTAAAGATTTAGCAAATTCTGGTTTAGATAAACTAGAGAATTGGTATGAAATTTGGAGGGAAAAATAAAATAAAACGCAAGATTTTAGAGTAAATTCAGTTTTTAAATGAATTAACGAGATTATAAGACTTATTTCTGGAAAAAACAATA
>CALVHI010000036.1 GCA_944327365.1 uncultured Bacilli bacterium
TATGGTTTAAGAAGAGTTTAGGGTCGATAATATTATTTATCAATCTTACTTATTTTGAAAAACTGTCCATAGATAAGTAAAAAAGAGACTGTTAAGATTAGTTAACAGCTCTTTTGACGTGAGAACTTCAAGGAGTTTAGTATCTATCCAAGTTTTAATTTCTTATTTTCTTTTTTTCTTGGCCCTCACCATTAAAGATACAGGCTTCGATCATACTAATTACTACATTGTTAAAAGAGGTGCCGTTTTCTTTTGCTATTTTTTCTACTTCTTTTAACAGCGAATTCTTTATATATAAAGATTTGTAACTAGCTGGATCTTTTTGCCTTGTTTGTCTTACAACAAAATCCATTTTCACACCTCATATATATTTTAATATATTTTATCAATATAATAAAGAATAGAATTTTCTAATATATTTTTATATGATATTGTGTCAAGTTTATAAAAAGGTGTTGTATATGAGCTATAAGTTTTGTTATAATAGTTGTAGGTGAGTGTTACATGGATTATAAGTTTACATCAAGAAGTGTGGAAGATACTTTAACTATAGCGGAAAATATAGAAAGTGAGAAATTTCCTGGGATGATTATTTGTTTATATGGAGATCTAGGCAGTGGTAAGACTGTTTTTGTTAAGGGCTTTGCTGCTTCTTTAGGAATTACTGATAATATTACTTCACCTACTTTTACAATTGTTAAAGAATATATGGGAGGAGAAATGCCTTTATATCATATGGATGTATATCGTCTTTTAGATAATGAAGATTTTGGTGTAGAAGATTATTTTAATCAAGATGGTATCTGTATTATAGAATGGGCTGATTTAATTTTGGATAGACTTCCTAGTGAGAGATTAGATATTCATTTTAAAGTGTTAGATGAAAATACGAGAGTACTTGTATTTACTGCTCATGGAGAAAGATATGAAGAATTATGTAATGCTGTTTTGTGATCTCACTTAGGTGAGATTTTATACTCTAAAGGAGGGTTTTATGTATAGTTTATTTATTGATACTCATTATACTGATTTACATTTAGCTTTATTTTATAATGATAAAGTATGTGAAGAGATAAAAATAGAGAATGCTAAACATTCAGAGTGTTTTATTTTATCTTTAGAGCAATTATTAAAGAAAAAAAGAATTACAATTGATGATTTAAGTGGTATACTAGTAGTAGTAGGGCCAGGATCTTTTACTGGATGTAGAATTGGGGTAGTGATTGCTAAGATGATTAGCTATTGTAAAAATATTCCTGTTAAAGCCTTGTCTTATTTACAAGCTTTAGATTTAGAGTATGATAAAGAGGTAGTTGTCGGGATAAAAGATAAGAATGGTGTTTATGGGGCTAGATTTAGTTTAGATCATGTTCTTATGGGAGATTATTTTTATCTTAGTCATGAAGAATATAAGAATTATTCAGAATATATTTATATAGATGGTAAAATAGATTTAAATAAGGTTTATTTATATATGAAGAAACAAGATGCTATAGAGCCTCATTTACTTAAACCTATTTATATTAAGAAAATTGAGGTGGAAAATGGTTAGATATGCAAATGTTTATGATATTCCAAGAATTAAAGAGTTAGGTAGTTTACTTCATGATAATTTTGTTCAAGTTAATGATTTAAATGAGATGTTAGAAGATGGTTTTTCTAAAGTTTTAGTTTATGAAGAAGAATTAGAAGTTGTTGGGTTTATTACAGCGACTGATTTAGGGGAAACTTGTGATATAGTAAGTTTGGTTGTTGATCCTAGATATCGTAATAAGATGGTAGCAAGTAATCTTATTGATTATCTTATTAGTGAATTGAGTGAGAATTTGAAGATTATTACTTTAGAAGTAGATAGTAATAATATAGCAGCAATTAATTTGTATGAAAAGTTTGGATTTGAAGTTGTAAATGTAAGAAGACATTATTATTCTAATGGGGATGATGCTTATTTAATGGCTAGAGAATCTTAGAAAAGTGGTGATCAGATGGATGCTTATATACTTGCTATAGAATCTAGTTGTGATGAAACTAGTATGGCTATTGTTAAAAATGGAAGAGAGGTAGTTTCTTTATCTATTGCTACACAGATTGATATTCATAAAAAATATGGGGGTGTAGTACCAGAAATAGCTAGTAGAATGCATACTGAGGCGATTACTTATGTGTTAGAAGATTGTTTAGAAAAAGCACATATGAAGATAGAAGATATGAGTGCTATAGCAGTTACTTATGCTCCTGGGCTTACTGGATCGTTAATGGTTGGGGTAGAAGCTGCTAAAATACTAGCTTTCATGTATCATAAACCCTTAATTGCTGTTAATCATTTAGTTGGACATATTTATGCTAATAATTTAGAAGAAAAATTAGAATATCCACTTCTTGCATTAATTGTTAGTGGGGGACATACGGAACTCATTGTAATGGAAGGGGATTATCAGTTCAAAAGACTTGGTGAGACTATGGATGATGCTGTTGGGGAAGCTTTTGATAAAGTTGCAAGAGTAATTGGTCTATCTTATCCTGGTGGTCCTAGTATTGAGAAGCTTGCTAAAGAAGGGAAGCATACTTATTTGTTACCTAATCCAGTGAATGATAATACTTATCATTTTAGTTATAGTGGGCTTAAGAGTGCTGTAATTAATTTAGTTCATAATGAAAAACAAAGGGGTAATGAAATTAGGAAAGCGGATTTAGCTAAGTCTTTTCAAGATGTTGCTGTTGATGAGTTAGTTCGAAAGGTTGAGTTAGCATTTAAAAACACTGGTATTAAAAGATTAGTTGTTGCTGGTGGGGTATCTGCTAATCAGTATTTAAAAGAACAAATGAAGAAAGTAAGTGATCAGTATGGGGTTAAATTACTTATTCCTAGAATTCTTTATTGTACTGATAATGCGGCGATGATAGGGGCTGCAGCTTATCCTAAATATTTAAAACAAGAATTTAGTGATTATAGTCTTAATGTAAGTAGTAGTGCTGATATTGTATAGTTTTATGGTATAATATATGTTAAGTGTTTGGAAATAGATGAGCTTTAGATTTTATATTAATTATTATTTTTTTATCTAATTTACCTAATAAATAATCACTAGATATTTTAAATAACTGAACATATTCAATTAAGAAGGTTGTACTAATAATAGTATGACCTTTTTCATATTTGCTGATTAAACTACGATTTAAAGATAGTTTATTGGCTAGGTAGTCTTGGGTAAGTTTATGAGCTATACGAGCTTCTTTTAGTCTAATACTAGATAATTTAATATCTATTTCTTTTCTATTAGCTTTGTAATTTTTAATGTTTGAAAAACCTAGAGCATAATCAATACTACAATTAAATATCTTACAAAAATCATTTAATCTTTTTATAGGAATAGGATCTAGTTCTAATTCCCATAAAGAATATGTGCCTCTTGATACGCCTAGTTTTTTACTTACGGCAAACTGTTTAAGTTCGCTTTCTTCTCTTATTTCTTTTAATCTCATGATAAGTCCTCTCTTTTAGCCTCTTCATGACTTATTTTATTATATTTAGTTTTAATTAAGAGAAAAAGCAGTTTATATTCACAAAATTATTGACAAATACTCAATGATAATGTATATTAGAAATATATATATAGACAAATATATGAGAAATAAAATGGTAAGTTTTGATATGTTTTGTCGAATCACATGTATTATAAATAAATATATGCTATGATACTCAAGGGAAAGAGGTAAGCTATGGAGTTTGAAGTATTGAAAAGAAGTCATTTAAAAAGAAATATTATCATAGGAGTAATAGTAGTATGTGTAATAAGTGCATGTATATTAAACTTTACTCAAGCTAAATATAGAGAAATTCAAAGTATTCCTTTAATTAATGGAACTATCCATTATACTCCCTATGATTTAAATTTAGTAGCTATATATCAAGAAAATGCTACAGGGGAGTATGTTGAGATAGATACAGTACCAACAAGTGGATACACACTAAATGAGAGTGAAAGTTATTGTGAAATAAATGATACAAAAGATAATACCATAACGATAGAATATCAAGATGGGAAAGTTAATTTTTTAGGTTTAACAAAAAAGGGAACAAAATGTTATTTATACTTTGATGAATATCAAGCTAAAGATATAATTCTAGCGAATAATCCAACCGTATCAGATGCAAGAGATGGAGCAATTACAGGAGCACTTACAACTAATACAACGGGAACAATCTATACTAAACAAGATGATGATGGAACAAGTTACTTCTTTGCAGGGAATATCAATAATAACTGGGTACACTTTGCAGGATATTACTGGAGAATAATTAGAATCAATGGAGATGGTTCTATTAGAATGATATATAATGGAACAAGTACAAGTGGGACGGGAAAAGGAACTCAAATACAAACAAGTGCATATAATAGTAGCTATAACGATAATGCATATGTAGGATATATGTATGGAAGTACGGAAGCAAGTAGTTATAGTGAAACCCATGCCAATACAACAAATAGTACAATAAAAGGAATACTAGATAATTGGTATAGAGATCATATTGAAAATACAGAATATGAAAACTCCATCAGTACAGAGGCAGGATTCTGTAATGATAGAAAAGTAGCAAGTTCAAATGAAACATGGTGGGCAGATGATACAAAAAGAGGATATGGAACAAACAAAACAGCATATGCACCATATTCAAGATTTTTAACAACAAGGAATAGTTGGGCTTTTACACAAACCCCAACATTAAATTGTAGTCAAAGTAATGACTTGTTCACAACAAGTGAAAGTAGTAAAGGAAATAAGAAGTTAACATATCCAATAGGACTAATAACAGCAGATGAAGTAGTATTAGCAGGAGGATTTGGAGGAAGTAATAATACAAGTTACTACCTATACACAGGACAACATTACTGGACTATGTCTCCGCGTTACTTTAACGGCTACTATGCTTACGTGTTCGCTGTGCATTCGGATGGCAGCCTCGACTACTGGAACGTGAATAGCGGCTCTGGTGTGCGCCCAGTAATCAATCTAAAGGCTGATGTAAGCTTTACAGGAGAGGGAACAGCCAGTAATCCATATGAAGTTGCGTGAAACTTCATATGGATATGCAGTAAACTTCAAGAATGAATATATATAGAGAAAGATTATCGCCGCGACTCCGGTAGGGCAAGTGGCGATATTAAAAATAGGAGATTGTATGATAGATAAATATTTGACTGTTAAGAGTAAGTATAGAAGTAGTATTGTATCAGTTAAGAGTGGTAGTTTTTGGAATACTTTTTATGCTGATGCTTTTATAGTTCATCATCTTACAGGATATTTATTGAAGAATAATCGTGTTGGTTTTCCGTCTAAAGTGTTAAATAAAGTATTAAAGATAATTGGTTCTTTAAATATTAGTTATGTTATTGTATATGAATTAGATGATATTATAGTACATGAGTATATATCTAATTTATATACTTTTTATTTGGATTTATATCAAAAAAGATTGAAGTCTTAGTTTATAGCTGGTAATATATTATTAAAGAGGTATAGTATGAAAAAGTATTTAGTGATATTAAGTGTTTTATTGATTGTTGGATGTAGTAATAAAGTAAGTGATGAAATACCTGATGGGGCTTATATTAGTGTTTCTAATCAAGATATAGAAGTGTTTGATACAGTATATGTAAGTGATATATTAACAGATACTAATGTTACTATTGAAGATTATAAGATAAATACTGATGTTATTGGTAAGAGGGAAGTAGAGTTTTATTATACTTATTTAGATAAAAAGTATGTATATAAGACTTATGTTAATGTTGTAGATACAGTTAAACCTAAAATATTTGGAAGTAGTAGTAAGATGGTTGAAGTAGGTTATGATGGTAATTTATGTAATAGTGTTACTTATGGAGATAATTATGATGGACAACCTGAGTGTAGGATTATAGGAGAAGTAGATTATAATAAAGTAGGTACTTATGATATAGAGATTGTTGTAACAGATGTAAGTGGTAATAGTACGAATTATAATATTACTTTAAGGGTTGTAGAGCAAATTAAAAGTAATAATGGGGGAGGAGGAAGTAGCAGTAAATTATCATTTAGTGATGCTTTAAATAAATATAAGAGTGAAAATACAGAGCTAGGTATAGATGTATCAGAGTGGCAAGGAGATATAGATTATGAGAAAGTAAGAGATGCTGGTGCTACATTTGTGATGATTAGAATTGGGGTTAAATTATCAAATAGAGAAGAACCAGCTTTAGATAAGAAGTTTATTCAAAATATTAAGAATGCTAAAGAAGCAGGACTTAAAGTAGGTGTATATTTATATAGTAAAGCTTTATCTAGTGAGGAAGCTATAAAAGAAGCTAAATGGATAATAGATGTATTAGATGGAGAAACTCTTGATTTACCAATTGTTTTTGATTGGGAAATATGGGGTAATTGGAATAGTTATCATATGTCTTTTCATGAATTAAATAAGATGGCATATAGTTTTATTGATACAGTAGAAGAAGCAGGATATGTGGGAATGCTTTATGGAAGTAAGTTTTATTTAGAAAACTTTTGGGAAGATGAATTATTCGAACATATATGGCTTGCTCATTATGCTAGTAGTACTAATTATGAGGGGTATATGATGTGGCAATTTAGTAATGTTGGTAGAATTGATGGAATATATGGTGATGTTGATTTAAATGTAATGGTAGTAGATTAAGTAATATTGATAGTAAAAATACTTGTATTTATGTTACTTTTGTGATATTATCTTTATTGCAAAGTTTTTTGCATAATTTATTGTATGTGGGAGGGAGATTACGGATTTGCCCATACCACATCCACGAAAAACTTAATTTAGGAGGTGTTTTCATGGCAAAAGAAATCACAAGAAGAATTAAACTTCAAATTGAAGCAGGTAAAGCAACACCAGCTCCACCAGTTGGTACTGTTTTAGGTCCAGCAGGAGTTAACTTACAAGAGTTCTGTACAAAATTTAATGATGCAACTAGAGATAAGATGGGTGATGTTGTACCTTGTGAAATTACTGTTTATGATGATAGAAGTTTTGATTTCATTTTAAAGACTCCACCAGCAGGTTTTTTACTTAAGAAAGTTGCGAAGATTCAGAAAGGTTCAACAAAGGGTGCTAATGAGATCGTTGCAACAATTACTCAAGATGATTTACGTCATATTGCTGAGGTAAAATTACCAGATCTTAATGCATATGATGTAGAAGCTGCAATGAAGCAAATCGAAGGTACGGCTCGTAATATGGGTATTGCTGTTAAAGGTTTAAATGACGCTGAAATGGCAGAACAAGCTAAAGAAGCTGCAATAGAAGAAGCTGAATTAGCTAAGAGAGATGCTGAACTTGCTGAAATGGAAGCAGAAGCTAAAGAGTTTAATGCTCAAGTTCCAGTTGCTGGTGAAGAAGAAACAGAAGAAGAAAATTAATTTTAATTATAAAAGAAATCCGTCTTTAATAAACCACAGTTAGGAGGGAAAGAATGAAGAGACATGGTAAGAAATATGTGGAAGCATCAAAAAAACTAGAAAAGAATAAACTATATAGTGTAGATGAAGCTGTTAGTTTAGTTAAAGAAACAAGTGTTACCAATTTTGATAGTACAGTAGAAGTTGCGATTAAGCTTAATATTGATGCGAAGAAATCTGATCAAAATTTAAGAGGAAGTTTTATTTTACCAAATGGAACTGGTAAGAAAAAAACGGTTTTAGTTATTGCTAAGGGTGAGGATGCTAAAAAAGCAAAAGATGCTGGAGCAGATTATGTTGGCGATAAAGATATGATCGATAAGATTTCTAAAGAAAATTGGTTTTCATATGATGTAATTGTTGCTACTCCAGAAATGATGCCTGAACTTGGTAAAATTGGTAAAGTGTTGGGTCCTAAAGGTTTAATGCCTAATCCTAAGACTGGTACAGTTACTACTGATGTTGCTAAAGCAGTTGAAGATATTAATAAAGGTATGGTTGGGTATAAGAATGATTCTTATGGTAATATTCATACGATTATTGGTAAGGTATCATTTGATAATGCTAAATTAAAAGAAAACTTAGATTATGTAGTAACAACTATTGCAAAAGCTAAACCAACTAGTGTTAAAGGCTCTTTTATTAATAGTATTACCATTACTAGTACAATGGGTCCTGGTATTAAGATTGATAAAAATTCTTTTGACATTTAATGAAAATTATAATATAATGTGATTTAGAAAAGCGAACCGAAGACAGTAGGGAGGTAACTTTAATAATCCTACCGAGGGGAGACTTAAATTCTTTTAAGCTTCCCTATGGAAGCTTTTTTAAAATTTTAAGGAGGAGAATATGGCAAGTAGCAAAATTCTAGAATCTAAGAGAGCTATTGTTAGTGAGATTACGGATAAAATAAAAACTAGTGAATCTGTTATTTTGTTTGAATATCAAGGTCTTACTGTTTCAGAAATTAGTGATCTTAGAAGAAAGCTTAGAGAAGCTAAAGGTGAAGTTAAGATCTACAAAAATACTCTTTTAAAAAGAGCTTTAGATGATCTTAAGATTGACCTTAATGGTTTCTTAGAAGGACCAAATGCTGTTATGTTTGGATCTCAATTACTTGAACCAATTAAAGTGATTGCTGATTTTGCAAAAGACCATGATAAGATGCAAGTACGTGTTGGTATCATTAATGGTGATGTTGCAGAATTAAGTGTAATTAATGAATATGCTTCTATTCCATCTTATGAGGGACTTCTAACACAGCTTGCAGCTGGTATGATGGAACATGTAAGAAATTTAGCAATTGGTTTAAATATGTATGCCGAAAAATTAGAAAATTAGAAAGGAATGTGAATTGATATGGCAAAAATTACAAAAGATGAATTTATTAGTGCTTTAAAAGAAATGACTATTCTTGAAGTAAAAGAATTAGTTGATGCAATGAAAGAAGAATTTGGAGTAGATCCAAGTGCTGTAGCTGTAGCTGTTGCTCCTGCATCTCAAGAAGAGGCTGGTTCAGCTAATAAGACTGTAGTACTTAAGAGTGCTGGTGGAAACAAAATCGCTGTTATTAAGATTATTAAAGAAATCACTGGTCTTGGACTTGTTGAAGCTAAGGGTATCGCTGATAATGGTGGTAACTTAAAGGAAAATATTCCTGCAGATGAAGCTGAAGCATTAAAAGCACAATTAGAAGAAGCTGGCGCAGAAGTAGAATTAGTTTAATGATAGGGAACTCTTAGGAGTTCTTTTTTTTTGAAAAAAATATTGCTTTTTTTCTTTTAAATGGATATAATTAATAATAGGAGAAGCGATTTATGAAAAAAGCACAAAAAGGCGATGTTATAAAAGTTATAATTTTAGCTATTATTATTATTTGGATTATTGTGTTCTTTATTGATTATTTTAGAGCTAGACAATCTAAAACACCAATTTTTTGTATATCTGAACAGACGAAAGAATATGATGATGGTACAGTTTATTCTTGTACTGGTCTTGGTTATAAAATGTATAAATATGATCGTTCTAGTATTGATGCCAGTATTGAATTTGGACCATTCTTTATAAAAGAGAGAACTGAATAGTTCTTTTTTTCTTATAGGAAAGTACACGAAATTCGTGTATTTTAAAAAAACACGATTAAATTCAAAAGTAAGTTCCCGAAAATGATAGGAAATAAAATATTATGAGTTATTTCCCGATTTTTCGGGGAT
>CALVHI010000037.1 GCA_944327365.1 uncultured Bacilli bacterium
CAATTATAAAATAAATAAAAAACCAGATTCTTTCTGGCTTTGCGAGATATTTTTAAATAACAACTGTCAAACTTGGGTGTTTCTTTATATTGGGATTTTAGCTATATTTTAACAGGTGGTACTAGCCCTTATGGAAATGACTTGTTAACCTCTCTTTTCGTCATTCTTCTTTATATTATTGTGATGATCTGTATAACTTATGTCATCTTTCTTAAAAAAGATGTAAAAAACTTATCATAATTTGGTATAATAATATGGGTAGTGATAATGTGAATTTTAAAAGTTTTCGTATAATATTTATTGTATTAATTATTATTATGTTTACTGTTGCAACTTATTTTTTTACTAAAGGATTATTAATGGAGGATCCTAAAACGGCTTTAGATAAGCCATCTTCTTCTACAGTATTAGAAGTTGATTTAGAAAAAAGAATTGATGAAATAGCAGCAAAGCATGAAGGGCTTATATATAAGAGTGAGGAAATTCCTGAATTTATCAGCTTGGCATTTATTGATGGAGAAAAGCTTTCAACTTACTATATTGATGCCAAAACTGGTTTAGAATTGAATTTTACAGATTTAATTAAGCCAGATAAGATAGAAGATTTTAATAAATTAGAAGAAGAATTATTGCGCTTAAAATATCCCCAATTTATAGTTGAAGGAATCTTAAAAGATGAAGGAGAAAAAGTATATTGGGTAAAAGAAAACGAAATTATTGTTTATTATTATGATTATGTTTATGATTATCCTATTCAAGAAGATATTTTTTTAAAGTTAAACAATCAAGAAATAAAAGAGAATTTAAATTATACTTATAAGTTAGATTTAGAATATACTAATGAAGATGGCTATCAATATTCTAAAGATAAAAAAACTGTAGCAATTACTTTTGATGATGGGCCGAGTAGTCAATATAATGAAGCTTTTTTATCTGTTTTAGAGCAAAATAAAAGTCATGCTACCTTTTTTATGGTTGGATCAATGATGAGGCAATGTCAAAAATGTGTATTAAAGACTTATGAGTCAGGTAATGAAATAGGAATGCATTCCTATGGTCATATAAATATCACTAAAAGCACTTTAAATGAAGTATTGGAGGATTTAAAAAAGACAGATGATTTATTTTATCAAATTACGAATGATCATATAAAATATTTTCGTCCACCTTATGGTTCCTATAATAAAGAAAATTTAGAAAATATTAATTATCCTTTTATTTTGTGGAATTTAGATACAGAAGATTGGCGTTATAAAGATGCTGAAAGAACAGTTAATTATGTTATGGAAAATATTAGTGACGGTGATATTATTTTAATGCATGAACTTTATGGGACAAGCTTAGAAGCTTTAGAGATATTGCTTCCTAGACTTTATGCAGAGGGGTATCAAGTTGTAAGTGTTAGTGAACTTGCTCAATTAAAGCAAAAAGATTTACTAGCAGGATATGCTTACCGATCTATTAAAAGCTAGACAATACCAATATCTGTATCCGGATCATCTCGATTTATTTCCGCGACTAGGGAAATTCCTCCTGCTACTAAAAATAAAAGAGATGCGATTAACTGTAAGTGAGCACATATTACTTCTTTTTTTGTGCTTGTTTGTTTTAAATCTTCTATATTTTTATAGTTTGTAATTACAAAATAGAGGTAAATAAAAAAAGCAATACAAAAAACAGTAATATTTAAAGTTTTAAATATTTTTTGCCCCCTTAAATCTTTAGTTTTTAAATAATGTTTTTCATACTCATTTGATATTAAAGCAGCAATAATTATAAAAAAATAAATAATCCAAATAAAATTCTCTGTGTTTATTCTTTGTAATTTAACTCCAATATTCATGGTAAAATGTATGCAAATATTTTTGTTAAATGTTAATGATATGTAAAAATAAAAATAAAATCTTTACATTTAGGGTAAAAAATGATAGGATAAAAATGGTGATAATAATGTATGGTTATAATGGCTTAAATCTTATCGAAGGAAATTATATGTTAGCTATGGGAAATATTCGCTCTATTTTAAATGGGGTAGAGGAGTATTTGCTTGGCCAAACGGAAGATATTAAAAGAAATGCTCATTTTAATAAAAGAGTTTATACAAAAGCAATTAAAAATAATCGCTTGGAAGAAAAAATAGCACTTGTAAGAATGATTATGGCCAAATTAGATGAATATATGGCTTTAGATCAATTAGATAAAAATTTTGATAAAAAAATGGATGCTTTGTATAAAATTAGTGGATTGGCTACTAGGCCTTGTAAAAGTAACTTGGCTAAGAAAACTAAATTAAAAAGTGAGATAAATGAATTAATACAAAATCTATATTCATTTAATATTAAATCTTATATTGGGGTTGATTTTGGGGATGCATCTAATATGGTTTATACTGTAGATGAAAAAGAAATTAAATTAAAAGACCTTGATAATACTAGACTTGATGGGGTAGATACTCCCGCTATTGATATTAAAAAAACGGGATTAAATGAACTAATTCGTATTTATTTTAATTCTACATATATAAATGATGATAAAATTACTTATTCGGATATGCCTGATTTTAATGTGTTGTTTGATGAAAAGTTAAGTGAAGAACAAAAATATGCAGAGTTACTTAGAACTCATACTAGAGCTTATGATGAGATATTTTGGCTTATTTCTCCTGTTTTCGAGTTAGATGGCGATGCGATGGGAATATCAGCATTAAAGGAAAATCCTGATTTTTTAGAGCTTAAAACACAATTATTAAATATTAAATCACAACTTAAAGATTATATTAGCGAAGTAACTAATTTAGCGAAAACTAATCTTCAAATCAGTGTTATTATAGGAATTAAAAAAATGCTTCATCATCTTCCTAATCAAGATTATGAACAATTGAATTTTGAGGCAATTAGTGAAAAAGCACTAAAAAGATTATCTAAAGAGCAATTAAAGCAAGAAAAAAGAGTAGAAAGATGTAATTTTGATCCCAATTTAATAAAAGCTGCTAATGATATTCATACGTCTTTAATGAACATGTTAAATAGTTATGTTATGTTTAAAAATTTAGAAAATGATAGTACTAAATTACAAGCTGAGGAAATTGCTAAGAAAGGTGCTTCTTTAGAGCGAATTGCATCTTTAAAAGAATCTATGGGTGAAGAACGCTTTAATCAAATGCTAGATGATTTAGCTAAAAGAGATGTTGATTATTTAGAGGAGGAACATCAAGGGAAAACTTTATAAAAAAGGGTGAATAAACGTGCTAAAAAAAAGAATAACCAGTTTTATAAAAAATGAAGTAGTTCTTTTCTGTGTAATTGTTTTAGCGATAATTACATGTTTTTTTGTGCCAATCGACTCAGAATATTTAAATTATTTTGATTATAATACTTTATTTTGCTTGTTTTGTATGTTAGCAGTTGTTGCTGGATTAAAGAGTACAGATGTTTTTGATTTGATATCTAGAAAAATAATTGGTTTATTTCACACAAGAAGAACTGTAATATTAGCACTTGTGTTTGGGACATTTTTCTTTGATATGATTGTTGCTAATGATATGTCTTTAATTACATTTTTACCTTTAACTTATATTGTTTTGCATACTACTAATAATGATCGATATTTAGCGTTTGTTTTTATTATGCAAACTATTGCAGCAAATATGGGAGGGATGATTACTCCCTATGGAAACCCCCAAAATTTATATTTATATTCCTATTATCATATTGATAGTTTAGAGTTTTTTGGCATTTTATTAGTTCATACTTTAGTAGCGGGTGCTTTATTATTAATCTGTTGCTTATTTGTTAAAAATGATCCACTTACTTTAAAAGATGATTCGGCTATTCAACTTAATAAAAATAAACTAGTGATTTATGTTATATTATTTGTTTTGGTCATTGCTACCATATTTAGGTTTGTTCCTTATCTTATTACCTTTGCTATTATAATGATTGTTATGCTTTTTTTAGATCGAAAAAGATTTAGAGAAATTGATTATTCGCTAATATTAACATTCTTTTTCTTTTTTATCTTTTCAGGAAATATGGCTAGAATCCCTTTTATTCATGAGTTGATTTTTAATCTTGTTGAAAAAAATACTTTAGTAACGGGAATTATTTCTTGTCAATTAATTAGTAATGTTCCTACTGCAATATTCTTGTCTAAATTTACTCTTAATTATGCTGATTTATTAGTTTCTGTTAATATTGGATCTTTAGGAATATTGATTTCTTCATTGGCCAGTTTGATTACATTGAAAGAATTTTTACGTCATCAGCCTAAAAAATTTGGGGAATATTTAATTCTTTTTACATCGTTTAATTGTATATTTTTAGCTTTTCAATTGTTGGTTGCATATTTTTTTTGAAAAATTAGCAGTTATATATTGACAAGTGCTAAGCATAATATTATAATGGTATTAGCACTTGAAGGTAATGGGTGCTAAAGGTTGTGATGAATGTGGATGAAAGGCAAAAAAGTTTATTAAAAGAAATTGTGGAATGCTACATCAAAGAGATTAAGCCGATTGGGTCTAAGCATTTATGTGATAAGTTTAATTGCTCTAGCGCAACGATACGCAACGAGATGGCTACATTAGAAAAAATGGGTTATTTAGAGAAGAATCATATATCTAGTGGTAGAATTCCTAGTGAAGCTGGATATCGTTATTATGTAGAGCATTTAATGGAGCCTAAAAAGCTTAACAAAGAAGATATGTTAAAACTTGATACGTTATTTTCTGCACCAAACTTAACAGTTAGCGATGCGATAGAAAAATGCTTAGAAATCATTAGTGACATTACGAATTACACTAGTATTTCCCTTGGGGAATATAGTGATGAAAATGTTTTAAGGCAGATTAATATTATCCCGCTTGATGAAGAAAAGTTAGTAGCACTTGTTTGTACAGATAAAGGGATTGTGAAAAATAAGCAGTTTTCTTTGCCGTCAAATATTTCTATGATGGAAGTAGTAAAAATTAGTGAAATTATTAATAAAATGTTAGTTGGTACACCAATATCAATGGTAGCAGAAAGATTAGAGTATGATGTAAAACCGATTATATCTAAACAGATAGAACAATATGAAGCAGTATATGGCATTTTCTATGATGCTTTCCATGATTTTATTAATAATAATGAAAACATCCATGTTGTAGGTAAATCCAAAATGTTAAATCAACCTGAATATAGTGAACCTGCGGAAATAAAACGATTAATCTCGAAGCTTGAAGATGAAGAACAAGTAAGGAAGATTGAGAAAAATGATAATCGTGATATTAGCATTTATATTGGAAGTGAATCTAATTTTGATGATAATGTCACAGTTGTTAAAACAAGCTATTCTCTAGGGGGAGAAGAAGGTACTATTGCAATTATTGGACCTAAGAGAATGGAATACGATCGAGTTGTTGCAGTACTTAACATTTTGAATAAATGGTTGGAGGAAAAAGGTGATTAAATGGAAGAAGAAATAAAAAATACAGAAGAGATGAATTCTCCGTTAAATGAAGAAAGAATAGAGAAGTCTGTAGAAGTAAAAGAAGAGATAAAAGAAGAAGCTCCACCCCGAAAAAGAGTAAAAGAGAAACGAAAGAAAATCGATAAAGAAAAAGATGAGCTTATAAAAGCTAACTTAGATTTAAAAGAAAAAGTACTTCGTATTACGGCAGAAATGCAAAATATTAAAAGACGAAGTGAAATTGATCTTGCTAATGCTTATAAATATGATGGTTTTGATTTGATGGAGAAACTACTTCCTGTTCTTGATAATTTTGAAAGAGCTCTAAGCATCAAGCAAGAAGGAACTGAAAAGTTCTTAGAGGGATTTAAAATGATTTATGATAACTTAAGAGGTATCCTATTAAGTAAAGGTGTTACTGAAATTGAGTGTATACATAAAGAATTTGATCCAACTATAATGAATGCAGTTATGACTGATACAAATAATGATTTTGCAAATAATATTGTTTTAGATTGTTTACAAAAAGGATATATGTATCAAGATAAATTACTTAGACCAGCGATGGTTAAAGTAAATGAAAGAAATGTTACTCAAGAAAATAATGAAAGGAATGATGAAGAATGAGTAAAATTATAGGTATAGATTTAGGTACAACAAATAGTTGTGTTGCAGTTTTAGAGGGTGGTGAGCCAAAAGTTATCCCTAATGCTGAGGGTAATCGTACAACACCATCTGTTGTAGCTTTTAAAGGTGAAGAAGAGTTAGTAGGTCAGATTGCAAGAAATCAAGCTGTTACTAATGCTAAGAATACTATTTTATCTATTAAAAGAAAGATGGGGACTAGTGAGAAAGTAGAAGCAAATGGTAAAAAATATACGCCAGAAGAAATTAGTGCTAAAATTTTAGCTAAACTTAAAAAAGATGCTGAGGCTTATTTAGGCGAGAAAGTATCAAAAGCAGTTATTACGGTTCCAGCGTATTTCAATGATGCGCAAAGACAAGCTACGAAAAATGCTGGTAAAATAGCGGGACTTGAAGTAGAAAGAATTATCAATGAACCAACTGCTGCAGCTTTAGCTTATGGTCTTGATAAACAAGATGAAATGCAAACCATTTTAGTTTATGATTTAGGTGGAGGTACATTCGATGTATCAATTCTTGAATTAGGCGACGGTGTCTTTGAAGTTAAATCAACCGCTGGTAATAATAAACTTGGTGGAGATGATTTCGACGAGAGAATCATGGATTATCTAGTAGATGAATTCAAGAAAGAGAATGGTATTGATTTATCAAAAGATAAAATGGCTATGCAACGTATTAAAGATGCTGCTGAAAAAGCTAAAAAAGATTTGTCTGGTATCTCTACGGCCCAAATTAGCTTACCATTTATAGCTCAAAACAGTGAAGGACCTCTACATTTTGATACCACTTTATCAAAAGCTAAATTTGAAGACTTATGCCGTGATTTATTTGATTCAACACTTGAACCTGTACGTAAGGCTTTGAAAGATGCTAAACTCACTTCAAAAGATATTGATAAAGTAATCTTAGTTGGTGGTTCAACACGTATTCCATACATTCAAGAATTAGTTAAAAAAGAACTTGGCCAAGAACCTAATAAGAGTGTAAACCCTGATGAAGTAGTTGCGATGGGTGCGGCTATTCAAGGAGGTGTTTTAACTGGTGAAGTTGAAGATATTGTTTTACTTGATGTTACACCACTATCTCTTGGACTTGAAACTTTAGGTGGAGTTATGACTGTCTTAATTCCAAGAAATACAACTATTCCAACAAGTAAGAGTCAAGTATTCTCAACCGCTGCTGATAATCAACCGGCTGTAGATATTCATGTTTTACAAGGTGAGCGTCCAATGGCTGCTGATAATAAAACTTTAGGTAACTTCCAGTTAACAAATATTCCACCAGCACCAAGAGGAATTCCACAAATTGAAGTTAAATTCGATATTGATGCGAATGGTATAGTAAATGTTACGGCTAAAGACTTAGGTACTAATAAAGAACAATCAATTACTATCACTTCTTCAACTAATTTATCAGATGAAGAAATTGATAAGATGGTAAAAGAAGCAGAAGCAAATAAAGAAGAAGACGAAAAGAGAAAAGCAGAAGCTGATGTTAAAAATGATGCTGAATCAATGATTTTTGCAACAGAGAAAGCGATTAAAGATTTAGGTGATAAAGTAGTTGAAAAAGATAAAAAAGAAGCTGAAGAGAAAATCGAAGATTTAAAGAAAGCTATGGAATCTAATGATATAGATGATATTAAAAAGAAAACTGAAAGCTTAAATGAAATTGCTATGAAGCTTGCTACAAAAGTTTATGAAGAAGCATCTAAGAAAAACCAAGAAGAAGCTAAGTCTGATGAAAAAGAAGATACTTCAAGTAAAGATTCTAAAGATGATGTAGAAGAAGCTAATTATGAAGAAAAATAAGTTCTAGGAAACTAGAACTTTCTTTAAGAGAAAGGATTATTATGGGAAAAGTGCGAGAAGAATATCCAGAGCAATTAAAATGGAATACAAAAGATTTATATAAAACAATTAGTGAATATGAAAAAGAATATGGTTATATTGATGAACATTTAAATGATTTTAAAAAATATCAAAATCATTTATTAGATAATGAAAATATATTGTATGAAGCATTAAGTTTTGATACAGAGCTTAGTCAAAAGTTAGAAAGAGTATTTGTTTTTGCTCATCTTAATAATGATAGTGATACAACTAATACAAAATATCAAGCATTATTTGGTAAGGCTTATCAGTTATATGAAAGATATAATATTGCTACTTCATATATTGTTCCAGAAATATTACAAGGCTCTTTTGAACAAATAGAAGAGTATGCAAAGAAAAATCCCAAACTTACAGCATATATGCGAATGCTTAAAAATATTTTTAGGGGTAAAGTGCATACGTTAAGTGATAAGGAAGAGAGAATCCTTTCTTTCTTATCGACTACTTTTCATACTCCAGATCAAGTATATTCTTATTTAACAGATGCTGATATGAAATTTGGTAAAATTAAAAATAAAGATGGTAAAATGGTAGTATTAGATGAAAAAAGTTATCATGAATTTATTGAATCAACCAATAGAATGGAAAGAAAAAGAGCATTTACTAAATTATTTACAACTTATGGTGAATTTAAAAATACTTGTGCTAGTATTCTTGCTAGTGAAGTAAATAATCATAATAAACTTGCTCAAATAAGGGGGTATAAAAGTGCTAGAGAAGCATCTTTATATTCAGATGAAATACCGGAAGAGATGTATGATCATCTAATTGGTATGGTCAAAGAAAATATAGAGCCTTTATCTAAGTTTTGGAAAATAAAGAAGAAAGCTTTAAATATAAGTACTCTACATTTATATGATACATATGCTCCTATTAAAAGTGGTGTTACTAAAAAATATAGTGAAAAAGAAGCAGAAGACTTACTTATGGAATCTTTAAGTGTTTTAGGGAATACTTATATAACTGATCTAAAAAAAGCATTTAAAGAGAGATGGATTGATTTTTGTCCTAATGATGGAAAAAGAAATGGAGCTTATTGTACGGCTTGTTATCAAGTTCATCCCTATGTTTTATTAAGTTTTAAAGGTACACTTAATGATGTATCTACTCTTGCTCATGAACTAGGCCATGCGATGCATTATTATTATGCGATAAAAAATCAATCATATATTGATTATAGTTATTCTATTTTTGTTGCCGAAGTAGCAAGTCAAGTTAATCAAATATTACTTAGTAAATATTTAATCAATCATACT
>CALVHI010000038.1 GCA_944327365.1 uncultured Bacilli bacterium
TTCTCTAACACTTCGTCGATACCTACGCGTGTAAGGGACTTTCACCCTCCAGTTATATGCCATGCACGGCACACATAAAAACTTACGAACTTCTTACAGTCCGTAAGTTGTATTCAAATGGAGCGGATGATGGGAATCGAACCCACGTTATCAGCTTGGAAGGCTGAAGCTCTACCATTAAACTACATCCGCATTACATCAGATAATATAAATTATATCATATTATCTGATTTTTTCAACTATATTTTATAAATTTTTGTATTTTTCTTCGCAATCTTAAGAATTACTATAATAGATATTATGCCAATAGGAAGAATAATATAACCATAATTAATTCCTGTTTGTGGGTTTTCTACAAATTCTTCTGATACAACAGTATCCCCACAATCTTCAATCATTTTTTCATAAGTAACTGAATTGCCCTTTGAATCAAAATAATACTGATCATCAACTATAGTACAAACATAATCGCAGCACTCTTCATAATATTTCTCCTCACTCACAATAGTACCATTCTCCCCATAATAAGTACCATCTATTATCATACACACACGATCAACTGTCTCTTCATAAACAGGAACAAAACTAGCTTCACATTCTTCATCACTTAAATCACCAGTGAATAATAATTCAGCTACAGTATAAGTCCCTATATGTCCATTAGATGAAACAAATTCTACATGAGAAGATAATCCATTAAGGCTTTCCCAATCATCATAAGTTTTAATACTTTCCAAAGTTACATTAGTTAAAATGAGATCTCCTTTAACCTGTTTTACATCCTCAGTACTATCTACAGCAATATGACAAGTCATATAAAAAGTGCCATCCCCCAAAGGCTTTTTAGAATCACAATAATAACCTGTAAAATCAACTGTAGCGTAAGTATTAATAGGATTAACAATTACTCCCAACATAAAAAGCAACAAAAATAATTTTTTCATTACAAACCTCCTGAATAGATAAGAAACTATCTTAAAACTTTTATTTCCATTTGTCAAGGAAGCAAATAAATTTTTTACAGACAAATTTCAATTATTAGGCAAAAACCTTCCATTTCTAACCAATAATTGATATAATATTGATAGTTGTGGTGATTATGATAAAAAAATTTAAATCATGGTTAAAAAAAGAAGAAAAGCCTTTTGCCAAAGGAATGTGCTTTAAAAAAATGTTCTTGATTTTTGTAATTGGATGCATCATTGGCGTATTACACGAAAATATACTTGGATGTATCAAGCATTTTATTCGTTATCAAGAATTTTTTTGGCCAAGTCATAAAGGGGTAATATATGGACCATTTAATCCTTTATATGGAGCAGGTATAACTTTTATGATTTACATATTAGGAAAGAAAAAACGTCATCCTCTCAAAACTTTTTTCTATGGAGCTCTATTAGGAGGAACAATAGAATATGTAGTAAGTTTTTTAATGGAATTAGTTTTAGGAGTAGCATCATGGGATTACAGCACTTACTTTTTAAACATCAACGGTAGAACAACAATACCATACATGATCTTTTGGGGATTTGCTGCAATGATTTTAGTACACATTATCTATCCTATACTTTCTCGATGGATCGAAAGAATACCAAGCAAAATTGGTAAACCATTAGTTGTAATTTTAGTGATATTTATGTGTTTAAACATGCTAATTTCATTTACAGCCTTAGGAAGAGCAACATTAAGAAATAAAGGCTATGAACCTTTAACATTTATTGGAGAATTTTATGACCGCGTCTATCCTGATGAATTTTTAAAAACAATATATACAAACATGAAATTTGTAAAGTAGGTGTAAATATGATTTTAGAAATAATTGGAATAATTCTAATCATAATTGGCTTGTTAATTTTGTTTACAACATCTTTTTTAGCTAAGCAAAACAATAATTTTCCTAAAGAAAAAAGAAAAAAATTAACCAATTTTTGTATAATAATCCCCGCTAGAGACGAATCAAAAGTAATAGAAGATATACTAATAAGTATTAAAAACCAGACTAAAAAAGTAAATATGAATGACGTATATATTATTGTAGAAAGCGCTAAAGATCCTACCAACATTATAGCCAAGAAATATCATGCAACAATATTTATAAGAAAAAAATTAAATTTACAACGCAAAGGTTATGCTATAGATGAATTACTTAAAGATTTAGAAAAAAAGCAAAAATATTATAATGCTTACTTTATTTTTGATGCTGATAATGTATTAGATAAGCATTTTATTGAAGAAATGGAAAAATCTTACCAAGAAGGTTATGATATAGCTACAGGTTATCGCAACTTAAAAAATGGAAATGATTCAATAATTGCAACCTGTTCTGGCATCACTTTTGCTTTTCTAAATTCCAACGGAAACGAAACAAAATCAAAGCAGTCAAGAAATGTCACTTTATCTGGAACCGGTCTATATCTTAGCAAAGATTTAATACAAAAATGGAAAGGATTTCCTTTTCATTCTCTCACCGAAGATTATGAGCTAACACTCTATTCAATTGAACATAACTTAACAAGTATTTATAATAAAAATGCTATTTTCTATGATGAACAGCCTATAAAATATAAAAGCACAATTAATCAAAGAACAAGATGGATTAAAGGCTACTTTACTACGAGAAAAAAATATATACCAAAATTTAAAAAACTATTAAAAAATAATCCTAACTTTGGCTCTGTTGTAAATGAAATAAGTGGCATGAAACCTTATATTTTAATGATAATTGGGGCTTTCCTCTACATTTTAAATCAAATCATAATATTATTAAAAATTCATGATTTAACTAGCTCCATCACCAAAATATGCTGTACAAAAATAATATTAATCATAATGCTTACCTATATACTTTTTGCTTTCATGACATCTTTTATTATCTTAAAAGATAAAAATAAAATAAATATGTCTAAAGAAATGCAAGTAAAAGCTATTCTTTTTAGCCCTCTATTTTTTGCAACCTATATACCTTGTGCGCTAAAAGCATTCTTTAAAAAAAACATTAAATGGGAAAAAGTAGAACATACCAAAAGATGGAAAGAAAAAAACTCTAATCTTTAGAGTTCCCTATAATAGACAATAAATGTAAAAAGATATTTATGAAATCCAAATATAACTGAAATGCTCCATTAATAGCTACCACGTCATGATCTACCCCACTATTTCCAAGTATTTTAAGTCCTTGAATATCATAAGCAGTAAATCCAAAGAAAATAAGTAAAGCTATAATGGATAAGATTAAATCAAATGTAGAACTACCAACAAATAAATTAACAATTAAGCAAACTATAAGTGCAAACAATGCCATCATTAAAAATGTTCCAATTCGATTTAAATCAACTTGAATAAAATAACCTATTGCCCCAAATATAGCAAAAACTACTGCTGCAATCAAAAATACATACATCACACTACCAATATTAAAGCCAATAAACACACTAGAAAATGTTAATCCACTAACAAACGAATACAACAAGAAACATATTTTCGCAGTAATTGGCTTCATTTTATGTACTCTAGCTGAAAAGAAAATAACTAAAGCAAACTCTAAAATAATAATAAGCCAAAATATTGGCCCTCCAAAAATAGATAATACCATATTTTCATTAATAGATACAATATAACCAGTCAAAAAAGTAACAAATAAACCGACAAACATCCATAAAAATGTTTTTGATAATAATTGATTCATCTCATCTCTCCTTACATTTCTATTATAACATATGTTTTCTAGTTAGTAAACCATACTGTTTTTTGAAAAATACATATAACCCTCCCATAATTATTATTTCCATAACTTCTAAAATAATAACAATTGGAAAATGATTTAAAAAAGGAAGTAACTCTATAATAAAAGGAGGTATTACTTCTGAAAAAAAATAATTTGTATCAAAATAAATATTAAAAGTTTTCATCAAAAAATAAATAATATTTAAAACAATAAATAATTTTAATAAATGTTTCCAATTAATTTTTTTTGGATACAAATAAAACGTGAATAATCCTATAATTACTAACAAATGATGACTAATCACATAAAGATAAAAATTAAAAGATTCCCAACAACTAGGAACATCAAAAAATATAATCGCAGGGATTGGTCCTAAAAAAGATAAAAAATAAATATAAGAATACCACCTCTCTTTATTTAGTAATACTATGAAAATATAAAAATAATTAGCTAAATAACAAAGATGAAATGGCAACATGGTTTTATAATCAAATATTTGATAATAAAAAGAAGAAATATACAAGGTAAGCATATTAACAAGCAAAATAGTAGCAAATACAACAACAATTTTTCTTTTTAAACTTTTAGAAAGTCCATATATTCTTTTTCTATTAACATAAACAATCAATAATCCTATTAAAACCAAAGCAATCAAAAACAAATGGGTCTTTCCAAATAATTTAAAAGGAATAGTAATAACCTCATCAACAAAAAATTCTTTTAGCATCATACTAAATCATATGATAACTAAAAGAATTTATTAAACATTAAATCTAAAATAAACAATATCGCCATCTTGCATCAAATAGTCTTTCCCCTCTAATCGAAGTTTACCAGCTTCTTTTACCTTTAATTCACTTTTATACTGATATAAATCATCAAAACTCATAACTTCCGCCTTAATAAAACCTCGCTCAATATCAGAATGAATTAAACCAGCACAAGCCTTAGCATTCGCGCCTTTCTTAAAAGTCCAAGCCCGGCATTCATCAGAACCTGCCGTAAAGAAAGTTTCCAGTCCAAGTAGTGAATAAGACGCAAAGATTAATCGGTCCAGTCCACTACTATGAATACCAAGTTCTTGTAAAAAAACTTTCTTATCATCATCATTTAATTCGGATAATTCTGATTCCATTTTACAACACATCACAATAACTGATGTCTGTTCCTTTTGGGCATACTCACTTACCAATTTAGTATAGTTATTTTCCCCTAATACAACATCATCTTCCAAAATATTAGCTACATAAATAAGTGGTTTTAAAGTAATAAAACTAAAATTTTTCATGAGAATCTTTTCTTCTAGACTAAAATCTACTAAACGAAGCGGAATATTTTTCTCTAAATTCTCTTTCGCTTTCGTAAGCATTGCTACTTCGGCAACGGCTTTTTTATCTTTCGTTGTTTCCGCTTTCTTCATAATCTTATTTAATCGATTGAGGATAATTTCTAAATCAGCCAAAATAAGCTCGACGTTAATAATTTCAATATCCCGAATTGGGTCAGTTTTACCTTCAACATGCGTAATATTTGCCTCATCAAAGCATCGTACAACCTCAACTATTGCATCCACTTCTCTAATATGACTTAAAAATTTATTACCTAACCCCTCACCTTTAGAAGCCCCCTTTACTAATCCAGCAATATCCGTAAACTCAAAAGTAGTAGGAACAGTACTTTTAGGAAGATATAAATCCTCTAAAAACGCCAATCTTTCATCAGGAACCGTCACCATCCCAACATTTGGATCAATCGTTGCAAAAGGATAATTCGCTGCCAAAATATTTTTCTTAGTAATCGCATTAAATAAAGTAGACTTACCAACATTGGGAAGACCCACTATACCTGCTTTTAAACTCATAAAATCACTCCAGTAGAACTATTATAACATAGATTTAAGCATTTTTTGATCATATTTAAACTCTTTATTAGAAAAATTTAAAAACACCAGCCTAAACTGATGTTGTAACGCCTCCAATACCAAGTGGAAACCCAATAATATACCACACAATTACAAGCGCAAGTAATATTACTAAAGTAGCTACACTATATGGCACTTGAAATTGTAATGTCTTAAATAAATTAATTGGTTTTGTATTTTGATTATATTTTTCCAAATAAGCAAGATATATTACATAATAAGTAGCAAGTGGGGTAAGTCCCATTGTCACAGATTCACCAAATCTAAATATAGTTTGAGCAAATTCAGGACTTAGACCAACATTCATAAATGCCGGAACAGCAATACCAGCCATAATTGCCCATTTAAAGACCGATCCTGGTAAGAAAAGTGTCACAATAGCACTAACAACAAACAAAATAACAATAAGAGGAAAAGCCCCTAAACCATCAATAGTCATAATATTAGCAAACGCAGCAGTAATTACTTCACCAATATTTGTGCTTTTAAAGATACTAATAAACATAGATGCAAAGAAAATAAGTACTAAAG
This sequence comes from uncultured Bacilli bacterium, assembly GCA_944327365.1. Lineage (GTDB taxonomy): Bacteria > Bacillota_I > Bacilli_A > RF39 > UBA660 > Caccenecus. The sequence continues at coordinate 6,177 of CALVHI010000038.1, forward strand.
TTTTACCAATCCCATCTAAACTATGACCTAGATCATCACATAAATCTTTATTATTACGAATAGTTTTCGCACCAATTCCATAAAAGAAACCTAAAATAACAAAGAACATCGTAACAACAAAAACGAATCCTGTACTAAAGAATGAATCTACACTAAAAAGCTTATCAATATAAAATTCTTGTGAATAATCTAGAAGTGCTCCAGATAAAGGAAGCCCAGGAATAATACAATAGATAAAAAACAATAAATAGGCTAAACCTGCTAATAAAGCAATAACTAATCCTCTCATTTGTTTTCTAGTTAAAGTAAATTCGCTCTCCATCTCTTCTTCTGGAAATTCATATTTAGGAAGTTTAGGAGCTATAATATTTTCTGTAACAAAGGTAATAGCAAACGTAACCAAAATAATAGCAATAGCCATAATAAAGACGAATACTCCAGTTCCAAGCGTATAAGACGAATTAAGAGCATGAGCCCCTAAAAGAGTATAATTCATTAAAGCAGAATCGGTACTAGTTAAAAATAAACTAATTCCCGAACCAGCACACAAAGCCGCATAACTAGCAATAATTCCTATATAAGGATTTCTATGCCCATAGATAAAAACTAAAGCACTAAGTGGAATCATCACAACAAAAGGTAAATTCCCCATAATACTTGATAAAACACAAATTAATACCAAAACAAAAGTAACCGTTTTCTTTTTAGCTTTCTTTGTTAAAAGAGTGACAACCGTCTTTAAGAATCCACTTTTCTCCATAACACCAATCCCAATTAAAATAATAATGAGACTAGATAAAGGTGCAAAATTAACAAAATTAGAAACAGTTGTCGTAAATATATGTTTTAGTCCACTTAAACTAAACAAAGACTCTACAGAAACTAAACTTTGTGTATAATTAAAATTAATACTATCAGTAATAGAATTATAAGTAATTTGTACACCAATCAAAGACAAAAAACCACTTAAAACAATCGTTAAAACACTTAAAACCAACAGTGTCATAATAGGATCTAAAGTAATTTTTTCTTTAAGATTTCTTTTCTTCATTTTCTTCACCCAAAACTTTTTTTAGCTTTCTTGCAAATTCCAAACGATCAATCATCACTTCTCGCCCACAATTCACACATTTAATCTTTACATCAACCCCAACCCGAACAATCTTCCACATATTTTCTCCACAAGCATGAGGTTTTTTCATTACTACCAAATCCCCTAAATTAAATATCTTTTCCATAATGCACCTCTAACTGATCATAAGGAATTTTAATATTATTTTTCTCATAAGCTAATTTAACTCTCTTTAATATTTCTCTTTTTACTCGATAACGACCATCATGCTTACAAACAATATAAATCAAGTATAAAACTGACGAAGAGTCAAAAGAATTTACACCTAAATAAGATGAACCAGAAAGAATTAAATTTTCATCCAAAGCTTTTTTTACAACATCAATTAAAACTTTCTCTACTTTTTCTGTTTTCTCTTCATAAGCAGTAGGAATATTGATATATAATGTAGCATTCTTTTGTGAAAGATTAATAATCGTATCTATATTACGATTAGCAACCGTCATTACCTCACCATCAAATCCTTTAATTTTAGTTGTTCTAAGACCAAGTTCAATGACTTCTCCCGTAAAATTATTATATGTAACAATATCCCCTACAGCTAAATAATTTTCCATGATAAGCATCGTTCCACTTATTAAATCTTTTACTGTATCTTGAAGTGCTAAGCCTAAAACAACTCCAGCTACTCCTAAACTTGCAATTAAACTTTTCGTATCAACACCATAAAAATCCAAAATAATTAAAAAAGCAATAATAATTAAAATATATTTAAAAATACTTTGGAATAACCTTACAATTGTTTTTCTTCTTTTTACTTCAAAACTATTTTTTCCCTTAATCATTATTTTTTCAATACTTTTATTAAACATAGAAATTAAAATAAATGTTACTAATATAACCATCGCTGTTCCAAAAATCTGTTTTGTCATAATTATATCTAAAACTTTTTCTAAAAATCCCATCTTATTCTCCTTCAATGTTTATATTTAACTCTTCTAATATTCTTGCTAATTCTTCATCATCTTTATAAGGAATTTCTATTTTTTTATGATTAATTTTAACTTTTACTCCCAATTTCTCACGACATAAATTTTCATAAATACTATAACGTATATCAAAATTATTATTTCTGCTAATTGTATGTTTCTTAGGTAAATCTAGGGCTTGAATCATCTTTTCTGTATCACGAACACTTAAGTCGTCACGTACTATTTTTAATGCTAATTCTTCAATTTTTTGGGAATCTTCAAGCTTACTTAAGCTTCTAGCATGTCCCATGGATAGTTTTTTTGATTCAACCAACTGAATTACCATATCTGGTAGTGTAAGTAAACCAAGCATATTCGTAATATAGCTTCTACTACGTGAAAATTTATGAGCAAGTTCTTCTTGAGTAATATTATTAATTTTTAATATATTTTCATAAGCTTTCGCTTCTTCAATTGGATTTAAATTTTCACGTTCAATATTTTCAATAAGGGCAATCTCCATCATTTCTACATCATTAAACTCTTTAATAATCGCCGGAATAGTTTTAAGACCGGCAAGACGAGCAGCTCTAGTTCTTCTCTCACCAGCTACTAACTCATAACCTTTAATACCTTTTTTAACAATAATAGGTTGAATTACACCATGTTCTTTAATAGAATTAGCAAGCTCTTCCAATGCTTCACTATCAAAAATAACACGAGGTTGATAAGGATTGCTTTTAACTTCATCTAAAGGAATTTCCACAATTCCCCCACTGCTCTTCCCTTCATCGACAATTTCCTTTTCAAAATGATCAAAATTAATTACTTCATTTGAAAATAATTGCTCTAATCCCTTTCCTAAAGCTTTTTTTCTAGTTTCGGTCACGACTAATCACTTCCTTTGCTAAATTGGCATAAGCCATTGTCGCTTTACTTTTTGGATCAT
>CALVHI010000039.1 GCA_944327365.1 uncultured Bacilli bacterium
CTCCATCAACTTCTAAATATTTGTTTGTATCAGTATTTAATACTTTAAATGTTGCTTCATCTAAAATCAGTTGATCATTATCTATATCTTTTTTCTCAATAAGTAATGATCCTTTTATTTGCGGATTTTTAATAATTAGCTCATCTTTAGTACTAGCATTAACTGTTAATGTAATATCCTCTACTAATTGATATCCTTCCATCCCATCAATTTGATGTAAAGTATACGTACCATAAGGAAGGGTTAAAGTAAATTTACCATATTCATTTGTTTGGACAGTTGTAATTAATTTATCTTTTTCATCATAAATTTCAAAAGTAGCATGACTTTCTAATTCATAGGATCCAACAATATTTTCCAAATATTTTTCAACTTCTATTTCTTTAAAAATCCGCTCATCTTCACATTTTATGACAACATTTTCATCACCAACTTCAAATTCAATTTTAGAAGAATCCAAGTGATATCCATAAGGGGCTTCTATTTCTTTTAAATAATACCGACCTTGATAAATTTCATCAATATAAGCTTCTCCATTTTTATCAGTTGTAATATCCCCAAAAGTACTTCCATCCTCGTAATAAATTCTATATTTTGCTCCCTTTATTGGGATTCCACCTTCATTACTACTCGTTTTAATTAATTTAAAACTAGGCATTTTTACATAAACTTCTAAAACTTCAAACGGAGTATCTATAATCCCCCGATTTATAACAGCTTGATTGTCAGTACTGGCATAAATTTTAGGAACAGATTCATTTGTAAAATACTTTTTAAAAGTAATTTGATGAGATCCTGGTTTAGGAAAATGCAAAGTTAATTGATCATTATCTATTTTTATATCTACTAATCTACCTTCAATACTAAAACGATCTAAAATATCATTTTTATCTTGAAGAGTAATTGTATCCCCAATATTTAATGTGATAAGTTCATCATCCTCTAAAAAAGAAGGGATATCTTCATGATGTGCTAAATCATTCTGAATTGCTGCAATTTCTTCTTTTAAAGGGTTTGTTTTTTGATTATTCTCATCAACAAAATATACTTCTCCTTTACCCTCTAAAATATATTCCCAAATAAGAAATTGTGTTGCAGCATACCATTTAATATCAGTTCGATCTTCATATCCATACCCATAATTTGCAATCGTCCTTAAATAGTTCCAATCTTCAGTAGTTATTTCATAACTTAAATCAACTTTATTAAGCATTTGATAAGAAGTAAAATATCCATTTTTAAGTATAACTCCTGGCTCAATACAGTAAACATAATCATCCGTATTCTGATTAACAATTTCAAACATTCCCTTATATTTTTCTACAGTTGGTGTTTTTAAATAAAGTCTAAGACCTGGAATTTGATCTTTAAGATAAATATAGGCTTGTTCAGCCATAGCAGTTTGATGTGCCATAATAAAAGCACAAAAACATAGTAATATTTTAAGTATAGTCTTCATCTTTATCCTTTTCTAGATAGAGAAAAAACGTAAAAATACCTACTTATCCCTAAAATAAGAATTTTTACGAGTGAATAAACACACTATATCATAAACTTTTATGATTGTAAATATTTTTTTGCAAAAATTTGATTTATAATCGGAATAAAAATGCTAATGAGAAAAATACTAATAAAGCTTACTTCATAAAATGGCAAAAAAATCGTTAGAATAGCGCTTAAAATACCTATTGCAAACCCATAAAGTAACATCCCTTGCTTGGTATTTGGACTAACAAAAAGATGTGCTCCTACAAAAAGAAAGCCAAAATAAACTGTACCGTTAAACATTATTTGTAAATAAGTTGAATTTTGAGTAAATAAGAAAAGAAATAATAAAATAGAAAAAAAACTTAGACTAGAAGCAATAAATATTATCTTTTTATAAAATTTCTGACTTGCTAAAATAATAAAGCCAATTAAAACAAATAAGAAGCTAGTAGTAGCTAAACCTCCACTTCCAAAACCTAAAAATATATCAAACAAATCATAGTTAAAAGCTTCAATTTTTTCCCCAACATTTAAATATGAATAAGACTGCATAAATAAAGCGAAAAGTAAAAGAAGATGAGCTAAAGATAAATTATTAAAGGTAATCTTATGATTTAAAACATTTGTGATAATTAAAGAAATAAATAAAACGATCGGATAAAAGATAATATTTGTATTTATAGATACTGTACAAGATAAGATAAGGCTGAATAAAATTTGCTCTTTTTTACTTTCTTTTAAAATCTTAGCTACAAAAAAACCAATAAAAATACTAATCACATAAAAATATAGGGGAATAAATATATCTTGAAAAGTTATGAGATCGTTAAAATATAATAATAAACCATTTTTATAAAATCCAAATAATAAGAAAGGAATTAATGCTAGATAAGTTATATGTAGCAAGTGATCTTTATCTTTCTTATAATGAATATATTGCATAAATAACCTCCTTAATCTTCTAAAAAATGAATATATACAGGACATATATATGTACATAGTCCACATTTTATACATTGCTTTTTCATTTGTTCTTGATATTTAGGATCCTTAAATAAAATAGGATTTAAATGAACTGGACAAACTTCACTGCATAGCCCACAATTTATACACTTTCCTTCTTTTTTTAAGCCTTTTTTCTTCATAATAAGCAAACTAGATAAAGATGATGTAACTACAAAATTGTCCAAATCAATTTTCTTTCCACTTAAAAGCCCATTAGCAATAAATTCGACATCTTTACTCTTATAGGAAACTAACACTAAAACAACATCTTTTAAGAGTGAGCCAAGTTTAACTTGAACAACCATAGGATTTTTAATTGCATCTCCACTTATTGTAATTAAAATATCACTCATCGTTCTTCCTCTTTTTAAATCATTATATATACGATAAAACTGATCAGCATAAACAACACAAGCCTGATCGTGCCCAATTCCTAAATAAGAAAGTAAAAATTCAGGTTTACTTAATAAATATAAATCGGGGACAACTTTTAAAATAATATCTGGATACATTCCTAAATCATTCATTAATTGATTTATATTTTCACTACTAGAAGCTTTTAAACATACATATATAGCATCTAAACAAAATAATTGATGAATCTCATCTAATAATCCTAAAAACTCTTCATAATAACAAAATAAATAAAAATTTTGAGTTGAAACATATATTTCATCATCTATAGCATTTAAAACTAATATCTTTTTATCTTCTAAAGGAAGATAGTCTAAAACTCTTTCTTTCGTTATTCTTCTTTTTAAGCCAACCTTCCCTTTCCTCCTCTCTTCAAAATCATTTTCTATCTCTAAAAAAATCTTTTCTCCCTCTAAAGAATTTTTTTTCTTTAAAGAATGAACAACACCTGATACGGGCGAAAAAACATTTCTTACAATTTCATCTCCAATTCTAACTAAATCATTTTTTTTAACTAAAAACTGATCATGAATAGAGATAGGAAGATAAACCATATCTGGCCTTAAAAAGCTTTCTACTTGACTAGAAACTAAAATAGAGTCATCTTTTTCTATTTCTATTAATTTTTGCATCTCCTCACCTACTTATTATTTTTCTCTTCACTCATCTTTTGCAAATATTCTTGCATTCTCCTAGCTATATTTTCTGGAATAATCTTAGTTAATTCTTCCATAGATGCATTTTTTAATTTAGCAACACTTCCAAATGTCTTTATAAGTTCCTTTTTCCTTTTTGCACCAATTCCTTCAATATGATCTAGAACACTGCTAATTGCTCCTTTACTTCTTATGCTTCTATGATAATTAATCGTATAGCGATGAACTTCATCTTGCATTCTCGTTAAATAGTGAAAAACATTGCTTGATTTATCAATAGCAACTTTTTTATAACCATACGAATCAATCAAATCATTGGTTCGATGATGATCATTTTTTCGAAGTCCACATACACGAATATTTAAATTTAATTCATTTAATATCTCAAGGCAAGCATTCATTTGATTAATCCCTCCATCAACAATAATCAAATCTGGCATTTCTTGCTTTTCCAATAAAGCTCGATAATACCTACGATAAATAACTTCTTGCATCGTATGATAATCATCATTTTTATCTAAACTAATCTTATATTTTCGATATTCTTTTTTCGCAGGTCTACCCTGTTTAAAAACAACCATACAGCTGACAGTAAATGCACCAAAAAGATTAGAATTATCAAATATGTCAATTCGATCTAACTTAGAAAGCCCTAAAAGTTCTTTTAATTCATCATTAGCTTTCTCTGTTCTTTGCTCATCCTGTATAATAATTTCCATTTCATTTTCTAAAGATATTTTTGCATTATTAATTGCCATATCAACTAAATTTTTCTTTTTCCCTTTTTGAGGAACGATAAAATGTGAAGGCAAAATCTCACTTAAAATACTTGTATTAACATCTTTTGGACAAAGAATTTCTTTAGGTACTTCATGTTTACTATAAAAATTCATAAGATAAGTATCTAATTCGTCTTGATAATCGGATATAACCGGAAATATATCAGAATGTCCACCAACCATTCTACCATTTCTAAGAAAAAGTATTTGCACACTTAAATAACCTTTATCAAAAAAATAACCAACAGCATCTCGATTTACATAATCATGTAATTCCATCTTTTGCTTATCTAATATAATACTAATATAATTTAACTCTTTTTTAAGTTCTAAAGCCATTTCAAAATTAAGTTGTTCACTATACATGTTTATTTTTTCTAATATTTTATTTTTTAAAACTTCCGCATTACCTCTTAAAAAACTTAATATTTCTGTTTCCATCTCTTTTAATTTTTCTTGATCTACCTTTTTCTCACAATACCCTAGACATTCGCCAATATGGTAATATAAACATACTTTCTTAGGCATAACTTCACACTTTTTTAAAGGATACAATCGATTAATTAAAGCTACTATCTTTCTTGCCGCATAAGCATTAGGATATGGTCCAAAAAGTAATTTCTTATCTTTTTTACGAATATTTAAATATCTAGATACTTGAAGTTTAGGATATGGCTTACTTATATATTCAATATAAGGATAACTTTTATCATCTTTAAGTAATATATTATACTTAGGATCATACTGTTTAATTAAATTAAATTCTAGTAAAAAAGCTTCTAATTCACTACTAGCAACTATGTAGGTAAAATCTGTTATTTCACTAATCATTTTTGCAGTTTTACCTGTTTGGGGGCGGTTAAAATAAGAGTTTACTCTTTTATGTAAATCTTTAGCCTTTCCAACATAAATAATAGTACCATCTTTATTACGCATTTGATAAGAACCAGGTAAGTGAGGAACTAATTTTAATTTTTCTTTAAACATATATACCACCTACTCCTTTTATTATACTACATTTTTTAGTATAATAAAATTGGTGTTATTATGAAATTATTAAATCAATCGACATTAGAAATTAAAAAATCTAAATTTATTGGTTATTATTATGAAATAAATAGTATAGAAGAAGTAAAAGAAATACTTGATAATTTAAAAAAAGAGCATAAAAAAGCGAAACATATTCCTTATGCCTATAAAATAGATAATAATATTAAAAAAACAGATGATAAAGAACCATCTGGAACTAGTGGCACACCTATTTTAAATATTATTGAAAAAAATAATTTAAATCATGTATTAATCGCTGTAGTTAGATATTTTGGGGGAATTAAACTTGGAGCTGGAGGTCTTATTCGAGCTTACTCTAATACAGCAAAAGAAGTAATAAAAAAGGAAGAATAAACCCTTCCTGTTATTTTAATTCCAATAAAGAGATATTTTCAACAATAATACTTTGTTGCTGATTTGTTTTTTGATCACTAGAAACAGTCTTAACATAGGTACCAATAATGGCAGCCGTACCAATAGTTACTCCTAAAAACAATACAATTAAAATAATTAATTTTTCATAAAATTTCATCTCTATCACCCTTTTTAGTATACATAATTTATTGATACATATCTATAAATAAACACATTATTTACAACAACTTTACACCTGATAAGTTAATATTTACAGCCATGACAAAAGATAAGTGACGTTCACTTATTTTTTTAATGCTTGTAATTCAGAAAAAGTATAGGGATTATCTTCTACTAATCTGGTTAGAGATTCATACTCATTAACACCATATAATCTACATGTTTCAATATAACTTCTGATATTGGCATAATCTTTCGCTCTTTCGATATTTTGAAATTGCCCACTTATTTTCATCTTTGATTTAATTCCCCTTAAGTTCCTTTCACTTAAATTATTCGTAAATGGAATGTTAAAATCAAAAATCCAATAAATATAGTTATCTCGATATTCCATGATTCTCCAGATTAATGTTAGTTCCTTATCTGCATAATATGGATTTGGATCATTCTCATTTTCTTCTAATCCTTTGAGTAAATTCGTATCAATATTTAAAATGAATTCATTGATTTCCTCACTATCAAAATGATCTATCCCTTTATCTATTAACTCTTTTCTTTTATGATCGTATTCTTGAAATAACTTAATCATTTCTTTACCCCATGTTCTATTAGGAAGATTCATTTCTACTTTTTTTAAATCTCTAAGTAGATGTTGGCAACATTCGGCATTGATAAACTCATATTCTGGATTGTAATTTACTTTATTGTGATCATGTTCTACTACCGTATTCTTATCGAGTAGACTTAGTATTTTGTCTTGATCTAATCCTTCTTTATTTTTCTTCTCATGTGCTTTAAATAAGCATATGAAATCATTGCCATAATATCTCATACAGCTTTGCTTTTTATCTATGTTTATCACAGTATCATCCCAATTTAATAGTTTAGATGTTATACATGCTTTATGTAGTTCTTCAATAAAGTTGGTTAATTTTTTACTTGCATTCTTTTGTAGTTTTACTAAATATCCTTCACATGGATCTATTTCTCCCATGGATAATCCACTTAATATTCTTCTAATTTTATTTAGTGATACGTTTCCTACATTACCAAGAGTAAGTGCAATACTTTTTACATTACTTCCATATTGAATATCTTCTTTTAAATGGTTTGGTATAGGTGCATGAACTGTCTTACCACAACAATTACATTTATATTTCATAAATTCATGTTCTGTATAATTAACGATTATTTTGTAATCTTTTACTTGTTTTGTAATAATCTCACCAGTTGGTTCTAATTCATGTTTCTTACAATTAGGGCATGTATTTAATTCATGCTTGATATGTTCATTTATTTTTTCTTCACTTACTTTTTCTAACTTATCTTTTTTATGACCTTTACTTCTTCCTATTTTTCCTCCTGTGTTTTTGGCAAAATTAGGAACTACTTTCTTTTTACCTATCGGTGTCATACTGGTTGGCAAGCCTGATGTTGTTCCATCTAAATTAGTAAGTGCTTTTAATCTTTCGATTTCTCTTTTTAATGATTGATTTTCATCTTTTAGTTCTTTATTTTCTGTATCTAATTTTTCTTCTTTCTTTTTGAATCTCCTTTCGGCATCTTCTGCGACTAATACTCTTAATATTAGATGTTTGTTTTCTAACTTAATTTTGGTATATTTATCTTGTAATTTTTCATAATCTTTATATAACCCTCTAGTATTTGGTTTTACTTTTACTTCAATTATTTTACTCTTTTCTTGCTCCACTAATTTTAATTGCTTTTCTACTTCTTCATTTACTCTTCTTTCAAAATGTTCATTTAAATTTTTATATTGTCTGTTTAACATTGTGTTGGTATTCATTAATTGTTTATTTATATTTTTTAATTTCCTTATTTCAAATTCTTTTTCTAAATTTTCTGGTGTCATTTTTATCACTACTTTTCTTATTTAATTATACCAGTTTTTCTTGAAAAATAATCCACAACTTTTGCTTACTTATTCACATAAAAATAAGAGATTATTTCTTCGATCTCTTATTTGGGCTGTAAATACTAACCCTGATAAGGGCTACTTACTGTGCCATTTCCTGATTTTATTTTTACATCAGCATCCAGATTTAATACTGGGCGCACACCAAACGCGGTACGCACGTAGTAGTCGTCGAGGGTGCCATACAAATTCACAGCGAACACGCTAGCCTCACTGCCGCCAAAGTTAGACGGAGACATGGTCCAGTAATATTGTCCAGTATATAGGTAATAACTGCCATTACTTGCTTGAAATCCTCCTGCATACCATACTTCATCCATACTGATTAATCCGATTGGATACGTTAAAGCATGATTCCCTTTACTGCTTTCTTGTACGGTATACAAGTCATATGCTTCATCACTACATTCAAACGTTGGTGTTTTATTTGTTATTAATCTGATATATGCTCCATAATAGGTTCGTGTCCTTCCCGTTCCTCCTGAATTATTGAGTGTACTACTACTTGTACTTCTTGTCCTATCTCCACAGAATCCTGCTTCTTTACTGATATAATCTTCATATTCTCCAGCGATATGATCTTTATAGAAATTATCTACTATCTTCTTTATTCCACTATCTGTTCCTGTTCCATGGACATTATTTAATGTATACATGTATCCTACATAGGCGTTATTATTGTATGTGCTACCATCTATGGAAAATGTACTTGTCTGTAGTTGAGTTCCACTTCCGGTAGTACTAGTACTTGTTCCATTATAGATCATTCTTATTGATCCATCTTCATTTACCCTTATGATCCTCCAGTAATATCCAGCAAAGGATACCCAGTTTTCCGTTGTGTTTCCGGCAAAGTAATAAGTTGTTCCATCACTTGTATCTTCTTGATAAATTATTCCATTTGTATTGGTTGTAAGTACACTATTAAAGCTTGTTCTCTCTTGAATATCTTTTCCTGCTAGGATTGCATCTTTTAATAATAATTTCTCAGCTACCATTGGTTGGCTACATATTATTTTACTTGTTCCATTAAG
>CALVHI010000040.1 GCA_944327365.1 uncultured Bacilli bacterium
TGATAGGCTGGGTGTGGAAGCGTAGTGATACGTTGAGCTGACCAGTACTAATAGATCGAGGATTTAACTTATTATTTTGTTAATAGATGAGTAAAGCATTATCAAGTTTTTAAAGGACAAAATCCTTTATACGTAACGATAGCCTAGTGGACACACCTCTTCCCATCCCGAACAGAGAAGTTAAGCACTAGAACGCCGACGATAGTGATAAGCGAAAATAGGAAGTTGCGTATTTTTTTTTGTAATTTTTTTCAAGATATTAATTTTTAACATAAAAAAAGACTGTAATGAACATAACAGTCAATCTTTCTAATATACAGTATCTTTAGGTGGCATAGGATCATTACCATAGGAATCTTTATCACGAATCTTTCCATCTTTACCATGGATAACTAATTCTGATTCTTGATTGCGGGCAATTTCTCTAGCTACTGCTATTGCTTCTCTTTGCGTATCAGTATGTTTTGAGGCTTTGCTATTCCTTCACCAACGACATCCCATCCACCGTCTGGATTTGGTACAACATGTTGATCTTTTTTCATTCTATCTAACTCCTATAAAATAATACAACTAAAAACTGATATCATGTAATATCAGTCTCCATACCAAACTACTCTCTTTTATAAAAATGCTTATATGCATCTACAAAAAAATCATATTACTTATTTTAAATAAAATCAAGTACTAAAATATTACAATTAAAAAATTTTGATTAGTATTTACAGCAGATTCACCTCGACAAGATTCGTCAAAAAATTCAAAAAAAATATGATATGATTAGTAGTGAGGTGAAAAAATGTATTTTACAAAATTTAATAATAATGGCATATACAACGAAATAAAATTTGTTCAGTTATTTGATGGGCAAAAAGTCAAAAACTTAAACCAAAATTGTCAAAATTTTTTAGAGCAATTATACGGTTCATTATCAAAAGAAGAATATATTGAATGTTGGAAGAGCAAATACAATGAAAAAGCTGATATCAAAATAAGAATCAACAAAGATATTAAAGGAATAAGCATTAAAATGGGAGAATGCAATTCTATCCATCAAGAGCAATTAGCAAGCTTTTCTAAATATTTACTAAATATAGGGATTAAAACTGAAATAGTAGAGATGTTTAATAATTACATTTTAGGAATAGTAGACGGAAACCGAATTGATGCCGTAACTTATAAAAAGAGATTTGAAAAAGAAATCTTAGAAATTAAAACATCCTTATCTGATTTATATATTAAAGTAAATTTAATTATACGCTTTCTATTTAAAGGAAAAGAAGATCAACAATATGATGCTGATGCAATAATTCATGGCACACCACAAAACTTTTTGTGGGCCACAAAAAGTGAAATTTTAAGATACTTAATTGATTATCCAGATAAAATGACTGTAAATGTAAAAATTGGTCCATTATCTATACAATGCCGTAACCGTAATCTTAAGCACAAAGAAATAGCCAAAAATGATGAAAGGGATATTCAAGTTAAATGGCATAATCTAAAGGAAGATTTATATTTTATAACAAAAAAACGTCAAATTTGCCCAAAAAAGACTAATATTTGACAAATTTGTGTAATAAGTATTCTTTTTTTTTCTAATTTGTGGTAAAGTTATTATAGTGATGTATATGAAAAAAATAATTATATTTGGTGGTGGAAGTGGTTTATCGCAATTATTAAAAGGATTAAAATTATTTCCAATTGACATTACAGCAGTTGTGTCAGTTTCTGATAATGGTGGATCAACGCTTAAATTAAGAAAGGATTTTAATATTCCAGCTGTAGGAGACATTTCCAAAGTACTGATGGCAATGAGTAATACGAGTCAAGATATTGTAAATTTGATGAATTATCGTTTTAAACAATCAAAAAGCTTAGGAAATCATTCAGTTAAGAATCTACTTTTAACAGCATTATTAGAGCAAAAGGGCGATTTTGCTAATGCCATTCCCGTTTTAGCAGAATTATTAGATATTGAAGGAAAAGTTTTACCAATAACTGAAGATAATGCTGAGTTAGTAGGAATCACTTGTGATAATAAGGAAATAGTCGGTGAAACAAGTATTACAAAATGTAAAAAGAAAATTAAAAGAGTAAAATATGATCGGGAAATAGAAGCTAATCCTGAAGTAATAAATTCGATAAAAGAAGCAGATTTAATCATTTTTTCATCAGGAAGTCTTTTAACCAGTATCATTCCCAACATTATTATAAATGATGTTGTAAAAGCAATAAACATGAGTAAAGCTCCAAAACTTTACATATGTAATTTAGTAACCCAACCAGGTGAAACAGATAACTTTAAAGTAAGTGATCACATAAAAGTCATAAATGAATATTTAGGAAATAACACAGTAAATATGGTTTTAGCAAATAATGTCAAAATTCCTCAAGAATTAGTTTTAAAATATGCAAACGAAGAGCAAAAAGATCCTGTTTTATTAGATGAAGATGCTTTAAAACAAATGAATGTAAGGGTTATTCAAGATAAAATATATACAATAGAAGACGGTTTGTTAAGGCATGACACATTAAAAACGGCCTATTTAGTCTTTTCCATTCTCATGGAGAGTGAGACATGACATACACGACAAGAATAAAAGAGGAAATTTCTAAAATTGAAGTAAATGAAAGCGAAAAAATCTGCGAATTATCCGGATATCTTCGTTTTGCTGCCAATATAAAAGAAAACATTACCATAACTTTAGAAAATGCTAGTGTCGCTAGAAAAATATATACAAGTATTAAAGAAATCTTTGGAATTCGACCTCAAATTACAATTAGAAACCAAAGACGTTTTCGCATTAAACAAATATATATTTTAGAAATCAAAGAAAAAGTAAAACATATCATAGAGTTTTTAAATTTAATGGAAGGTAAAAAGAAAATTCTTCCCAATGAATATTTTTTAACCAATAAAGAAGAAAAAATAGCCTATTTAAGAGGAGTATTTTTAGCGGTTGGTACAATAAATGATCCAGCATCAAGTGGATACCACTTAGAAATAGTAACAGATATGAACAGAGAGGCGGTCTTTATTACCCAATTATTTAAAGATCTAGGAATAGTAGCCAAACACATTAAAAGAAATTCCAAATATATGGTATATATAAAAAATGCGGAAGTAATTGGTGATATAATTAAAATGTTTCAGGCAACTTCAGCATACTTTTATTTTGAAGACATAAGAATTTATAGAGATCACAAAAATATGGTAAATAGACTAAATAACTGCGAAATAGCCAATCAAGAAAAGGCAATTGGGGCAGGTTTAAAACAATTAGAAGATATTAAATATTTAAAAGAGCAAGATTTATATTCACTACTTGATGATTCAACCAAAATAGTATTAGAATACAGAGAAAAATATCCCGAAAGTTCACTAAAAGAACTCGCTGATATCATCAGCATGGAAACAGACTATAAAATTGGTAAAAGTGGCGTAAATCATCATTTTATTAAAGTGAAAAACTTAATTAAAAAGTATCAAAAGGACTAGATTACAATTTTCTAGTCCTTTCTAAATTACATTCATTAAAATAAATTTGATCTTGTACTTTTCTTAAATTAAAAGTTATCCATTCATTCCATGTTTGATTAGTAGGATCTAATGCTATTTTGCAAATCAAATCTCGGTATTCTTTTCGATAGGGAATATAAGTCTTTGAAAAATATAAAGCAGGCAATTTCAAAAGTGTAGAAAATTGCTCTCTAGTTATTTGAAACATTTTAATATGTTGAATAGAACGAGCAACTCTAGTATTACCATCTTCAAATATTTGTAAAGCCCCTAACAATCCATGAATAATAAAAGGCTTTACATAGCAAGTTATTTCATTATCTTCTTGTTGATTATAATAATTACAAAATAATTTTAATGCCAGTTTAATTTCATCAAAAGAAACAGGTAAAAACGTAATAACATTTTTATTATTTTCAACATATCCTACAAAATGTTGATTATTTTTTCTAAATTTTAAAGTTATATCTTCTTCATTAGAAGTACCTCTCATCAAAATTTCATGAGATTTACAAATAATTTGCGAATTTAAAGATTCTTGTTCAACAAACAGTTTCTTAATCAAATAATTTATCGCAGTCGAATGATGAGTATCTTGATAAGCTAGTAACCAATTGTAATTTTCACGTTCAACAACATGATTATCGATAACTTCAGTATTTCTTAATCCTTTTAATATCTTTTCTAAATTAGGAGCACTATAGCTGAGTAATAGATTCAAATAATTTTGGTATAAATTAATCGTGTAATTCAGTTGTGTTAAAGTGGTATTATCTAAAATTAAGTCATCAATATAATCAAAAACTCTAACATCCACAATTTTTTTACGAATATCACCTAAGTCCTCTAAAGTAACTCCTAAATTTAGCAAATCTTCTTTTGTATAAGCCATAATCTCACCCGTAGCAAGAGATATCCTAACATAAATTATAAATAATGTCAAATAATATTGTCAATAAGCCCATACTCTAGAGCTTCATCGCTACTCATATAATAATCTCTTTCACAATCCCTAGTAACCTTATTAATAGGATGTCCAGTATTTAAAGCTAAAATATGATTTAACTTCTTTTTAATTTTAAGGATATGCTCTGCCTGAATTTTAATATCAGTAGCTTGTCCCTCTGCGCCTCCCAAAACCTGATGAATCATCACTTCGGCATTTTTAAGAGCACTTCTCTTGCCCTTAGTACCACTAGACAAAAGAAAAGCCCCCATCGAAGCCGCCAAGCCAACAACAATGGTTCTAACATCGCTTTTAATACAGTTCATCGTATCGTATATAGCAAACCCACTAGTAACGCTCCCTCCGGGACTATTTATATAAAGATAGATATCTTCATGATTTATTGAATCTAAATACAAAAGCTCACTAACAATAATACTAGCCATACTATCATTAATTTCCCCACTAAGCATAATAATCCGATCTTTAAGTAGCCTAGAATAAAGATCATAAGCATATTCTTTATTACTACTTCTTTCAATTACCGTTGGTACAATATTCATATTATCACCCATATATATATAGTAAGAATTTATAAAATTTATGCAAAAATTGTGACAAAAATCTAAAAATATGATAAGATATTATAGAATAGAGGGAACATAATATGGAGAATATAAAAATAACATTTGAAAATAAAGAAATAGAAGTAGAAAAAAATACAACCTATTTAGAAATCAGCAAATTATCCATTCACAAAGATACTGTTCTAGCTGTAAAAAAAGACAATGAATTAATGCCACTTACAAAGAGAGCTTTAGAAAACGAAACTATCGAATTTATTGACTCATCCTCAATTGAAGGAGCCAAAATTTATAAAGCAGCAGTTAAATTTATTTTAGAAGTAGCCCTAAAAACTATTTTTAAAGGAAGCGATATCCATTATTTACATAGTGTACCAGGAGGAATGCTCGGAGAAATAAAATATGATAAAATTTTAGAAAATGAAGATATATCTCGAATAAAAAGAGAAATGGCTAATATAATTGATGAAGATCACGAATTCAAAAGATATCATATTTTAAAAAAGGAAGCAGTAAAATTTTATGAAGAATTATCTTACTATGAAAAAGCGATTAATGTAAAAACTTGTGATGAAATCATTACCATTTATAAGCTAAAAGATTATTTAAATTACTTTTATGTACCTATGCCATATTCTACAAAATATATCAAACAATTTACTCTAAAATACTTAGGAAATAATCGCTTAATTATTATTTATCCAAGCAATTTAACAGAAGGAAAATTACCAGAATATGTTCATCATGAAAATATTATCAATTCTTATTATGAAGGAAAATCATGGTTAAAAAAATTAGATGTTCCCTATGTAAGCGATTTAAATAATTTAGTAAGTAAAAGAAAAATTAAAGAATTTATTGAATCCTGCGAGCTCCATTTTACGGATGAGTTAAAAAAAGCTTGCGATAAAATAATAAGAAACAACGATAAAAAATTTATTATGATCGCTGGCCCATCCAGTAGTGGTAAAACGACTTCAGCAAGAGTTTTAGGAGCATATCTAAGAAGTAAAGGATATGATCCTATCTGTCTATCTACAGATGATTACTTTGTAAATAGAGAAGATACCCCTAAAGATGAGGGAGGATCCTTTGATTTTGAATGTTTAAATGCAATAGATACGAAGGCATTTAATGATGATTTAACAAAGCTATTACAAGGAGAAGAAGTGAATATTCCCACTTTTAACTTTTTAACAGGAAAAAGAGAATATCATGATCATTACATAAAATTAAAAGAAAATAGCATTATATTAATTGAGGGACTACACTCCCTAAATGATGATCTAACTCCTAAAATACCTGAAAAGTATAAATATAAAATTTATTTAAGCCCTTTTATTCCATTAAATATTGATCGTCATAATTATATATCAACACTTGATTTAAGATTAATAAGAAGAATTGTAAGAGATAATAAAACTAGGGGATATACTGTATCAGAAGTTATAAAAAAATGGCAAAGTGTTAGAAATGGGGAAGAAAAATATATTTTTCCTTTTACTCATCAAGCTGATATCATCATTAATACAGCTCTTGTCTATGAATTAGGAGTTTTAAAAGTTTATGCTGAGCCTTTATTATTGTCAATTGATACAGATTCTATATATTATGAAGAAGCCAGAAGATTATTAAAATTTTTGAGAAGTTTTTATTCGATTAGTAGTGAATATGTAAGTAAAAATAGTATATTAAGAGAATTTATAGGAGGTACTAACAATGATTAGAGTAGCAATTAATGGTTTTGGTAGAATTGGGCGTCTTGCTTTTAGAAAAATTCTTACAACAACAGATTTTGATCTAGTAGCAATTAATGATTTAACGAGTGCTAAAGATTTAGCCTATCTAGCTAAATATGATACAATCCATGGTTCTTTTCATGAAGATATAATCAAAGCTTTAAATGATGAAATTATCATAAATAACACCAAAAGAATCAAAGTATATAATGAAACAGATCCCTTAAATCTTCCATGGAAAGAATTAAATATAGATTTAGTCTTAGAGTGTACTGGTAAATTTACGAAATACGAAGATGCTCATAAACATATTGAAGCAGGAGCAAAAAAAGTACTTATTAGTGCCCCATCTAAATCAGAGGAAGTAAAAACCGTTGTTGTTGGTGTAAATGAAAATATTTTAGATGGAAAAGAACAAGTTGTCTCATCAGCCTCATGTACAACGAATTGTCTAGCACCTGTTTTAAAAGTATTAAATGATAATATTGGAATTAAAGAAGGTTTTATGTCAACCATTCATGCATATACCAATGATCAAGCAACTTTGGATATAGCTCATAAAAAGGGAATGAACTCAAGAAGAGGAAGAGCTTGCGCTACCAATATTATTCCAACCTCAACAGGTGCAGCAAGTGCTATTGGCAAAGTAATTCCTGAATTAAATGGCTTATTAGAAGGTATCGCTTATCGCATTCCAGTTGCATGTGGATCGATGATTGAATTAACATTTATTCCTAAAAGATCAACATCTATAGATGAAATTAACCATCTTTTTGAAAGTAATGAGAGTGAAACATTAAAAATAACTTATGACCCAATTGTATCAAGTGATATTATCGACAAACCTTATGGAGCTTTAGTAGATGGAATGCTAACTAGTGTAAATGCTTTCTTAGTAAAAGTAATAGCATGGTATGATAATGAATACGGATATACTTGTGGAATGCTTAGAACAGCAAAAGCAATGTTCAAATAAATAACGGGGAAAAATTTTTCCAGTATTAAGAAGATTAAGCCTTTATTAGCTTCTTAATTTCTTTTGGCTTAATCTTTTTATTTGTTTTAATTTTAAGCTTATAACTTAGTTTACCAATATACCAATCAGCACTAATTCCAGATAATTCGCATAATCCCTTTAAATCAGCGGTAGAAATTGTACGAATCCCTTTTTCATAGTGAGCAATTAATGGCCTACTAACATTTAATTTATTAGCTAACTTATCTTGAGTAATACCAAGTTCTTTTCTAATCTCTTTTAAATGATTACCAACTATTTTTAAATTGATTTTATCCACTTTTAAAACATTTCTATTAACTTTATTAGAAAAACCCAATATATAATCAAAAGAAACATTATAATAATTACATATAGTATTAATATGTTCTATACTTAAACCAGTATAACCATTTTCTATATCAGACACATAACTCTTAGATATACCAAGAATTTCCCCAAATTCTTTTTGTGTTAAACCAGCCTTAATACGAATACATCTAGCCCTATTTTCTATTTCAGTAATATTTCTAAATTCTTTTTCCATAATTTACCACTAACACCATTATCAAAAAAATTTCAAAAAAAATTAACCAAAATACGAAAATGGTAACAAAAAATGTTTGGCTGAAATATTGAAAATAATATTGATTTTTTCTCAAGAGTATTATACAATAGAAATATATCAAATATATGAGAAATAAAATGATAAGTTTTGATATGTTTTGTCGAATCACATGTAAATAGATATAAAGTGTGTTATGATAAAAGAAAGAGGGTATGTTTATGCATAAAAGCACAAAAATATCAATATTAATGGCAGGGATAATCATAATATTAATTGGAGTAATAGGCATAACTTTTGCTTACTTCTCTACAGGAGGAGTACAAGATACGGCAAATACATTTAACAGTGGTTGTC
>CALVHI010000041.1 GCA_944327365.1 uncultured Bacilli bacterium
TGAATTGACAAAGCAAGAGCAATATTTTCATAACCAGTTAAAGTATCAAGCAAATTAAAATCTTGGAAAATAAAACCTAATTCTTCTCTCCGGAAACGATTTAATTCATTTCCTTTTAATTTCGTAATATCATCACCTGCTACATAAATATGCCCACTGGTTACTTTATCAATCGTCGAAATACAATTAAGAAGTGTTGTCTTACCACTTCCTGAAGCACCCATAATCGCCACAAATTCACCCTTATTAACAATAAAGCTAATATTATCTATTGCTTTTGTTAAATTAGATTTATTACCATAATACTTCTCTATTTTTTCAATTTTTAAAATTTCTTCCATAAAATCAACCTTTCATGCTCTTATTATATAATAAAAGAACGAAAAAATCATTCGTTCAACATTACTTAACATTACAATTATGTAAGAATTATACATCAACATCTCATTTTTTATAAAATTATCCATTCACCATTACGTTTTCCGTTTTTTCTAGCAATAAGACCTTTCTTTTGCATTTCAATCATTCTTGTTTTAACTGTTCTCAAAGACTTATTAATTACTTTAGCTATTTCTTCCTGCTTAATATTAGAATTAACTTTAATTACATTTATTATTGCTTGTTCTTCTAAAGTGCAGCGATTGCACTTTAGAACACCTTGAATTGCACTTTGAAAATAAACTTTTAGCAATTTTCTTTGTTTTATATAAAAGCTTTTAATGATGTTTTTGGATAAAAATAACGATTAATTTCAAAATATTTTTGTTACTTTTTATTTAAACTAATTTTAGCATTATCCAATTAACACTTTTATGCTTTACTATAGACTTCACTATAAAATAAATTATTATCAAAAACAAATTTAACTTTGGTATATTCTCCTTCAATAGATTCGATTTCTATTTTATGTCCTAACTTTTTACATAAATTATTAACAATATATAAACCCATACCCGTAGAACCAGGAACTTTTCTACCATTTTGGCCTGTAAAAGTTTTATTTAGTACTCTTCCAATGTCAGATGAGGGAATACCTATCCCATTATCCCATATTTCTAAAACTATATACTTATCTTGTTTATAAGCTTTGATTTCTATTTTTTTATCATCTATATCTTTCATATATTTCATACTATTACTTATAATTTGATTAATCATAAACTCTAACCATTTATAATCTGTTAAAACTTTTAAGTTGCAAACATCACTAGTAATAGCAATATTTTTCTCTAACAAAACATCTTTATTTTTTAGCATAACATCACGAATAACTTTATTTAAATCTACTTCTTTAATTATATAATCTGCTTCTGTATTTTCACTTCTAATATAATAAAGAATTTGCTCTAAATAGTTATCTATTTTATTAATTTCACTCACTAAAACTTGACTCGTCTTTTTATTATGAGTATATAAAATTAATGCGGATAAAGGAATTTTAACTTCATGAAGCCATAATTCTACATATTCTTTAAAATCATCAATTTTACTTCGATAATCTCTAATATTTTCGTTCATAGATTTATTTGTTTCATAAAGTATTTGATAAAGTATTTCTCCATCTAAAAAATTTGGTTTACTAATTAATTCACATATCAAGTATTTTTCTTCTAATAAATCTATTTTAGATAATATTTCTTTATAAAAAAAGTATTTACGCAAATAATCATACAAAAAAAGAATAATAAAAAGTAAAAAGTAAATAACTGTAAAACACCATTTAAATTCTTTCGTTATTTTAAAACCTATCATGAAAGAAAAAATAATAAAATAAGCAAGTATAATTAAAACAATAATAAAAACTTTATCTTTTAAATAATCCCCTAATTTCATAACAAAATATATCCTTGTCCTTTTCTTGTTTCGATAGCATTATCTACTCCTAATTCTCTAAATTTATTTCTAAGTCTACTAATATTAACTGTTAGTGCATTATCATTAATATACTCATCATTATTCCAAAGTTCCGTCATTAATTCATCTCTTGCTACAATACTTCCCATTCTTTCATACAAATAAATAAAAATAATCATTTCATTTTTCGTTAAAATTACTTCTTCATGCTCTTTCTTCACAATTCCTCTTTTTACTTCAATCAGAATATCATGATATAAAATTGTATCAGTAATATTTTTTTCGCCTCTTTTTAAGACTGCTCCAATTCTTAAAAGTAAAATGGTTGGATTATAAGGCTTTGTAATATAGTCATCAGCCCCATAACTCATCGATAAAACCTCATCAATTTCCCCAACTCGACTAGTTACCATAATAACGGGAATATTACTTACTTTTCTAAGAGCTTTAAGTAGCAATTCTCCATTCATATAAGGAATATTAATATCAAGTAAAATTAAATCAGGATGGATACTTAAAATATCCTCTAGCATATTAGTATAATCATCTAAAATTAAAGCATCATACCCAGCATTACTAAGAAGCTCTTTTAATTCGCTCCTAACACTTAAATCATCTTCAATAATTAAAATCTTTTTCATAACTATCACGACTATAGTATATCATATTTTAAAAATATTTACATAATTATCTTTTCTTAGTTTTATGACATAAAAAGGATATAATTAATAAAATAATTATAACAATTGAAATAACAAACTCATAATGTATGGTGATAGAAGTATCAATAGGATTAACATTTATTTCTTTTACTACCTCTTCTTCTATAGGTATCTCATAATTTTCATGAACAGTATCAATCAGTGTAAGAGCATCTAGCAAATTATAAGGGACATCTTCTACTAATTCAGCACCAAGTGTAATTAGTATCATCTCATGATCTTCATGATAAAACAAAGCTGACATACAAAGACCAGCATTAGTAGTATTTCCTGTTTTGCTACCTATAATTTTTGATGTATCTAAATTAAGTAATTTATTGTATTTATTAATAGTCGCTTCTACTTCTAAACCGTTCGTTAAAGTATAATTTTTAGTTGTATAAACGGTCTTAAAAATCGGATTTTTAAGAGCATAATCTAAAATCAAAGCTTGGTCATAGACAGTTGAATAAGCTCCTTCTTGGTCAAGACCCGTAGTATTCACATAATGAGTATTTAAAGCCCCAATTCTAGTTGCTAGTTCATTCATTTTAGCAACGAAGGTATCAACATCACCACTTATAGCATAGGCAAGAACTTGCGTCGCATCAGCTCCACTTGGTAGTATCGCTGCATAAAGTAAATCTCTATAAGTAACAATATCACCCACTTTTAACCCCGCAACCGAAGCATTCCAATAAATACCAGCTAGCATTTTACTTGTAATTGTAACGCTTGCACTTAAATCATCAATATTTTCGATGGCCGTAAGAACAGTCATAATCTTTGTTAAACTAGCAATACTATGTACTTCCCGACTATTCTTATCTAAAATAATTGTATCCGCATCCATATCATAAACAATTGCCACTTTGCTATTAATCTCTGGCATATCTAAAGCATTCACACTAATTGGAAAACAACAAATTAATAATAAAAGTATTTTTTTCATAATATCTCTCTTCATACTCCAATATTATAGCAAAAAAACAAGAGATTAGAAACTAATATTTATTCCATCTTTTGGATGAATATTATGCATGAGAAAAGAAACTCAATAATGTAGCCTATCTTCTTGTTTGCTTTTGTTCAAGATTAATTGTGTCTATTACTTTGTCTAACACTTTTAATTTTTTTAAATACTCCTCACGTTCAGGTATTGTAATTGTTATTACGGAAGCACCTCTTAATTTGATAGCAAATGCTTTAATATCATGTTTGCTTACTACTCCCGATTTTAAAGCATTCATTAATGAACGACAATAACGATTCCATTCGCTAAAATCAACATTATTCATAAACATATTAATAGATGCTCTCATAAATACAATTTCAAATTGTTGTTTTAAATCCTTTTTAAAATCATAGCTTTCAAATTGCTCTTTCATCTAAAACTTCCCCTTCGATTAGCAAATATTATACCATATTTTTATATTCTTGGCAAAATCAACAACAAAAAAGCAAATAATAATATATTTGCAAAAATTAATAAAAGAAAAACAAACAATCTATAATTTTACTATATTGCAATTAAAGTAATTTCTGTTGGATAAACATTGCCCCCATGATATCTTAAATAAAACTTATAATTTGAATCTATTTCTTTAATCATTTTAGGTATCTTCCATAAATCTTCATTCTTATGATAAACAGAAATGAGTAATTTAGGATGGTCATTCTTAATGTGATTTACTGCACCCCTTAAAGCCTCTTGCTCAAGCCCTTCAATATCTGCTTTAATAATTGTAATCGCTTCGCCTATATCTTCATCTAATGTTACCATGGGAACTACTCCCTCATCACTAATAAAAGCCACATTAGCAGAAGCATCAACTCCACTATTTATAACTGATATCGCCCCTTTCTTATCCCCAATTCCTTTTAAATAACAGACAATATTTGAATAATCTTTTAAATTTGCTACTAACACTTGATAAGTTTCCGGTGTTATTTCATAAGCATAAATCTTATTATATGTATCCCCATAATTACGTAAAAATGAAATAATAGAATCCCCTGTATAAGCACCTAAATCCACAAGCACTTCATTATTACATGATGGAATTAAATCCAAATCAAAATAATCATCATAGCATTTTTCGATAACCTCATTTAAAGTAGCAAAATCATAATGAACCCAATTATTAAGGATGGCATAAAGTAACTTCTTAGAGCGATAATCTTCTAAACATACATACAATTCTTCAAAATCATCAACATGATTCTTTAATTCTTTTACCTTTAATTCAATTTCTTCATAGTTATTATTTTCTATATCAATACTCCCCCAATAAAGAAACTGATTAAAAAAACTAATCATATTATTTCTAGTAACGTCAGGAATTTTTTCAAATGCTAAACGTATTTGATGATATAATTCACTTTCACTTAAATTTCTAATTTCTTGAAGCAGCAAAGCAAACTTCAAATCTATTTGATTCATATATTTAAATCCTCCAGTTAAATATATGAAAAAATTATTACAAAATTTCCAAACATAATTAGCCCTTTTTAATTATTTTCAAAAAAGTCCGGTTATAAGCGGACTTTTTTTCTTCAATAACCGGACTTTTTTACTCATCTCTAAACCATTTATTTAAAACTGGCTTTAAAATTTCTATAATAGCAAAACTAAATATATTAACAATAATAACAAAGATAAACTCACCAATAGAAATAGATGTTAAAGAAAATATTTTTCCAATTGGTGTTAAAAAGACAAGAAGTTGTACTACAAGTAAAATAAATATACCAATATTCAAATATTTATTAGAAAAGAATCCTCTATCCTTAATTTGCTCTTTTAAACTACGACAATTATAAGCAAAAATAAATTCATTTACTACAATACTAAGTAAAGCTAGTGTTTGCGCAAGTTCTACTGATTCACCCACAAAGAGAGCATAAACAATCATTGATATTCCAGCTTCCACAATAACGGAAGTAATTAGAAAAGATAGAAAATATGGTGTAAAAATTGGTTTATTAAGTCCATTTGGCTTTCTTTTCATATTCTTTTTAGAAGCTCTCTCAAAAGCTAGCATAATGGAAGGAATCGTATCTGCTACTAAATCAATATATAAAACATGTAATGGTAAAATAATATTTTGACTTAAAAACATCCCAATAATAATAATTACTATTTCAGTAAAATTACTAGATAAATTATACAAAACATTACTAATAACATTATCATAAATTCTTCTACCCTCATCTACTGCTGTAACAATGGTGGCAAAAGAATCATCTAAAAGAAGGATATCGGCTACATTTTTGGTAACATCTGTACCATTTTTCCCCATACCAACAGCAACATTCGCAAGCTTCATCGCCGGGGCATCATTAACACCATCCCCTGTCATGGCAACTACTTTCCCTTCGCTTTTTAAAGAATCAATAATTTGATATTTTTGTTCAGGTGTAACTCGGGCAAAAACGCGGTACTTTTTAATAAGTTCTCTCATTTCTTTAGCTGTAATATGTTCCAAAGAAGTAAGCTCTATTCCCTTATTATCACTATCAATAATACCTACTTCCCTAGCAATTGCAATACCTGTTTCAATATTATCCCCCGTAATCATATAAACATCAATATGAGCATCCTTACAAATCCCAATAGCTTCTTTTACATTGCTTCGAGCTGGGTCTTTAAAACCAATTAACCCCACAAAGACAAGATCTTTTTCTTCTTTCTGATAGTCTTCATCAGCTTCTATCTTCTTATCTATTTTTTTATAAGCAAACGCTAATACTTTCAAAGCTTCATTCGAATACTCTTTTTCTTTTGCTTCCAAATATTTTTTATCATCTTTGGCAATCTTCTTTTCTTTCCCATCTATCAAAATAGAAGAACTTCTACTTAATATTGCATCCAAACTTCCTTTCACATACATATACTTTTCTTGATCGTTTTCATTAATAGAACTCATCATTTTTCGTTCTGAATCAAATGGAATTTCCATAACTCTTGGATTTTCTTTTTCTAAATTTTCCTTTAAAATATTATAGTTTGCTAAGTAGTTAGCAACTGCTACTTCAACAGCATCTCCATAATACTTTTTATTCTCGTCTAATACTGTGTTATTGCATAAACCCATAATTCGTACAAAAAAAGGATAATGCTGAAAATCAAAATCATCCGGTTGATAATCTTGATTGTTGACAAAAAGACGGATAACTTCCATTTGATTAGTTGTAATAGTTCCCGTTTTATCAGAACAAATAATTTCTGTTGCTCCAAGTGTTTCTATCGCTGCCATGTTTCTTACTACAGCTTTTTTCTTCGCCATAGCACTAACCCCAATTGATAATGTAGCCGTAATCGCAATTGGTAAAGACTCTGGTACACTAGCAACAATCATAGAAATAGAAAGCATGATTAAAGAGAGAACATCATAATCTTTAATCATACCAAAAATAAGAACGAATGCTACTAAAAAGATCGCTAAAATGGAAATAAAAGTACTAATTTTTTTAACTTTCACTTGTAAAGGCGTAATTGGTTCTTCATTTTTGTTTAAAGAACTAGCAATTTTACCCATCTCTGTAGCCATTCCCGTACTAGTTATGACAGCGACTATTTTACCAGTAACAAGACTAGTTCCTGCAAAAATCATATTACTCATTTCATGAATATTTTTCTTACCATCTAAAACTTCTTCACTTTTACTAACATAATCACTTTCCCCAGTTAAAATAGACTCATCTACTTTGGCAAACATTGCATCGATTACTCTCGCATCCGCGGGAATTTTATCCCCTGCTTCTAAAACCAAAATATCCCCAACAACCAAATTCCTAGAATCTACTTTTAATTGATATGCATCTCTTTTAACTGTTACTTTTGTACTTGTATATTGCTTTAATTTTTCTATTGCATCTTCTGCTTTACTTTCTTCTAAATACCCCATCAAAACATTAACAAGAGTACACCCCAAAATAACGATTGGGTCTAAATAATCTCCATCACCTAAAATAGCATAAATTAGAGATAAAACACCAACAATAAGAAGTAAAATAATCATCAAATTTTGAAATTGCTTCAAAAAAATACTTAGTTTTGTTTTCTTCTTTCCCTCTTCTAATATATTAGGGCCATACTCTTTTAATCGCTTTCTTACTTCTTCTTTTGTAAGACCATTTTCATTCGTATTTAAACTCTTTAAAACATCTTTTATATCTTCATCATAATATTTCATTTCATCACCTTAATCTAGTATAACACAAATCAAGCTAAATTTCTTAAAAAGCCAAAATGATAGCAGGATAAAAGTATGAAAAAAGACATTGACAATAAATAAGAATAGATAACTACTAACTAAAATAAATAAATAAAAAAAATTTAGTAAATTTAAATGTAAA
>CALVHI010000042.1 GCA_944327365.1 uncultured Bacilli bacterium
ATAGACGTTGATGTCTATTTTTTTTCACTAAAAAGAGTGATAAAATTTCTTTCATCACTCCTCAATGTTTAAGAACCGAAATTAGAAATTCTAATTTTTATTTTACCATTTTTTTCCACTTGATTTAATACGTATGTTTGTTATAATTAAATTGGTGATGAAGATGGAACAAGTTTATTTACAACGTAATTTTTTATGTATTGACTTAAAAAGTTTTTATGCTTCAGTAGAATGTATTGAAAGAGGATTAGATCCTTTTGCCTATCCTTTAGTAGTAGCTAATCCCGATCAAGGAAAAGGAGCAATTACTCTAGCTGTTACTCCCTATTTAAAAGCATTAAATATTCCATCCCGAACTAGACTTTATGAAATACCTAAGTCCGTTAAATATACTATTGCTAAACCAAGAATGAACTTATATTTACAAAAATCAAGGGAAGTAATAGAAATTTATTTAAAATATGTAGCAAGTGAAGATTTACACATTTATTCAATTGATGAATGTTTTTTAGATGTAACGAATTATTTAAAGATGTATCAAAAAACAGATGAACAACTAGCTTCAGATATTTTAAACGATATTAAAACATCTACCGGACTTTGTGCCACATGTGGAATTGGTCCTAATATGTTACTAGCTAAAATAGCTATGGATATTGAAGCTAAACATAATGATCACTATATAGCAAAATGGACCTATGAAGATATTCCTACTAAATTATGGAATATCTCTCCCTTATCAAAAGTTTGGGGAATTGGTCCTAGGATGGAAAAGAAATTAAATCAACTTGGCATTTATAATCTATATGATTTAGCCCATTATGATAAAGGAAAATTAAAAGAAAAATTTGGAATTATGGGTATAGAGTTATGGAATCATGCCAATGGAATTGATTTAAGTCGCATTAAAGATAATAAACCAGTATTAGATCAATCTTATTCTCACAGTCAAGTTCTTTTTAAAGATTATTATAGTCATAATATTCAGATTATTATTAAAGAAATGGTTGAAGTACTTTGTATTCGTTTGCATAAAAATCATAAAACATGTTCAAAGATTGGCTTCGGTCTTAATTATTCTAAAAACATGGGAAGTTTTTATCATCAAATCAAATTAAGTGAACCAACCGATTTAGAAAAAGATATTTTAGCAAACTGTCTTATCATTTTTGACAAGTTTTATGATGATTCTCCTATTCGTAAAGTAAATATATCTTGTGGTGGATTAGAAAAAAAGATGGGAATACAATTAAACTTATTTGATGAAATTGAGCATATCAAAGAAGAAGAAAGCATTGCTGAAGCTATACTAGAAATTAAAGAAAAATATGGAAAAAATGCTTTACTTAAAGCTTCTAGTCTTCTTCCTGATTCAACAATTAAAAGCCGTAATGAAAAGATTGGAGGACATCAAGCATGATAGATCGTGGATTTATAAAATGGAAATCTTTTGAATCTTTAGTCCCAAATAAAGAAATAATAAAAGCTATTGAAGAAAATAAAAAGTGTAATAAACCAGTTTTATTTCCAGAAGAAATAAGTATATTAAATGATTCTTTAATTGAAGCTTATTATAATCAAGATTTAATTCAACTAACTTATTATGAAAAAGGAAAAATTAAAATTATAACAGATACTATAAAAAAAATAAATCCAAACTCAAAGATTATTGAACTTGGATGTAAAAAGAAATTATATTTTAAGCAAATTATTCATTTACGATCTTGATATACATATTCATAAAGCCAATTATGATAGAGAATGCGTGCAGATGAACACCATGAACAAATTGGTTTATTATTTTGATAATAATTAAGAGGAGGTTTAATATTTAAGCCTTTTTTTCTATCTCTTTGATATTCTTTATCTAAAGTGTATCGATCATATTCAGCATGTCCAGTTAAAAAGACTTGCTTTTTATCTATACTTTCAACAATAAATACTCCTGTATCTTGGGATATACTCGTTAAAATTAATTGCTTATGTTCCAAAATATTTTCTTTATTTAAAGTAAAATATCTTGATATAGGAATATAGAAAATATCATCTAATCCCTTTGTTAAAGCTGTTTTTTGGCAAATTTTATGAGGATATATACCTGATGATTTAATCTGTTTTACTTTTTTAGGAATTTGATAAAAATAGTTTAAAGTAAAAGAAGCTGACCAACATAAAAAAATCGTTGAACGTACATGATCTTTTGTATAATCTAATACTTTTTTTAACTCTTCCAAATAACTAATTTCTTCTAAAGGAACAAAAGCTAAAGGAGCACCTGTAATAATAAGACCATCATAATCTTTATTTTTAATCTCAGAAAAAGGCAAATAATATTTTTGATAATAATCTTGCTTTGTTTTTTTGGTCTTTAAATAAATAAAGTCTAACTTAACTTGTAAAAATTTTGTATCTAATACTTCAATAAGATTTCTTTCAGTATCTTCTAAAGTTGACATTAAATTTAAAATACCAATATTTACGTAAGGTAAATCAGGATTAATTTCAGATATAAAATGAACATGATCTTTTATGCTAGACTTTATTGGCAATTCTTTCGTTAATAATATAGGCATAATTCCTCCTTAAACTTTCTTACTCATAATTTTTAAGACCAAATCATAATTATCATCTCGAGCCATCTTATTTTTCTTAATCATCCCACAAACATCACAACGATATACAATCTTAATCACATCTTTCTTAGCAAACTCTATATCTATTGGCCTTAATATGCCATGACA
The DNA here is from genome assembly GCA_944327365.1 of uncultured Bacilli bacterium. Classification (GTDB taxonomy): domain Bacteria; phylum Bacillota_I; class Bacilli_A; order RF39; family UBA660; genus Caccenecus. Next base: position 2,742 of record CALVHI010000042.1, read on the forward strand.
ATTTACAAGACGATCTCCCGGATAATCATCAACATGAATACTACACAAACAATATGGACAATGATCTCTAGCTGTATAAACTAAAGGACTAACTTTCTTTTTACACTCTATGCAAACAAATTCTTCATCAATCATCTTAAACTTTTTCACATCCATTTTAACCACCTAATTAAACTTAAAAATATTACGAGCTAATCGATATCCCGGTATCGAAACAATTCTTGGCAACAAAGCCAAATAAGCTACTCTAAGACTTTTTTTAACTTTTTTATTTTGCTTATTTAGATCATCCCATAGTTCTCTTATCTTTTTATCTGCCTTTTTAGTTTTAGCAAGTTTACAAAGAATTGTAGAAACTGTCATCATAATATCCAAATAATGTATTAAATACTTTCGTAAATTCTTATTTTCTATTTGAAAAGGATCTAAATAATTAATCATCATCTTTGTAACTTTAATTTGTTGATCTACTCTTCTAATCATAACTTTCTCATTTACAGATTGATCTGTTCTTCCAATAAAGTAATGATAAAAAGGAACTGATAAATAATACATAGTTTTAACAAAAGGAAGTGGATAATAAACAAATAGATTATCAACATAAAAAGTATGCTTTGGTAAATTTAGATGACATGCTTTTAAAATACTTGTCTTATAAATAACAGAATGCATTAATAAATATTCACTTATCCGAAACTTTCCTACTTCATCCCAAGTAAAAATTCGCTCCTGAACAATATTTTGATAATACATTTCTTTAGCTTTCCCCTCTTTTTCATACACATAATTTACAATAAATAAATCGACATCTATTTTCTTTAATCTATATATAACTTGTTTTAAACTATCTGCATCCACCCAATCATCACTATCAACAACTTTAAAATATTTCCCTTTTGCTATTTTTAATCCAGCATTAATTCCACTACCATGACCACCATTTTCTTGATCAATAACTTGAATTGTATGAGGATATTTTTTTTTATATTGATAAGCAATATCTAACGTTTTATCTTTAGAACCATCATTTACAATAATAATTTCTAAATCTTCTTTTTCTCCTAATAAAGAATTAATCGCTTTTTCCATATATTCTTGTGAATTATAGCAAGGAATAACAAAACTAATTAACTTCATCTAACTCACCTTTTCTTATCACTCATTATAATTTTAAATGAAATAAAAGAAGAACGCTACTTTTTTTTATTTTACTTTACATCTTCTATACTAATATATAAATCAGCAAAAAACACCTATTCATATCTAAATAGATGTCTTTTAAAATTTATCATACTTCTTGACTTAAATAAATGGTGATCTGTACGGGATTTGAACCCGTGAATGTTGCCTTGAGAGGGCAATGTGTTAACCGCTTCACCAACAGACCAGCGCTATAATCATATCACATTATTTTCTTTTTAGCAATTAAAAACAGCAAAAATATTTACTTTCGTAAAACTAAAACAGCATCTTGTTCTCTTGGATGAATACTAGGAACAAATAGAAGCTCTTCTCTTAACAATTCTCTTGCTGTAATTACAGATCCTCCAATAGGAAAATTCTTTACTTCCTGGTTCATATAAAAGTGATAAATATAACTAGCATAAATCATTCCGTTATCATTTAATAAGCCAATTAACGGTTGAAATAAAGTATGTAAGACTTGAATATTTAAATTGGGATGGTAAGTATATTCTAAAATATTAGAACATAAGATTAAATCATAATGACATAAAGGGTGATAACAAAAAAGATTAGTATGAACAAAAGAACTTTTTATAGTATCTAATTTACTTCTTAAAATTTCATATTGTTCTTTATTTTCTAAATAAGTATTAAAAAAGCGAATCTCTTCTAATGAAAAATAATAATCTTGAGTTAATATTTGAAATAAGCCAATCTTTCGTTGATACTTTTCTTGTAAAGTCTGATAATAGCTAAATATTTCTTGCCAAAAAATTCGATATTTTAATGGCATGTCTTTTAATAAAGCATAAAATATTTGCCGTTCTTGTTCTAAAGATACTTTTTTCAATAATTTCGTCATTAAATCTAAAAACTGTTCATAAGTATATCTTTTTATTATAACTTCTTTTATTCCTTTAATATAATACTCTACTAAAGGATTAATATCAACTAAATCAATATCCATAAACCCCTTTAACACTAAATTAAAATATTGATCTCCACTACCAGCTATAGACAAAGCTTTAGCCCCAGATCTATCTTTTAAATAGTCTTTAATATTTTCATTGGTAAAAGTATAAACTCCTTCATCATTATCTCTTTCATTATAAATTAAAGCATTTAATATTATTTGTTTTACATGTTCTAACATTAATTATACTTTTCTATAAAAATATTTAAACGCTCTATCATTCGCTTTCTTCCAAGAATCTTCATAATATCATAAAGGTTTGGCGTCATATTAGAAGTAGTTAATACAACACGTATTACGGTTGTAAAATCTGCTATACTCCCTTTATACTGATCTGGATTTTCTTTATAAACCTTCATATTAGATTGATAACCCATTTGATCACACAATTCTTTAATCTTACTAAACCATACTTCTTCTACATCATTACTATCATATTGATCTAAACATGCTTGCATAATACTTTTTATTTCATCTTTATTTATAATTTTAGTAAATTCATAAGATATTGTTTTATTCCACTCTTCATCATACATATACCATGTTTTAGGAAAAATACTACTATAATTTTCATAATCTTTTCTTGGTTTTTTCGTCTCTCTTTCAATATTTAAAAAATTAATAGTATCTTCTTTATATTTACTTATCAATTCATATACATGTTCATCATATTTTTTGGCCCAAGTTAAGTATTCTTCATAAAGCTTACTTGCACTCATTTTAGAAATATAATTTTTAGAAATATTATCTAGTTTATCTAAGTCAAATAAAGCTCCACTTGAACTCATTTTCTTTGGACTAAATGGAAACTCATAGAATGGTTTATCGGGATTATTAGTCCTCCACTCTTCAAAATTAGAATTAGCAATCGTAAGTACTGCATCAATAACTGCTAGAGTAGGATATCCTTTTTCTTCATAATAAAACATTAAAGCTTCTGGATCTTTTCTTTTACTAATCTTACGAATTGTATCGCCATCTTTCTTTAAAATTAATGATGTATGAATATATTTAGGCATCTTATAGCCAAAAGCATTAAAAAGTTCATAATGAAGAGGAACACTGCTCATCCACTCTTCCCCACGAACTACATGAGTTGTACGCATTAAATGATCATCTACAACATGAGCAAAATGATATGTTGGAAGTAGGTTTTCACTTTTCATAATTGGAACATCAATATCATTTTCAGGCATTTCAATTTTACCCTTAGTTAAATCTTCAAAAATAAATTTCCGATTAAAATCACCCTTTGAACGAAAACGTATTACATATTTCTCGCCATTTTTTATTCTTCTGGCAGCTTCATCATTAGAAATATCTCTAAATTTAGCATATCTTCCATAAATACCAATTCTTTTCTTAGATTTAGCTTGATATTCTCTAATTTCATTTAATTCATCGCTTGTTAAAAAACATGGATATGCTCTACCTATACTAATTAAATATTTAATAAAAGCATGATATATTTCTATTCTTTCACTTTGAATATAAGGCCCATAATTTCCTACTGTTTTACCATTATACTCATATTCATCAGGATAAATTCCATAATAATTTAAAACATGATGAATAAATTCAACTGCTCCCTCTACACTTCTTGCTTGATCAGTATCTTCATTACGAAGAAAAAAGACACCTCCACTTGATTTAGCAAGAACATAATTTATAGTTGCACTCATCATATTACCAATATGCATAAATCCTGTTGGCGATGGAGCAAAACGAACAACCTTAGCCCCCTCCATTAAGTCTCTTTTAGGATACATAGCTTCATAATCTTCTGGTGTTTTAGTAATATTAGGAAATATTAAATCTGCTAATTCTTTATTTGTCATAAGTAACCTCATTTCTGTTATTATTTTACTTTAAAGAGCCAAAAAAAGCAAGAATCTTTTACAAATCCCCACTTACTTTCATAAATTCTTTTAATACTTTAGACAACGCTCTTTTCTCTATTCTTGACACATAACTACGAGATATATTTAAATCTTTAGCTATCTGTTTTTGAGTATGTTCTTCTTCATTTAATAAACCATATCTTTTAATTAATATTTCTTGTTCTCTTTTATTTAATACATGAAAATATTTCTTTAATAATAAAATATTATCTTTTAAATGAATAGAATCAGCAAAATCTATAGAATCATCTTTAATCATTTCTATTAAACTAACTTCATTACCATCTTTATCATATCCTATAGAATCATTTAAACTAACAGTACTAGCTTGTTTTTTATTACTACGAAAATGCATTAATATTTCATTTTCAATACATCTTGCAGCATACGTAGTTATTTTTGTAGCTTTACTTTTTTTAAAAGAATCTATCCCTTTAATTAAACCAATAGTTCCAATACTAATTAAATCATCCGTATCATATTTAGAATTATCAAACTTTTTAACAATGTGGGCAACTAACCTTAAATTATGTTCAATTAACTTATTACGAGCAGTAATATCTCCATTAAGCATTTTTGTTATTGCCTCCTCTTCTTCCTCAGGACTTAATGGTTCGGGAAATACTCCATTAGAATAACTACCTGTAAACATTAGCATATCTTTAACAATGCTAAGCAAACTCAAAAACATATCTTCACTTCCTAATAAAGTATATTTAAAATATTAACCCTTTATGATGTTATATGAGAAAAATACCACAACAAAGTTGTGGATATTTATCAAAACTGTCAGTTAGTCAGCTACTTTCTTATACCCCGACAGTTTTTAAATTATAATCGAGTAGAGGAAAACAAATAAATTATTTTGCCCCTCTCACACCACCGTACGTACGGTTCGCGTATACGGCGGT
>CALVHI010000043.1 GCA_944327365.1 uncultured Bacilli bacterium
AACCGCCGTATACGCGAACCGTACGTACGGTGGTGTGAGAGGGGCAAAATAATTTATTTGTTTTCCTCTACTCGATTTCTCTATATTTATCAGCATCTTTAAATGGATTATTAGGATCAATATAATCAATAAATAATATTCCATTTAAATGATCTATTTCATGTTGAAAAGCAATAGCTATATCTTCTCTTACTCTAATTCTTAAATTATTTCCTTCTAAATCTTGATATTCAACAGTAATTCTAGCATACCTAGGCACTATTCCTTCCACTTCTCTATTAATACTTAAACATCCTTCACCTTCACCAACATAAATCATTTCTTCACTATGACTAATAATTTTTGGATTAATAATAATATAATCTTTAAATGATCCATCATCTAATTCTTCAACAATAACAAAGATTCTTTTTAAAATACCCGTCTGAACATAAGCTAATCCCATACCTGCTCTTAAATTATATTTTTTTTCATATTCTTCTATTTGGCTCATTTTTAAATAATCAATCATATCTTTAATATGTTTTTTATCTTCTTTAGATAAAGGAAAGCTCACTTCTTGGCTAATTTCTCTAAGTTTTTTATCTACTTCATCAAGAATAATAATATTTGGCAATTTCATAAACTACACCCCTTAAGTGGCTTTATTTTACCATAAATTTAAACATTTGTAAAATAAAAAGGAAGAAAACTCTTCCTAGTTATTATTGCCAAAGCTCCAACCAGCGCCTATAATTATGACAAGCAAAATAAATAAGACAATCCATATAGCAGCACCTATGCCATAGCCACTGGTATATCCAGCATAACCTGTATTACAAGGTTGGTATCCACCATAGCCACCACCGTAGTAGCCATTATTTCCATAATAATACATATTTATACCTCCTTTATGTATCTATTATAGTTTACTCATTTAGGCACTATTTTGACATTAAAAAAAGATAATTTATAAAATTTCTTTAAAATTATTATGGAATATGATAAACTATTAATAGGGTGTATATCATGAAGAAGCTTTTAAGTAAAATGGATATATGGTTACTTTTAATAATGATTATTTATAGTATTGTAGGGCTTATAATGATTTTCTCATCCTCTAGTGTATCTACAGTACTTAGATATAATGTTCCTCAATATCATTTTTTTCTTAGACAAGCAATATTTTTAATTGGGGCCTTTATTATAGGTTTTTTAATAGTTATTAGATTTCCAACTAGTAAATATAAATATATTAGCCCTTTTGCTATTATAGGGATTATTATTGCTTTATTAGGTTTATTAATTTATGGTGGATTAACCAATAATGTTCGAAGTTGGTATGATTTAGGGCCTTTTGCACTACAACCTAGTGAATTTGCCAAATCTATTATCATTGTTTTTCTTGCTACTGCTTATAGTAGATTAGAAAAGAAGAAAACAGATAATATTTATTCTTTCTTAATTCCTATTGCCATTTGCCTAATTATTGCTGTTTTAATTGCTATGCAACCAGATTTTGGAACAGCCCTAATTATATGCGGAATCGTTTTCTTTGTTTTCTTAAGTATTCCTTATGTTAAGCAAAATATTATTAAAGTTTTAAAAATTGGTGCAGTTTGTTTAGGTGTTGCTGTTTTAGCTTTACTTTATAGTGGTACTGAGATATTTAATTCAATGCAACTACAACGTTTTGAGTTTAGAAATCCTTGTGAAAGATATCAAGAAAATACTGGATATCAAGTATGCAATGGTTTTATTGCTATTCATAATGGAGGTCTATTTGGGGTAGGGTTAGGAAACAGCAGTCAAAAATACTTATATTTGCCTGAAAGTCATACTGATTTTATCTTTCCTATTATTGTAGAAGAATTAGGATTAATTGTTGGAATAGTGCTTATTTTAGGATATATGGTTATGTTGTGGAGGATACTTCGTATTGCAAGAGAAGCTGAAAATTTAAGATTAAGTATTTTAGCTTATGGTGTTTTTTTATATTTATTGTTTCATATATTAATTAATTTACTTGGTATATTAGCATTAATTCCTTTAACTGGAGTACCACTTCCTCTTTTAAGCTATGGTGGATCATTTACAATTAATGTTGTCATTATGTTATTTGTAGTACAAAGAGTAAATATTGAAAATAAAACAATTAAAGCCAAAAGAGAACTTGCAAGTATAACTAATTAAACTTATAAATAGTGATATAGTTCTTTTCTTATTGCATTTATACATAATATAACAATAATAAATATATCAATTATTTCCGCGATAACTAAAGAATACAAGCCAATATGACATAATGATAATATAGTCATAGTTCCAAGTTTAATAAGCACTGCTATTAAAGTAATGATCATAGTTGCTTTTGCTTTTCCTATTGCTTGTAATACACTTTGAAGTGGTCCTTCTAAATAAAATAGCACAAAGAATGGAGCAAGAACTTGAATATATTCTTCTCCCTTTGTTGTATCATATAAAGTAATTAATAAAACATCTCTAAAAATATAAATAAAAGCAGAAAATATTATACCAACGATAAAAGATAATATTATCGCTTGTTTTAATCTTTTTTTAACCATATTATAATTTTCATGATAGTAAAACTTTGATATTTCTGGAAGTAAACTTGAAGATATAGCTGTAATAAAAAATGAAGGCATAGCAAGCAAACTAATCGTATAAGCATTATATGCACCATATTCATTTAAAATAAAATCCATAGAATATCCTACATATAATAAAATATTAGTAAGAATAATTGGTTCAAAAAAGAAGCCAATATTCCCAATTAATCTTCCAGATACAGTGGGTACAGATATACATAAAATTTCTTTAGTCGTTTTCATATCAGGTTTGATATCTTGTTTAGTTATCTTAAACTTTTTGGGAGCAAAAACTAAAAATGTTAGAATAGACGCTAATTCAGAGGCAATACTAATCAAAATCAATCCCATGACTGCATAGACAATACTTTTTTCTACTAAATAAGGAATAATCAAAAAGATTAAAGCAATACGTACGATTTGTTCAATAATATTAGAAATTGTATGAGGAACCATTTTTTGTTTTCCATAAAAATATCCTTTTAGAATACTGGAGATAGAAACAAAGGGAAATGTTAGCGCCATTGCCATCAATAGTATGCTACATCTTTGATCATGTAAAAGATTATTAGCAATAAAATCTTTGGTAAAATAAATGATAATAATAGCACAAATATTAATGATAAGCGTAATTATAGTGGCATTAGCTAGTATTTTAATACTCTTAGTTTTAGCTTCACTAATTAGTTTTGAAATAACGATAGGCAAAGATAATGTGGCAATAGTAAGTAAAAGAGAATAGGTAGGCATAACTAAAGAATATAGATTAATCGCATCACTACCTACCATTCTCGTATAAATAATTCTAATAGTAAATCCTAATAATTTAGTAATTAACCCTCCAATCATTAAAATGAAGGTAGCTTTTAAAAATTTATTTTTCATTTACGTTCCTCTTTTAAAATTTAATGATTTAGTATATAATTAAATATATGAAAGCAAATTTAATTTAGAAAATAAAGTGAGTGATAATATGAATAGCGAAATTAAATTTAAAAATGTAGCAGAATTATATCAGCGACTTTTACCTGCTTTAAAAAGTAAAGTAAGAGAAATTCATAAAAAAGGGTTTACTTTTATTCATGAAGAAGATATATGGAACTATTTAAAGACTTATAAATGGACAAGCTCAAGATCATTGGATTTAGGAGAAATGGTAAATGATATATTTTGTCTTGAAATAAAAGAGTTAGATTTTTATGTAAAAGACGAGCTTAAAAAATACCACAGAGATATTAAGCAAGAGGAGATTTAGATGAAAAAAGATGATAGCATAACATTTGAAAGTGTTTATGAGAAGATTAAAGAAAATATTAAAGATACAGATGATTTATTAAAAATCAAAGAAGCTTATCAATTTGCATTAGAAAAGCACAAAGGAATGAAGAGACTTACAAAAGAAGATTTTATTACTCATCCTTTACATGTAGCTCAGATTGTAAATGATTTGAATGTAGATGCTACAACCATTATTGGAGCTTTACTACATGAAGTAATGAATAATGGAGAGACAGTTTTAGACGAAGTAGAAGAAAAATTTGGTTCGGTGGTTGCTACTATTGTTGATTCTATAACTAAAATTAATAAACTTGAGTTAGTAGACAATTCAGAGTCAAGTGCTATTTATTTAAGAAAAGTTTTAGTAGGATTAGCTACAGATGTCCGTGTTTTATTTATTAAGCTAGCTGATCGACTTCATAATATGCGTACTAATTATGCGATTAATCCTAAAAAACAAAAAGCAAAAGCATATGAGACAATGGCAGTTTTAATCCCAATTGCCCATCGTTTGGGGATAAATTCTATTAAAAGTGAATTAGAAGATTTATGTTTATATTATACTAAACCTGATGTATATGAAGATATTTTGGGAAAATTAAAAGAAACTAAGAAGGAACTTAATAATTCTTTAGAAGAAATGCAAGAAAGTATTACTGATATTTTAACTGAACAAGGATTAAAGTTTAAAATTAAGGGAAGAGTAAAAAGTGTTCATAGCATTTATAATAAACTATCAAGTGGAAAGAAATGGAATGAAATTTATGATATTTTAGCTTTACGGGTTATTCTAGAGGATGTTAGCGATTGTTATTTAGCAGTAGGTCTTGTTCATGCTAAATATAGGCCAATTCCCAATCGTTTTAAAGATTACATTGCTATGCCAAAAGCTAATATGTATCAAAGTTTACATACAACGGTTTTTGGTGTAGATGGGCATCTATTTGAAGTGCAGTTTAGAACATATGAAATGGATGAGTTTGCAGAAAAGGGTCTAGCTTCTCACTGGTCTTATAAAGAGCATGGAACAAGAAAAGGGCAAGATATTATGGAACAAAAACTAGAGATGTTTCGTAATTTAATAGAAACCCATGAAGAAGTTGATGATCTAGCTTTTGAGAGAGCTGTAACTAGTGATATGTTAGCAGAAATGATTTATGTATTTACGCCCAAAGGTGATGTTATGGAATTGCCCAAAGGGTCTACACCAATTGACTTTGCTTATCGCATTCACTCTTGTGTTGGAGATAAAACTGTAGGAGCAATCGTAAATGATGTCATTGTCCCCTTAAATCATGAATTAGAAAATAATGATATTGTCAAAATTAAAACCAATCCAAATAGTTCTCCCAATAAAGACTGGCTAAATTTTGTTAAAACGAATCAAGCTAAAAATAAGATAAAGTCTTATTTTAGTAAACAAGAAAAAACATTCATGACTTTAAAAGGAAAAGATATTTTAGAAAAAGAATTACGTAAAAGAAAGTTATCATTTAATGAAGTTATGAATGATGAAAACATCAAAAAGATTCTAAAGGATTTAAAATTAAAAGATATCGATGATATATATCTATCTATTGGTACACTTCGCTATACAGCAGGTTTTATTATTAATTTAACGAAAGAAAATAAAGCTAATGTAGAAGATGCTTTGATTGAAAAAAAATCTAAACCATCAAAAGAAGAGGGGATTTATAAAAATGATATTATTATAGCTGGTATGGGAGATATTCTTGTAAATATTGCTAAATGTTGTAAACCAGTTAAGGGCGATGAAATAGTTGGTTTTATTACTAAAGGTTCAGGAATAACTATTCATAAAAGAACTTGTCCCAATATTGTTTTGAAAAAAGAAAGAATAATTGAAGCTAATTGGAATGATATGGCAAATTCCGTTTATATGACAGATCTTTATATTGAGAGTGATAATAATAAAAATTATTTGTTAGACATTATTGGTGCATTTACTAAGAGAATGATTCATATCGAGTCATTTAAAACAAAAGAATATCCCAATGCTTATCAATATGAATTGACCATTAGAGTTAAAAATAAAGAAGAAATAGAAAGAATTATTTTCGACTTAGAAATGCTTAGTTTTGTTAAAAAAGTAAATAGGAGTAGTTTATGAGAGTATTAGTCCAAAGAAGTGTCAATAGCAGTGTTTGGGTAGATGGTAAATTAATTAATGAGATTTCCAAAGGTTTAGTATTACTTGTTGGATTTACGCAAAATGATACCATAGATGATATTGATAAGCTCGTTAAAAAAGTAGTTCATTTACGAATATTTGACGATGAGAAAAATATTATGAATAAATCGATTTTAGATGTAGGAGGAGAAATTCTTTGTATTAGTCAATTTACTTTATATGCGAATACTAAAAAGGGAAATAGGCCATCTTATATTGATGCATTAAATAGTGAAGAAGCCAAAAAATTATATGAACTATTTAACCAAAAGTTAAACGAATATGTCGTTACTAAACCAGGCATTTTCAAAGCAAACATGCAAGTTAATATTATTAATGATGGTCCAATTACAATTTTATTAGAAAGCAAATAATTTGTTTAAATCAATAAACCGAGTTAATTTAAGTCGTAAATACACAGTTTTAAGCTAAATATAAAATGTTTCGCAAGATTTTAGAGTAAATTCAGTTTTTAAATGAATTAACGAGATTATAAGACTTATTTCTGGAAAAAACAAT
>CALVHI010000044.1 GCA_944327365.1 uncultured Bacilli bacterium
AACTAATTAAAAAAATCTAGAAAGTAAAAATAAAGTTAAAAATTTTGTAGAAATTACTTGACTTTATTATGAGAGGAGTATCTTATGTTATATATTAAGGAAACAAGAGGCGATCTTTTTAAAATTATTGGGGCTAATGTTCGATATTATCGGGGGCTTTATAATCTTAATCATCCAAATGAAAGAATAAGTCAAGCTAAGATGGCTCATATGTGTAATGTATCAACTGGACTTATTGGCTCTTTAGAGACCGGTAAAGTTCAAGGGATTAGCATTCCTGTTTTATGGAATATTTCGCAAATACTTGGGGTAAGTATTGATAGATTTTTTGAAAATCGCTAAATGTTAAAAAACAGATATTAGTTGGTATCTGTTTTTCTTATAATTATTTCATCTTCTTTTGTGTATAAAAATTTTTCTTTGGCATATCTTTCTACATATTCAGGGTCTTGCAATTTTTGGACTTCAGCTTTTAAGGCTTCTTGAGTATCTAGTAGATTCTCATATGAAGATTGTAGATGTTTGATTTGTTGATTGTTATTCATAATCTTTAACCAGTCTGGGAAAATATTAATACAAGTAAAGCCAATGATAAAGAAAAATGCTAAAACGAAAATTGTTAGTCTACGACGCTCTTTTTTGGTTACTTTGTGTTTTATGGTTATCACCCCTATTTTTTATAGTATAACATTTAAAAGAGATTTTTTCAATTAATCTTTGAAACTTTACATTATTTAATATTTTTTTTGTAAACTTTGTGTTGAGATAAAATCCTAAGATCATCATAAAGAAAAAATATAGGTGAAATATGCCGTTGTTTATTTTATATAAAATGATAATATAAAGTAAAACAACGTTGTACATTAATAGGATGGTGATTATGCTTTGATAAAAGGCTTTTTTGTTTTTGATAATTTTATTATTAATTTTAAATAAATAATAGAAGATGAAGCCATAGAGAAACGATGTAGTTAAAGCGATTAATTGAATATTTGCATTCATTATTTAAATAATTTGGAAATTAAGCTTTCTTCTTTAACTTTTTCTTTGTTATCTAAGTAATTTAGCCCATTTATTTTACCTTTAATTTTTACATTTCCGTCATGTGTATCTAGTTTCATTATTTCAAGATTCGTTCCTTTAATTAGGATTGGCCCCATATTACTTTCTAATAAAAATTCTTCTGAATCGAAACTTGTTATTTTTTTTATACCAGTTAAAGATATTTCTCTTCGATCTATAAGTTTTAATTCGTGTGAACCAAATTCCATAATTTCTTTATTTTCCATAAATTTTCTCCTTTAATAAATTTTATGAAAAATATTTATAATTATGAAAAAAACTTGGATTTCCAAGTCTTATTCAGCTTCGTTATATGCTTTTAAAATTGCATCTTCAAACATTTTACGTACATCTGGATTAATTGGATGAGCAATATCTCTATATCCACCAGTAGCCGTTTTTCTACTAGGCATAGCGATAAATAGGCCATTGTCTCCTTCTATAATTCTGATGTCATGAACTGCAAAAGAATCATCTAAGAGAATAGATGCTATCCCTTTCATTCTTGAGCCTTCCTTTTCGATCTTGCGAACGTTTACTGATGTAATTTGCATAAATTCTTCCCTCCTAAGTCTTTCAACTTACTTATATTGTATAGCAAAACTCTTAAACTTGCAAGTATTTTACATATATTTTATTTTAATATCGCCGATTAGTACATCACGATATGTAAAACTTTTTTCAACCTTATTATCTAATATAGTAAATAAATTAGGATAAATGGCATGAATCTTTCCTTGATAGATACTTGTTTTACCGCGCATTCCATACACTTTTATTATTACGTTGTTATTTAAGTTTCTTTTTATTTCTTCTTTTACTTCTTCTATGTTCAACTAGTCCTCCTTATCTAGGGTAGCCTACGTACATGAGACCACTACATTTTATGCCACCCATTCCATTGTGGCCATATTTGGTTTTGTCGAGTAAACTTAATAAATTTATTTGTTTACTTCTTTCTGTTAGTGCCAGAGTTGTAGCAATGATTGCTGGGTCAAGAGCATGAATATTAATTCTTCCGGGACTTGATGCAAAATTAGCTCCGGCTTTAATTAATTCTTCATAATTACTTTGACAAGCTCCAGCGATCACTACGAGCTTTTCGTGTGAAAATTCATAGTTTCTTGCTACTTTTACGGCTTTAATGAAATTACTTGAGTTTTTATAACTTTTTAAATCATTAATAGCCCCCTTTTTACGATAATAAGCATCATGACCAGTGATTACGACAATATCTGGTTTATATTCTTTTAAAAGGGGTAAAATTGCTTCATAAATGTGTTCTTCGCTTATTTTCCTTCCTATTGCTAATACACCTTTCTTTTTATAGAAGCTTAGACATTTTTCCAAATATTCTTTGTCTCCATCAATATGGAGAATTTTAGCTGGCAAATAAAAGTATTCATTTCTGTCTTCTGGTATTTCAGGTGTTTTTATTTCTTCTGTTAGATTTATAGGGTCTTTTTCTAGAAATTTTACTAAATCTTCTTCTGGACTGTCAGCATAAAGTCTTACTTCAACACCTTTAAGATAGTAAATTTCATTTTTAATATTAGTAATTTTAAAGACCGTATCGTGATTATAACTTTTCCTTGTTACTAAATCTCCTCGTCTTAATTTCATAAGATTCACCATTAAACTATATGTTTTTCTTTTATTTTTAGAAATTAAAAAACTAAGCTAGAGTATTTGCTATATCAATAAATTGCTCTAAACTTAGTTCTTCAGCTCTAATGGTTTCACTATAATTTTCTTTTAAGGCTTGTCTTATTTTGGGCCAATTATATTCTTTTAAATTGTTTTTCAGGGTTTTTCTTTTCATTTTAAAAGCATCATTAATTAGCTTAAATAAGAGTTTTTCATCTTTTACGTAGGGTTTTTCTTTTCTTTTAAAGAGAACTGTGGCACTTTCTACTTTGGGGATTGGTTTAAAAGCTTGTCTGTTTACAGGAAATAAATAAGTTACATTAAAATAGTAATTTAAATACACGGTTAGGGAGCCATATTCTTTAGTTTTTGGCTTGGCTGTAAGACGGTTGGCAACTTCTTGTTGTACTAATAAAGTCATTTCTTTGAGATTTTCTAAATTAATAACTTTTTTTATGATTGGTGTTGTGATGTAATAGGGAATATTAGCTATTATATAAATGTTTTTATAAGGAAATATATGGCTATCTTCTTCTATGTTTGCTTGGAGAAAATCTTTAAAAATAATTTTTGTTTTAGCATTTTCTAGTTTTAATAATTTTTCTTTTAATCTTTCATCTATTTCATAGCAAATTAAAAAACTGTTTTTTTCTTTTAAATATTTTGTTAGGGCTCCTGTTCCTGGGCCAATTTCTATAATTAAATCATCTATGTTTGTTTTATTTGTATTGGCTATCTTTTTTAATATTTCTTCGTCTTGTAAAAAGTTTTGTCCAAAACTTTTTTTCGCTTTTATTTCCATTTTTTTAAACATTCCTTTCCGCTTCACTTCGTTTGCTTTAGCCACAAACGAAGATGAAAATATTTCTTTTTTATTTTCAATCTTTCTTCTATCTAAAGAAAGATGGGTTATTTTTCCCATCCAAATCTTAAAATATCATATGTAATAGAGCTTCTACCAACATAATTATAGGCATATTCTTCACTCGGTGTTAACAAATCAATATCATTTCCTAATACCCCTCGGTCTAAGACGATAGCTATTATTGGGTCTTCGCTGATTCTTTTGCTTTCAAAACGGATAATACTACCACATGGTAAGTTTTTAGAAGACGCAACAATTCTAACTTCTCCGTAAGTTTTATCTATGTAAGTGTCAGTCCCATCTCGAACATCAGCTCCTGTACAAGCAAGAAATCCAGTACATAGGGCGCAGTTTGCTCCATATCCAGTTAAATCCCCGGTATAACTGTCTAATGATCCCCATAGATAGGTTTGTAATGCTTCTTCATTTGCTTTTTGCTCTTCTTCTTTATTAATATAAATGGCCATTGTAGATAAATCAACACTTTTGTTAATATTTTTGTTTGTTGTATGTGCTTCTATTTTTGATGAAGAGGCACTAAGTGCAAAAATACAAGTAATGATTATTCCTATTTTGGCTATATGACTTAAGTAAAATTTGCATTTACTCAACATTTAATCACCTCATTGGTACAACAATCATAACATAAATTTGTTTAAATGTCAAAAATTCGCTTGATGTTTTCGTTGGTAATTGTTGCTAGTTGGTCTAATTCTATGTTTTTTTCTAAACAAATAAATTTAGCTATATCAAGGATTCTGGCAGGTTCATTTTTTGTGCCTCGATATGGAACTGGTGTTAGATATGGACTATCTGTTTCTAGTATAATGTTTTTTAGGGGGATATCTTTTATTATTTCTTTTAAATGAGAATTTTTGAATGTTATTACGCCGTTTATTCCTAATAAATAACCCATTTTAATATATATTTGCGCTGTTTCTTTAGAGCCTGAAAATGAATGAATTACGCCTTTTAGCTGATAATTTTTTAATATTTCTATTGTATCTTGTGTTGCGTCTCTAGAATGAATGATTACTGGTAGGTTATATTTAGTTGCTAGATCTAATTGGCGCTTTAAAAGCTCTTTTTGTTTTTCTTTGTTTTCTTTAGTATAGTGATAATCTAAGCCAATTTCACCGATTGCTATTATTTTGGGGCTTTTTAACTCTTTTTCTAACCAGTTAAGATCTTCTTCTTGATAATTAAGAACATTTTCTGGGTGGATTCCTAAAGCTCCATACATGTTAGGAATTATTTTAATCCATCTTAATACTTCTTCATTACTTTTTTTATCACAGCCATTATTAATAATGCGATTTACATGATTTTCTTTGGCATTCTTAATTATTTGATCTATATTATCATAGTATTCTTTATATATATGGCAATGCGTATCTGTAAACATAAATATCACCATAAATATTATAAGATAATTTACATTTTAAGTAAAGTTTAAGTATACTTAATGGTATTTCCTTTCTTTTTTTTCTTTTCTTTGATACAATTAAATGGGTGATTATATTTTGAAAATATATATTGGTTGTGATCATAGAGGTGTTTTATTAAAAAATAAAATTATTAAGTATTTAAAAGAAAATGGGATTAATGTAGAAGATATTGGAATTCCTAATGATCCTCTTGATGATTATCCAAAATTTGCTTTTAAACTTGGGGAAATGGTTGGACAAAATAAAGGCTCTTTGGGAATATTGATTTGTGGATCAGGGGTAGGGATGAGTATTGCTGCAAATAAAGTTAAAGGGATTCGATGTGTTAGGGCTGTTAGTGTAGATGATGCTTTTAAAGGGAAAAATCATAATGGAGCGAATGTGATTGCTATAGGTAGTGAGGCTACTCCAGATTTTAATTTGGTAAAAAATATGATTGATACATTTATAAATACGAAGGCTCCTAATGAGGAAAGACATTTGAAAAGAGTAAACGCTATAGAAAGATATGAGGATGAACATTAATGGGGATTGATATTTATTTATATGTTTTTTTTACTTTGCTTTCGGTTTTTATTTTAAATGGGATACATTGGGAAAAGTTTATGAAAACGGGTAAAGTAATTGAAGCTAGATTATTAGTTTTAACCCTTAGCTTTGGGATGAGTTATTTACTTACTAATTTTGTTTTGGCTTTTATAGAATAATAAAAACAGACTTTTATGCCTGTTTTTAAATTTAATTAATTTCATCATTTTTGCTTTATCAAATACTGTCAGTTAGTCAGACTACAAATGGAGAATTTGCTGTGCCATTTCCTGATTTTATTGTTACACCAGCATCCAGATTTAATACTGGGCGCACACCAAAGCCCCTATTCACGCCGTTGTAGTCGAGGTAGCCACGCGAATTCACATAAAACACGCAAGCATAACCGCCGTTAAAGAAAGACGGAGACATGGTCCAGTAAGTTTGTCCAGTATATAGGTAATAACTACTATTGCTAGTGGTCCATCTTCCTCCGGCATAGGCTACTTCATCGGCTGTGATGAGTCCAATTGGGTATGTTAAAGCATGATTCCCTTTACTGCTTTCTTGTGCAGTATACAAGTCATGCACCTCATCACTACATTCAAACGTTGGATTTTTGGAACTATTTACTAATCTGATATATGCTCCATAATAAGTTTCTGT
Organism: uncultured Bacilli bacterium; assembly: GCA_944327365.1. Classification (GTDB taxonomy): domain Bacteria; phylum Bacillota_I; class Bacilli_A; order RF39; family UBA660; genus Caccenecus. Next base: position 6,217 of record CALVHI010000044.1, read on the forward strand.
TGTTCCCGTTCCTCCTGAATTATTGAGTGAACTTTCACTTGTACTTCTTGTCCTATCTCCACAGAATCCTGCTTCTTTACTGATATAATCTTCATATTCTCCAGCAATATGATCTCGATAAAAGTTATCGACTATCTTCTTTATTCCACTATCTGTTCCTGTTCCATGGACATTATTTAATGAGTACATGTATCCTACATAGGCGTTATTATTGTATGTATTACTATCTATGGAAAATGTACTTGTCTGTAGTTGGGTTCCACTTCCGGTTGTACTAGTACTTGTTCCATTATAGATC
>CALVHI010000045.1 GCA_944327365.1 uncultured Bacilli bacterium
GTGGCTGATATGATAGCAACTGCAAATACTCCTATGATAATATTTCTTTTTAAATGACTTCTTTTTAATACTTCAAACTTCATAACTTACCTCTTTTCTGTGAAGTACACCTTCATTTATTTAGGTGTAAATATAAGCTATGATAGATGAGTTTCCTAGCTTATATTTAAATTATAAATTGGGCTAGATAAAAAGTCAAGGAAAATGTTTCTATTTTGGGACTTTTTTCTATAACATAATAAACCATGAGAAAATAAATTTGGTGAAATAATATGATATATAATAAGAAATTAATTGAATTAAGAGAAAGTAAAGATTTAAAACAATATGAAATTGCTAATATTTTAAATGTTTATAAAGGCTTATACAATCAGTATGAAACAGAATATACTATTATCCCTACCAAACATTTAAACACATTATGTAATTATTTTCGCGTATCTTTTGATTATTTATTTGAATTAACTAAAGAAAAATCATATCATAACTTTTATGAAAATATAGATCCCTTAAAATCAGGAATACGCCTTAAGGAATTTAGAAAAGAATATAAACTTACTCAAGAAAAATTAGCTGAAGAATTAAATATGGCTAGATCCGCTATTGCTAATTATGAAAGAGGAAGAACTATTATTGCTACCCCCTTTCTTTACACAATTGCTAGTAAATATCATATATCTGCTGATTATCTTTTGGGCAAAATTGATGAAAAAATAGTATTTTGATTATAACTTTGCATATATTATATTAGGTGATAATCTATGTTTGGTTCTCCATATAAAACTAATTTAAATTTTACTAAAGTAATATCAGGTATTTCTAAAACATTAAACGTAGCTAATCAAGTAATTCCTTTATATAAAGAAGCTAGACCAATGATTAATAATGCCAAAACGATACTTAATACTCTAAAAGATTTTAGTAAAACAAGATCTAATTCTTTTACAAATACAATAAAAAATGATATTACTAAAACAAAAGTAATATCAAGTAATAATCCTAAATTCTTTTTATAACTAAATTTAAATCAAATAAATTCTTTTTATGTTTGATTCTCTTAAATATCTTTCTTTTAGGTATCTTTTTTAGAACATCATATTCTTTTTTCTTTAAATAAAGAAAATATTCTTTATTTTTACTTTTCCCATATTTTAAAGAGAGAAAGTTTTCTTTTATGGCATTTCTAGTAACAAGCATAATTACATAGTACTTTCCTTTTTCATAAATAACTTCTTCTTTTTTAATATAAAACTTTCTATGATATAGAGCTTTTCTTAACAAAGCATGATGATTATTACTACTAATAATTATTTTTTTAATATGTAAAGGAACATTTTTTATAATGTTTAAAATTGTATCAGCACCCATTCCAGCGATAACAGCAGTATCGATATGCTCGTTATTAATATTTTTAAAACCATCTGAAAGATAAGTTGTTATTTTTAAATTAGCTTCTTTAATATTCTTCTTAGCACGATTTAAAGCATTAACATGAATATCACTAGCATATACATCAAAAGCAAGATTATTTTTTTTTAAATAAATCGCTAAATAAGCATGATCACAGCCTATATCAATTACTGTATCTTTTTGATCAACAAAAGATGCTATCACTTTAAGTTTTAAATTCATCATTAATCAGATAAAAAATCCTTTAGTTTTTTAGCTCTTGATGGATGGCGCAATTTACGTAAAGCCTTAGCTTCTATTTGTCGAATACGCTCCCTTGTTACATTAAATTTCTTACCAACCTCTTCCAAAGTATGACAAGTTCCATCAATAAGACCAAAACGAAGCTCTAATACTTCTTGCTCTCTTACTTGTAAAGTCATAAGTACACTTTTAATTTCTTCTTTTAATATTTCATTTGTTGCATATTCCTCAGGAGACATGCTTGATTCATCTTTGATAAAATCTCCTAAATGGGAATCATCTTCTTCTCCTATTGGCGTTTCAAGAGATACTGGTTCTTGACTGATTTTAATAACCTCTCTTACTTTATCAATACTAATTCCCATCTTTTTAGCAAGTTCTTCTTCACTTGGCTCTCTATTAAGTTCAAGTGTAAGCTGTCTTTGTATACGACTCATTTTATTAATTGTCTCAACCATATGAACAGGAACGCGTATTGTTCTTGCTTGATCTGCTAAAGCTCTTGTAATAGCTTGTCTAATCCACCATGTAGCATAAGTAGAAAATTTATATCCTTTATCACAATCAAATTTATCAACAGCTTTCATTAACCCCATATTTCCTTCTTGAATTAAGTCTAAGAATAAAAGCCCTCTACCTACATACCTTTTAGCAATACTGACAACTAAACGAAGATTAGATTCAGCTAGCTTATTTTTAGCATCTTCATCTCCTGTTGCTACCTTTTCGCTTAACTCTAATTCTTCTTCAGGAGAAAGCAAACTAATTCTACCAATTTCTTTTAAATACATACGAACTGGATCATTAATATTAATATCTTTGGTAATTTCAGCATCATCTAAAATAATCGGCTCTTCTAAATCTTTAGGAATTTCTTCATTTGCTACCTCTTCTCCTTCAGCAACAACTTGAATATCGTTATCCATAAGGCGATTATAAATCTCATCTAAAGAATCATTATCCATTTCAAGTCCTTTTAAACTATCTACTAATTGTTCAAAAGTAACATATTTTTGCTTCTTACCAAGTTCAATTAACTCTTTAATTCGATCTTCTAATGATTTAATTTCGACAATTTTTTGAGGCGTTTTTACCTCTTCATTTTCATTATTTTTCATTTCCTACACATCCTTTTTTTAAATTAATCAGCTGTTTTGCTAATTCTATTTCTTCACTACTATCACTACATTCTTGAATCTTTTCTTTTAAAATACGTATTTCGTTTTTAACCATTTCATTTTTAGCTACCATAATACATTCATCAAACACTTGAATATCAAAATCATTTATTTTACATGCTCTAATTATATCCATTGCCTCATCAGCAAGATCATCTTTTGTATTTATAAAAGAAATAAAATCACTAAATTCAATCTTTTTATTGATTTCATAAAAATAAATAATTTCGTTTGCTAAGTTACGATATTTCTTTTCACTAAAATATCCTAGCTCTTTTTTAAACTTCAAAACGAATTTCTCATCATTCATCATGAAATACAAAATGGTCTGACATGCTCTATCATACTTCGAAATCTTCTTTTTTTCAAGTTTTTTTTGTTCAACCTGTTTGTTTTGCTTAATATTTAGTTTATTTAGCTCTCTTTTTAACAAATCAAGTGAGATCTGATATTCCTTGCTAATCTTTTTTAAAGTAAGTTCTCTTGTTATTTCATCAGGAATATTTTTTAAATCAATAATAATCTCTTTAATATAATGGGCTAAATCTTCTACTTTATTAAGGTCTTTATCTTTTTTAAAATATTTAAGCTTAAATTCAAGGAAAGTAATAGGATGTTTTATATTATTTTTTAAAGCATCAATTCCTTTTTTGATAATATACTCATCTGGATCTTTTTGATCACTTATGCGAACAATTGAAGCATCTATTCCCGATGAAGCTAAAATCATTCCATTTTGATAAGTTGCCTTTTCCCCAGCCTCATCATTATCAAACATTAAAATAACTTTTGCTCTTAAATTTTTAATAATTTTAACTTGATCCTGAGTAAGGCTTGTCCCCATAAGGGCAATAACGTTTTTTATGCCTGATGCATACATACGAATTGCATCCATATTTCCTTCAACAATCACAACTTCTTTTTTTCGCTTAATTTCTTGCTTTGCACGATGATAATTAAATAATATTTTCCCCTTTTTAAAAATAACGGACTCTTTTGAGTTAATATATTTAGCTTGGGTACTATCTTCATAAATTCGTCCGGTAAAGCCAACAACATTCCCATCTAAATCATGAATAGGAAACATAATTCTTTTCCTAAACACATCCCGTACTTCACCATTGCTTTGATTAATTAATCCAAGAGAAACTAATAAGGTCGATGAATACTTTTTGCTAGTAAGAAACTGATATAAAGCATTTTCATAAAAAAGAGCAAGCCCTAATTGAAAATCTTTAATCACACTTTCATCCAAAGAACGTCTCTTTAAATATTCTTTTGCTTGTATTCCCTCTTGACTATTAATGTTGTTTTGATAAAACTTTAAAGCCAAATCCATCACTTTATATTCTTCTGTATAAGCTTTAGGTTTTACTTTTTCTATTATACCTGAAAAAGGAATTCCACATTTATCCGCTACAATCTTTACAGCTTCTAGAAAACTTACATTTTCATACTCACTAACAAAAGTGAAAACATTTCCTGTAGCTCCACAAGAAAAACATTTGTAAATTTGCTTTTCACCAGAAACACTCATACTAGGGGCATGATCTTCGTGAAAAGGACACACTCCAAAAAAATTTTTCCCTTTTTGTGTAAGTGGGATATAGCTAGAAATGACATCAACGATATTAGCACTCTTGCGAATTTGTTCAAGTTGTTCCTCCAAAATCATATCAACACCCCTTTAAAATGTGCTTCTAATTATATTTATTACCCAAACTCCCCTAAAATCCTTTTAAAAAATGCAAATTTCTTAAAAAACTTGCATTTTTTCCTTATTTTTTACAATTTTTGGCTTGATTTTAAAAATCCGTAGTAAATAGTTTGCTTCTTACTATCCCCTTTTGTACAAGTAATTAAAGTAATCATATTAGAATAATCATCTTTTAAATATAAAACTCCTGTTTTATCCTGATATTCAATTTCTTCTATTTCATAGTTCCAAACCTTTTCATCAAAATAAACTTTAACTTCATCTTTAACCTCTAAGTGATAGAGATCCTTAAAATAAGCATGTACCCCGTTTCCTGAATGCCCAGCGATAATTATATGACTAGTCTCATTACCTGGCATTATACTAGAAGGATGAAGATATATGTTTTGATCTACATGATTTTTATTACTTGTCACAGGATAAAATTCTTGTTTTAAATCAATTTTATCAATAATTAAAACACCATAATAATTAGCAGAAGCAATACGTTGATCTAGTTCTTTTTTATTAGCAGAAATCTTTATAGCATCACTACTAACCTTTATCATAGGCATGATAAGCCCAATTAAAATTAGGCAAATTCCTAAAATTTTAACGTTTTTTATCATAATTACAAATAAAGGATCCGATAAACAAACAAGATGATGAAAGCAAAATGGTTAAAATCAATTCATTTGTTCCTGTTTTTGGAACTTCTATTTTTAAACGATTTGTGATTTTTACTGAACTGTGCACATTTTCTTTTATTTCAATTTCACTAAATCCATCTAAAAGTTCATATTCTGAGCTAACATCTAACTCTTTAATATAATAAATGCCAGGGAGTAAGTCTTGGACTATAATTTTCCCTTCTTGATTGGTGAGGTATTCTTTCATTAGTTCTTGCTTTTCATTATATAAGCCAAACAAAACCCCTTGTAATGGTTCAAGATTTTCTTCATCTAGTTTTATTATTTCTAAAGTTCCTTTCGCTTTCTCATTATAAACTACAACCGAAAAAGACTCTTCTTTATTAATTATGAAATTTCTTTCGCTTTCCAAAATATTATATCCCTTTGGTGCTTCTACTTCAATAAGCTTATAATTACCATACGGAATATTATTAATATAAATCTTACCTTCAATTGTTGCAAAAACATCTTCTCCATCAACTTCTAAATATTTGTTTGTATCAGTATTTAATACTTTAAATGTTGCTTCATCTAAAATCAGTTGATCACTATCTATATCCTTTTTCTCAATAAGTAATGATCCAGTCAATAATTCATTATAAACACTAATTTCTATAGTCTCGCTCTCTTCATCTATAGTAAAAAAATACTGTTCTTGACTTAATTTATATCCCTTTGGTGCTTCTACTTCTACAAGTTTATAATTACCATACGGAATGTTATTGATATAAATCTTGCCTTCAATTGTTGCAAAAACATCTTCTCCATCAACTTCTAAATATTTGTTTGTATCAGTATTTAATACTTTAAAAGTAGCTTCATCTAAAATTAGTTGATCACTATCTATATCCTTTTTCTCAATAAGTAGTGATCCAGTCAATAATTCATTATAAATAGAAATGATTGTCTCATCTTCTTTATCAATAACGAGAAAATATTCTTTACTGCTTATTTCATAATCATGGGGTGCAAGAACTTCTATAAGCTTGTAATTCCCAAAAGGCAGATCTTCAATCAAAAGTTTACCATTTTGAGTAATTAATACATTTGAACCATCTACTTCATAATATTCGTTAGTATCAATGTTTATCAATTGAAAAACAGCTTCATCTAAAATTAATTCATGAGTATCCAAATCTTTTTTCTCAATAAGTAGTGATCCAGTCAATAATTCATTATAAACACTAATTTCTATAGTCTCGCTCTCTTCATCTATAGTAAAAAAATACTGTT
>CALVHI010000046.1 GCA_944327365.1 uncultured Bacilli bacterium
TAGTGCTACTCATGCTAATACTAATAATAGTACAATCAAAGGAATACTAGATAATTGGTATCGAGATCATATCGTAGAAGAATATGAAGATTATATTAGTAAAGAAGCAGGATTCTGTAATGATAGAAAAGTGGCAGGTTCAAATGAAACATATTGGTCAAGTGATACAAAAAGAGGATATGGAACCAACGCAACAGCATATGCACCATTCTCAAGATTTTTAAATACAAGTGGAAATTGGGATTCAACGCAAACCCCAACATTAGAATGTAGTCAAGAAAATGACTTATTTACAGTAGGAAGTAGTAGTAAAGGGAATAAAGACTTAGATTATCCAATAGGATTAATAACAGCTGATGAAGTCGTATTAGGAGGAGGATTTGGAGGAAGCAGAAATAGTAGTTATTACCTATATACAAACCAAAGTTACTGGACTATGTCTCCGTATTGCTTTGGCGGCAGTTATGCTCGCGTGTTCCGTGTGAATTCGGATGGCTCCCTCGGCAACTACATCGTGTTTAACGCGCTTGGTGTGCGCCCAGTATTAAATCTGGATGCTGGTGTAACAATAAAATCAGGAAATGGCACAGCTAATTCTCCATTTGTAGTTTAATTTTCATACAAGAAGACAAACATCACAGGAGCAAAACGCTCCTTTTTTTGCTATAAATATATATTTTGTAAGAAATAAAATAAATGGGAATTTATATTAACATTTATACTGATAACTAATTGTAAAACGAATGATTTTATGATATGATTAATAATAAGATAAAAGGAGTAGGTAGTGTGGCAAAACTAGATACACATTTTAAAGTTAACTATGAAGATGCCCAAGCGAATGATAAAGCTATATTTAAAGGTGCTAAATATCGTATTACCATATTAAGTGAAAGATTAATACGCTTTGAATATGACGCTAATGGACGCTTTTTTGATCATCCAACAGAATTTGCCAAATTCCGAAAATTTAATGTACCTGATTTTCAAGTAGAAGAAAATGACAAAACACTAGTTATTCAAACCAAATATTTTATTTTACAATATGTAAAAGAGCGTCCTTTTATAGGACCTAAGTATGCGCCTGATCAAAACTTAAAAGTAGGTCTTATGAATAGTGATAAAATATGGTATTTTAATCATCCTGAAGCACGTAACTTTGGAGCTACTAAAACTTCACTAGATGTCAATTTAAAAAGTCCCTTAAAAAAAGGATTATACTCAACAGATGGTTTTGCTTCATTTGATGATTCTAAAAGTTTAGTGTATTTAGATGATGGTTTCTTAGTAAAACCAACAGAAAAAAGGATAGATACTTATTTATTTATTTACAGGAGAGATTTTGGTTTTTGCCTAAAAGACTATTTTACTTTAACTGGTTATCCTCCTATGTTACCTAGATATGCTTTAGGAATATGGTGGAATAAAGATATTATTTATTCATTTGAAGATACTAAAAAATTATTAAAAGCTTTTAATTTTCACAAAATACCTATATCTGTACTATTATTAAATGAATTTTGGCACTTAAAAGATAAAAAAAATTTAAATAAATATAAAACAGGATTTACCTTTAATCCAGAACTTTTCCCTGATCCTTATGCTTTTACAACATATATGCATGAGCGGGGAGTAAGAGTAGGAATAAATATTGATCCAGTAGAAGGAATTGGTGAACATGAGGAAAGTTTTCGTGCAATTACCACTGAATTAGGATTAATTAATACAAGGCAAATTCCCTTTAATGTATTTGATAAAACTTTTTTGATGATTTACTTTAATTATTGCATTAAACCTTTAGATAGTTTAGGAGTAGATTTTTATTGGATAGATTATAATTATGATTTAGATACCCTTAGAGCTTTAAATCACTATCATTTTACAAATTATTATAAAGACAATGATAAAAGACCCTTCTTATTTTCACGTAATGGCTTAATAGCATCTCACCGTTATGGAGTTCACTATTCTGGTAAAACGACAGTAAGCTTTGACACTTTAGATTATTTACCAAGTTTTAACTCTAACGCATCAAATCTCGGCATATCATGGTGGAGTCACGACATTGGTGGATTTAAAGGGGGAATGGAAGATAGTGAATTATATATCAGGTATGTAGAATTTGGATGCTTCAGCCCCATTTTTAGGCTAGCATGTGAAAGAGGCCATTATTATAAAAGAGAACCATGGAGTTGGGATATTAAAACATATACTATTGCCCAATACTATTGTGCATTACGGCAAAGATTAATTCCATATTTATATACTGAAAACTATAAATATCACAAAACAGGGTTACCTCTCATTCAACCTTTATATTACAGCTATCCAGAAGTATATGATGAGCCAATCTATAAAAATGAATATTATTTTGGCAGTGAACTACTAATAAAACCAATAACAAAAAAGCAAGATAACATCATGAATCGTTGTGTTGAGCAAATTTTTTTACCTAAAGGAACATGGTATGATTTTAAAACAGGGAAAAAATTTCCAGGAAATAAAAAATATGTAGCATTCTACAAAGACGAGGATTATCCCGTTTTTGCTAAAAGTGGTTCTATCATTCCCCTATCAATACTAGGAGATAATCTAAATGATACCAATCCACCAGAAGGCTTAGAAATTCATGTTTTCCCAGGAAGAAGTAATATTTATCGCTTGTATGAAGATGATGGCTTATCTCGTTTAAATGAAGAAGGATACTATATTGTAACCGCGATAGATTATAATTATTTAGCCAACAACTATACGCTAATCATAAGACCAATTGAAGGAAAAACGGGAATAATCCCTGATACAAGAAATTATATAGTTCGTTTTAGAAATACGAGAGAGGCAGAAGATGTAAAAGCCTATATCAATGATAAGCCAATCCAAGTTGAATCATATACAGATGAAAATGATTTCCTTGTTATAGCTAAAAATGTTCCGACTACAAGTCAATTAACAATTAATTGTAAAGGACATGATATCGAAATTGATGCTGTAAGATTAATTAATGAAGATATTAATTCTATTATAAGTGATGCTAAAATCAAAACGAGTTTAAAAGAACAAATTGCCTCTATCATGTTTAGCCAAAAAGAAATAAACAAGAAACGAATAGAAATAAGAAAACTAAGGAAAAAAGGCTTAAATGATGTTTTCATAAAAATGTTTATAAAATTACTTGAATATGTCTCAGAAATTTAGTAAAATAAAAGAAATACGTGGAAAAAAAGAGTAGTAATAAGGCATCTTTTTAAGAAAGTTCGTGGTTGATGCAAACGAATAAAGATAAATTATGAACTTGCTTTTTGGAGTAGTTGGGGTAGTTCCCTTAAAGACAAAAAGATATAAACAAAGGTGGTACCGCGGAGATATTTGGGATCCAAAAGGCATCTTAATCCGCCCTTTTTCGGTTCCATCTTTTTCTATTAGGAGGAATTAAAATGAACGAATATTTAGTATCTTTATTAATATTTATTATCTTATTTATCATCGTCTTTTTAGTCGATTATTTCTTGATTAACAAAAGAAAATTAAATCGAATAAAAAGCAAAGGATTAACTAAGAAGGGGAAAACAAAGAAAATAAAAAGTATTAGTGAAATTGATTATATGACTGCTAAATTTAAACTAGATCCCAAAAAATTAAACTTAGATAAAATAATTATAGGCATATCTATTCTAAACGCCTTTATTATATCAATTGTATCTAGTATAGTCATGATAATGCCTTTTGCTATTATGTGGCAATTAATTATAGCGTTTGCCCTATTATTTGGCTTAATTTATGCTTTATATGAAATATATGGTAGACATTTAAAACACAAGGAGGAAAGAAAATGAATTTTAATGAAATAGAAAAAAAATGGCAAAATTATTGGGATGAGCACAAAAGTTTTAAAGCAATAGATGGAAGCGAAAAAAAGCCATACTACATCTTAGTAGAATTTCCTTATCCATCAGGATCAGGGCTTCATGTTGGTCATGTAAGAAGTTACACTGCTCAAGATGCTTTAGCAAGAATGAAGAGAATGCAAGGAGAAAATGTGTTATTTCCTATGGGATGGGATGCGTTTGGCGCTCCAGCCGAAGGATACGCTATTAAAAATCATATTCATCCTAAGGAAGCTGTAAAAGAAAATATTAAGACCTTTAAACGTCAAATGAAAACACTTGGTTTTTCCTTTGATTGGGACCGTGAATTTTCAACTACAGACCCAGAATATTATAAATGGACCCAGTGGCAATTTCTAGAGTTTTATAAACATAACATGGCTTATAAAGCAACGGTACCAGTAAATTGGTGTCCAAACTGTAAAACGGTTTTATCTAACGAAGATGCAGCTGGTGGTATCTGTGAACGATGTGGTACAAAGGTTGTTCAAAAAAATAAAAGTCAATGGATGCTAAAAATGAGTGATTATGCTGAAGACTTGCTTAAAGGATTAGATGATACACACTTTGCTTCTAAAGTAAAGCTAGGTCAAATTAATTGGATAGGCAAATCAATTGGAGCAGAAGTAGATTTTAAAATTGATGGATACAATGAGTCTTTTACAGTCTTTACAACCAGGTGTGATACCCTTTTTGGGGCTACCTATTGTGTTTTAGCTCCAGAACACAAGCTAGTAGATGTGATTACTACTAAAGAACATAAAGAAGAAGTAGAAAGATATAAAAAAGCTTGTCAAACCAAAAACGAAATGGAAAGAACAGATCTAAATAAAGAAAAAACAGGAGTATTTACAGGCGCTTATGCAATTAATCCAGTAAATAACAAACGTATTCCTATATATATTAGCGATTATGTATTAGTAAGCTATGGAACAGGTGCAATTATGGCGGTTCCTGCTCATGATGAAAGAGATTATGAATTTGCCCGTAAGTTTAATTTAGAAATCATACCGGTTTTAGAAGGGGGAAATATTAATGATGAACCATTCACCGGTGATGGCACTCATATTAATTCTGAATTTTTAAATGGATTAAATAAAGAACAAGCAATGAATAAAATGCTTTCTTACTTAGAAGAAAAAGGCTTAGGCAAGAAAAAGGTTAATTACAAGATGCGTGACTGGATTTTTTCAAGACAACGTTTCTGGGGCGAGCCAATTCCCATGATTTATTGTGAGACTTGTGGATGGGTTCCAATGGATGAGGCTGACTTACCATTATTACTTCCAGATGTAGCTGAATATGAGCCGACTGACAATGGTGAATCTCCACTTGCCAAAATTACCGATTGGGTAAATACGACTTGCCCAAAGTGTGGACGACCTGCCAAAAAAGAAACAGACACGATGCCAAACTGGGCTGGCTCATCATGGTATTTTCTAAGATTTATGGATCCCCATAATGACCATGAATTTGCTTCCATGAAAAACATGAAGTATTGGAACAAAGTAAACTGGTATAATGGGGGCATGGAACATACCGCAAGGCACTTACTATATGCTAGATTTTGGGTCCAATTTTTATATAACATTGGCTTAGTACCAAACAAAGAAATGATTGATACGCGTGTTAGTCATGGTATGGTTTTAGGTAGTGATAATGGAAAAATGAGTAAATCTAAGGGAAATGTCATTAACCCGGATGATATTGTTCGTGAATATGGTGCTGATACACTACGTGTCTATGAAATGTTTATGGGAGATTATGAGCAAGACTGTCCATGGAGTACTGATTCTTTAAAAGGATGTAAGAGATTCGTTGATAAAGTAATTCGTTTAAAAGATAAAGTGACAGATGAAGATAAATATTCAGAAAACCTAGAAGTAATTATTAATAAAAGCATCAAAAAAGTGGAATATGATTTAACCCATTTAGGGTACAATACGGCTGTATCAACTCTAATGATTTTAGCGAATAAATATGATGAGCAAGAATCTATTACTAAAAAAGACTATCAAGTATTATTAACACTCTTAAATCCTATCGCGCCTCATATCACTGAAGAATTAAACGAAATGATCGGCTATCATCCAATATGTGAATCAACATGGCCTAAATATGATGAAGAAAAAACGATAGATCAAGAAATTACAATCGGTGTACAAGTAAATGGTAAACTTAGAAGTGAAATTACAATTTCCAAAGCAGATACAGAAGAAACAATAAAAAATAAAGCTTTAGACC
>CALVHI010000047.1 GCA_944327365.1 uncultured Bacilli bacterium
TTTGTTCATACCATCCCTCTGTTTCAATTTGATTTATTTCTATTATATTGTATCAAATTTTTAATTAAAAAACAGCATGTTTATTTCAATAAATTGGTAAACTTAATATATCAATTTAACGTAGGCAATTTTAATGAATTAATACTTTAAAAATATTTTTTTATCTCACTATAATTTGCCGATCCATTTTTTTGTTATTTTGCTTTAATCAAAAATAACCCAAAATGCCCATTTTTAGGTACTTTGGGTTATGCTTTTTCTAATAAAAAATTAAAACTCTAAACAGTCATTCAGCACCAGATGTCTTTCTAAGCCTTTATTTAAGGGCATTTTCTTTTTAAAAATATTTTTACACCTTATTTAGGTCTTGCTGATAAACATTTAAAAATTACATATTTAAGTAATTCAATAAGTAAAACAAACTTGTTAAATGTTCTTTTCTATAATATCATTAGGATGTAACAAACAAACTTACATAAAATAAAAAGGAACATTCAATATGCCATTATTGAGTGTTGCCATATATGATGGTTCCACCTAAATCATTGAATGAGATTTCTTTTATATTAAAATTATAAATAAAAATAAAAGGAAGATAAAAATTACTAGGGCAAAGATTAATAAATCTTTCTTGTTCATTGTCTCGCCTTCCTTCATTTTTCTACATTGCAATTATTTTCTATCAATCTTTTTCTAATTTTGACTTTCTATTTCATATAATCAGTAGTATAATACAAATTGAGGTTAAATATGAAAACATATGGTAAAATTGATGAATTTAAAAGAATGAATATTAAAGTGATTTTAAATGATAATGAAGTTTTATATGAAGGTAAAGTCGAAGATGCTCCAGATAATATTAAAGAACTTCATTATAATAAGGCTTTACTTGGTAAAATTACTGAAATCTATATTTATGATAAACATGATTAGTATATCTTAAAGTCATACTTTTTTTATGAAAAACAATTGATTTATTTTCTTTATTTTATATAATCCATATATTATTAGTGAACCAAGTAAATTTAATATTAAATCATCAATATCAAAATGATCTGTTAAACTTAAAAATTGTAAACTTTCAATTGCTAAAATAATAGCCATATTCGTTAAAATAAAATTTTTTAATTTATTTTGTTTTTTAAAAAGTATTGGTAAAAAGATACCCATAGGCGCAAAAGCAATAATTTTTTCTAATTCTTTTTCGCTTGCTTTATTAATCTTATCTAAAGAAATATCAGTATAATAAACTTTTATATTCTTACTCTTATCTATTTCTAATATGTGCTGATAACCAAATGATTCTTTTTGGCCATCTATTAGTTTAGCCATGCTATCCATGATTAAAAGTGACTTCTTCTTTTGTTTGCTAAATAAATTTTAGTTATAAAAAAATATATTTCCTCTGTATCATTTTCCATTAAAGTATAATAAGTATTAAGAATACTTAATCCACATATTTTAAAAGTAAGTTTAGAATCATCTATATTACATTTCATCATTCTCTCATCATAAGAAACATTAAATTCTATTAGAGAATAAGTATTAAATAAAGAAATATACCAAAAGTAGAGTTTAATAATTTATGTAAATCAAATGTAAAAAAATAAGTCTATTTTTCAGACTTATCTTCTTCTTTCTTTTTCCTTAATTTTTTTAGGTTTAATAATTTCTACTTCATCTTTTTCTTTCGTTTCTTCTACTACCTCTAAGTTTGCTTCATCTCTTACATCAATTACTTTCGTACCTGCTAGAATATCATGAAGTCCTCTTCCATCTTTATAGAATAAAATCATTAAGAATAATATAATCATCAATATTGTATCAAAATTAGAGGATACTGTATAAATACTTAAATAAGTACTTTCTTTAAAGCATACAGCTATTAAAGTTACTAAATTCATAATAACTCCATTTAAAATAAATGCTCTAATAAAATAATTATAAAGTTTTAAATTTTTTCCTTTATTACTAACAATTTTAATTCCCATTATTTTCTTTCCTAAAGTCTGCCCTTTAGTAAAATAAGCAAAAACACCATAATATAAGAAAATAATAATAATCGTTCCAATTGTATAGACATATCCATTTTTATTTAATTCATAGCTTAAATTTTGCGTTTCAGTAATTAATTCATTAGCATCAACATCTCCATCATAATAGCTTTGTAGTATTTCATTATAAGCATTACTAGTTTCTATATACTGATCATACCTTGGATTAATAAAAGTAAGATATACTAAAGCAGAACTAATAAGAGTTATTACTAAATAATCAATTAAATAAGCAACAATTCTTTTTAAAGCTACATTATTTGTCAAATATATCAACTCCTTAAAAGATATTATATTATTTTTTAGGATGATTGTAAAGTTATTTAATCATTCTTTTTAAACTTAATATAGCACTTTTTTCTATTCTCGATACTTGAGCTTGGCTAATATTTAGAGATTTTGCTATTTCCATTTGGGTTTTACCGATAATATATCTTTCGATTAAAATTTCTCGTTCCCTATCCTTTATTTTATGTAAAGCTCTTCGAAGCGAAATTAGCATGTCTTTATCACTATTTAAGTCTTTTTTATCAGCAATTTGGTCCATTAAATAGATGGTATCGCCTCCATCATTATAAATAGGTTCAAATATACTCATCGGTTCTTTTAGGCTATCTAGAGCTTGAGCAATTTTGTATTCCTCAACACCTAGTTCACTTGCTATCTCACTATTGCTCGGTTCATAACCATGGATATTAAAATAAGATTCTTTATATTTTAAAATGCTATAGGCTAAATCTTTAATGCTACGACTGATGCGAATACTATTATTATCTCTGATATATCTTTTAATCTCACCAAGAATTAAAGGAACTGCATAAGTAGATAATTTTAAGTTATAAGATAAATCAAAATTATCAATCGCTTTAATTAACCCAATTACCCCTACTTGAAATAAGTCATCCATATTGTAATTTCCTTTGTTAAAACTCCTTAATATACTTAAAACTAATTTTAAATTACCATTTATTAATTCCTCTTTAGCACTTAAATCCCCATTATGGTATCTTTCAAATAATTTAATCATTTCACTACTATTTAATACTTTTAATTCACTCGTATTAATTCCCGTAATATCTACTTTGTATCTAGCCATTTAAAAAACTCCTTCCCTTTTATTTATGAGAAAGAAGTTTATATTTTATTCGTAATAATATAAAATTAAGATTTTAAAATAGATAATAGCATATCCTCTAAAGCTTTATTCCCCTCTTTGCTTAAATGAATTTTATCCCATAATAAATAATTTTCATGTTCTTTTAATTTATCATAAAAATTAATTACTATAATATTATGATTATCTATACTAGATAAAGTTCCTAATGTTTTTTCATTTGTTGCTACAACATAGATTTCTCTTTCTCCTAATAAACTCATTAACTCTTCATATTCTTCCCTTTTTAATTCCGTATTTCCTAAGGCAATAATTACTTTTTTCCCTAAAGTATAATTATTTAAACTTTCTTCTACTTTTGCTTTTAATTTTATATAATCTAATTCTTGTTCAAAATTAAATTGGGTATTGTCTAATTCGTTTTCTAATTCATCGGCCACATTTATCAAAATATCATCGCTATAGAAAGTAATTTTATTTTCTTCATATTGAGCAATTAATTCATTTTTCATCGTAGTATACTTCTCTAAATAAAAATTGTAAAGAGCATTATAAATCGTTTCTGTATAGGCTTTTTTACCAGTTTCTGTTAAATGAATTTTATCAGTATAAAAATATTCAGAATGTCCCAAAGAAGCTTTTTCCCAATCAATAATATGAACATTATCGTGTTCTTGAGCAAATTTTTGTAATTTATCATTTACTTTTACATTTTGGTCATTTGTTACATTAATCCAAAAAATTTCCCGCTCTTTACTAGCATTTAGAATATCTAATTTACAAGATTCACTACAATCACCATTTGTTCCTAAATGAATAATAATGGGATTTCCTAACATATTCTTTCCATCTAAATCTGTTAACATTTTTTCTACTACCCAAGCTGTTCTAGATATTTTCGCATCAAAATAACCATTCTGAAATAGATTATACAAATTAGGTACAGCCCCAAGCATAACAGAATCCCCTATCCCAACAATAGATAAAGACCTTACTTGTTCATCTAAATTATTTAATACCGTATTAATCTCTTCTAAATTAGTCGATAATTGCTCTTGTTCCTCTTTTAATTTCAAAGCATATTGGGCTTGCTTTTCTTGCATTAGGGTTTCATTTTCTTCTAATTGTTCTTCTAATTCTTGCATTTGTCTCGTAACTTCTTTCGCTTCATCAAATTTGTATATACCAATAACAGAAACACCAATTAAGATAAGGCATAAAAGATAGCGAAGAATTTTTAATTTTCTTGATTTTTTTAAATTTGTACTAAATTTTAATAAACATGATAAAATTAAAGTAATACTTACAATGAAAAATATTTTTAAACCACCTGTTATATTTAGATACTGAAATAAAAAGATAACTGGATATTGAATTAAATAAATTTCATAGCTTATACTAGATAAGCCTTTTACTATTTTATCTAAAATCGTTAATCGTTCTTTTTTCATTACAATAGCATAATCACATAGACGACAAGAAAGAATAGTTACAACTATCATACTAAGAGCAAAATAAGAAGAACTAGAATCAATGAAAATAAAGAAAAGAAGAAAAAGAAGGATAATCATAAAAGACATTAAACGACTCCAAACTTGTTTTCTTATTTCATCTTTTGGAAGAAACAAAGGATGATAATAAGCGTGAATAAAACCTAAGCAAACTCCAAACAAAAGAGAAAACAAACGACTAAAAGTGTCATAATAAGTAAACATCATATTTCCATTTAAACTACTTATATAAAAATAAATAGCAAAACCAAGGGCTAGTAAAAAGGAAATAATGCAAGGAATAATTTTTTTGGTATGTTCTCCTATCTTTTTTAGAATTAAAAATAAAAAAGGAAATAAAAGATAAAATTGAAATATAATTGATATGTACCATAAGTGTATAAAAGGAGAATTTATTTGTTTAGTAAAATAATCTAAATTGGCTTGGAGTTGCCAATAATTATTAAAACCTAATAATGCTGATGTCGTCTCTGGTCTTAAATTAAGCCAACTTATCTCTTGAAAAAAAGAAAGAGCGAAGATCGTAATAAAAACAAATATAAAAAAAGGGAAATATATCTTTAATACTTTATCACGATAATAAGATAAAAGAGAAAATTTTTCTTTTTTAAAAGCAGATACACAAGCTAAATAACCACTTAAAACAAAAAAGATACAAACTGCTAAATACCCACCATTTAAAAAATTTAAATGATATAAAAAGACGATAATACAGGCAAAAAGACGAATATAATCTAAGCTAGTATAATATTTTTGTGATTTCATTTTATTCAACACCCTAACTCTACTTAATAAACTCATAAACTAGTTTTACTATTTTTATTATTTCTGTTTTATTATAGCATATTTTTCTCAAAAATTAGGTTGTTTTTTTCTTACTTTACACTTATTTTGTTAAATCCATAAAGGATTAATATCTACTTCTAAAAATACATTTTTATTTGTTCCATATATTTCATCTAATTCTTTTAAAGCTCTCATTAAATACTCATCAAAGCGATATTTAATTGTAATACTAAAACGATATATATTATTTCTTTTGAAATTAGAAGCAGTTGATGGACCTAAAATAATACTAGACTCATCTAAATGCTTTTCTAAATATGTTTTTACCTTGCCGGCTTCCCTGCTTGCTTCTTTATAATCAATACTTCCAATTTTAATGTTTGCTAAATAATAATATGGTGGATATTT
>CALVHI010000048.1 GCA_944327365.1 uncultured Bacilli bacterium
TTCTCTAACACTTCGTCGATACCTACGCGTGTAAGGGACTTTCACCCTCCAGTTATATGCCATGCACGGCACACATATAAAAGAATGCTTAAATTGAGCACTCTTTTATTATACCTTAATATTTATAGGTTT
The DNA here is from genome assembly GCA_944327365.1 of uncultured Bacilli bacterium. Lineage (GTDB taxonomy): Bacteria > Bacillota_I > Bacilli_A > RF39 > UBA660 > Caccenecus. Next base: position 133 of record CALVHI010000048.1, read on the forward strand.
CACCTAGATTTATCAAAAACTGTCAGTTAGTCAGACTACAAATGGAGAATTTGCTGTGCCATTTCCTGATTTTAGCGTTACACCAGCATCCAGATTTAATACTGGGCGCACACCATCCGTGCCATCCACGTCGTAGTAGCTGAGGCTGCCATCCGAATTCACATTGAACACGCGAGCACGACCGCTGCCGAAGAAAGACGGAGACATGGTCCAGTAATACTCTCCAGTATATAGGTAATAACTACTATTACTGCTTCTACTGCTTCCTCCAAATCCTCCTCCTAATACGACTTCATCACTTGTTATTAATCCTATTGGATAATCTAATTCTTTATTCCCTTTACTACTACTTCCTACTGTAAATAAGTCTTTTCCTTGACTACATTCTAATGTTGGGGTTTGACTACTTAACCAACTTCCATTTTTATATAATCTTCCCCATGGTGCATATGATGTTGCATTTGTTCCATAGCCTGTAGTCCCATATGATGAGCTCACTCCGCTCATTGTTTGTCTATCATTACAGAATCCTGCTTCTTTACTAATATAATCTTCATATTCTCCTACAATATGATCTCGATACCAATTATCTAGTATTCCTTTGATTGTACTATTATTGGTATTGGTATGGGTTGCACTATAACTACTTGCCCCCGTGCTTCCATACATATATCCTACATAGGCATTATCATCATAACTACTATTATAAGCACTAGTTTGTATTTGGGTTCCACTTCCGGTTGTACTAGTACTTGTTCCATTATAGATCATTCTTATTGATCCATCTCCATTAATTCTGATGATTCGCCAGTAATATCCAGCAAAGGATACCCAGTTGTTAGTTGTGTTTCCTGCAAAGAAGTAACTTGTTCCATCATCATCTTGTTTAGTATAGATTGTTCCCGTTGTATTAGTTGTAAGTGTTCCTGTAATTGCTCCAGCTCTTGCATCTGATACGGTTGGATTATTCGCTAGAATTGTGTTACATCCATTTGCTCCTTCTGGACATAATGAAACATCAAAGTATAAATAACAACTTGTCCCACTTTTGGTTAAATTAGATGTTATTAATTCTTTATTGGCATAATCCCATCTTACTGTTGCTCCATTACTACATACACTTTTCTCAGTATTGATTATATATCCATCTTGTGGTATATCACTTACCTCTTCATATGTTCCATCTTCTTGTTTAATGTATGCTGCTATAATATTTATATCTGGTTCTACATTACTTTCTTCTATTGTTATCTCTCCATTAAATGATCCTCCCATATCTATATTTTGAGATTCATCTAAATTTGGATATTCTAATATAACATAGTAATATATTGATATCCCATCACTTGTTGATGTAATAAATTCATCTGGTATTTTTGTTCCTATACTTTCTGTTATTTTATTACAACTTGATGTTACTTCTATTTCACTACTTGTTTTATATGCTGTATAATTTAAGGGTGTATTAAGAGTATTTTCTCCATTCCATATAACATTATATGGTATTAATGTATTATCTCCTGTTGCAGTTATCTTGATACTTGATACATTTTTATGTCCTGGTAATATATCTAAATCATTAAATTCTAGTGTTCCTTCTACAGTTATAGTACTTCCCTGTATAGTTGCCGTTGTCCCTTGTACACTTGATCCATTTCCACTTATTAACGATGATACAGTAAAATATGCTAAAGATACTCCTATTACTGCTATTAAACTTAATACTATAATACTTAATCTCTTTTTCATCCCTATCTTCCTTTACTTTTATTATTTTATAACAAGTAGATTTATAATAAAAGCTATTCGACAAAACTTGTCAAAACTTCCTTTGTGTTATTTTTCTACTATATATTTCTAGTATATAATACCCTTGAATAAAAATCAATCATATTTTCAATATTTCAGTCAAATAAACGTTAAAAAAATTGAAAGAATACCTTTCAATTATTTTGCTTCTTCTAAATCAACACTTACTATTTTACTTACTCCAGACTCTTGCATAGTAATACCATACAATACATCAGCATATTCCATTGTTCTTTTCTTATGAGTAATTAATATAAATTGACTTTTATTTTTCCTTTCCTGTAAATATTTACCAAAAGTATCAACATTAGCTTCATCTAAAGCTGCTTCCACTTCATCTAATATACAAAATGGACTTGGTTTTACATTTAGTATAGCAAATAAAACAGCAATTGCCGTAAGTGTTTTTTCACCACCAGATAATAATCCAATAGAATTTAGTTTCTTTCCCGGAGGTTCTGCTTCAATTTCTATTCCTGTATTTAATAAATCATTAGGATCAGTAAGTCTAAGTGTACCTCTTCCCCCTTTAAATAAAGCTCTAAAGACATGATTAAATTCTTTACTAATTAAATCAAATGTTGTTTTAAATTTCTCAATCATAATTTTATCCATTTCTGTAATTATATTCGTTAATTCTAAACTAGAATCTTCTAAATCTTTACATTGCTTTTCTAAAAACTCATATCTTTCATTAATCCTTTTATATTCGCTAATAGCACCAGTATTTACTTCACCAAGACGATTAATTTCTTTTTTAAGATTATCTACATTTATTCTCGCTTCTTCTTCATCTATTTCTAATTCATAGTTTTTAGTTGCATATTCATAAGTTATTGAATAATTCTCTGATAAAGTAAGAAGTAAATTATCTAATTTTACATCATACTTTCCTAATAATACTTCTTTTTCTTTTAAAGATGTTTGAATATGATTATATAAAGCACTTTCTTTATGATTTTTAGCTTCAATTTCATTAATTTGTAAAGATAAATCACTTTTTTGTTGCTTTAATTTTTCTAGTTCAACAGTAAGAATCTCTTTTCTACTTGAAACAGCATTAGCCTCTTCTAAAATATTAACTAATTTTTGATCTAATTTATTGGTACTAATTTCTTGATTTCCTTTAATTTCTAATTCTTTTTTAGCTAAATTATCTTCTAAAGTTCTAACTTTATTTGTTCTTGTATTTAATATTTCATTTAAATTAATTAAATTTTTAGATAGATCTATTGTTTTTTGCTCTAGTGTTTGATAATTTAGTTCAAATTCATCTTTTTCTTTTTTTAATCTTTCTAACTCTATTTTTGTTATTTCCCTTTTTTCTTCTAATTCACTTAATTTTAATTTATCATTTAAAGCATTTTCTTTTTTATTAAAGCCTCCTGTTATAGAACCACCAACATAACTAATATCTCCTTCTAAAGAGACAATTTTATAGCGATATTCTAATAATTTAGCTACCTGATTTAATGTGTCTAAATGATTTACTACTATTACATTTCCTAATTGATTTTTAATAATGGCATCATATTCATGATCATAATTTACTAAATTACTTGCTATATCAATAATTCCTGCTATATCTTTAATTTTAGCTAAATCAGTACTAGGAATAGTTCTTTCTTTTATAATATTAAGAGGGAAAAATGTTGCCCTTCCTAAATGATTTACTTTTAAATAAGAAATACATTCTTTAGCCGTCTGTTCATCTTCTACCACTAAAAAATTGGATGAAGCCCCTAGAGATGTATTAATTGCTTGCTCATACATTCTTTCTGTCTCAATTAAGTTGCCAATTGTATTATGAACTTTTCTTAAACGCATATTATTTAAAATACTGCGAACAGCTTGAGGTAATTTAGCTTGATTTAATATATTATCTTTTAATATTTCTATCTTGTTATTTAAGATTAAATCTTCTTTTTCATGATCATTAATATTGCTGATTAAATTATTTTTTTTAACTTTTTCAGTAATTAGTTGATTATCTAATTCATCTTTTTCAATAGACTTTTCTTTCATATCATTAATCAAGTCATTTAGTATCATCTTTTCTTTAGCTAACTCTTTTTTAAGCGATAATTCTTCTTCTTTTAATTTAATTAAAGCTTCTTCTAAGTTATTTTCATTAGCATTATATTTTTTTCTTTCCATAGTAACTAACTTTTCTGCTTCTAAGCTAGCTAAATTTTCTGTTGCTTCAAGTAATGCATTATTTTTGCTAGTAATTTGTTCTTCTAGCTTTAAATTTTCCAATTTTAACTTTTCTAGTCTTGATGAGTCTTTTTCACCACTAGCGGTTTTTAAAGTTAATTCTTGCTCTAATATTTCAACCTCGGCTTTAATCTTTTTATAATCAACATTAATTTTAGAAATATCACTAGCAATTAAAGCAATTTCAATTTCTTTTAGCTCTTCTTTTAATTTCAAATATTTTGTAGCTATTTCACTTTGCTTTTTTAAAGGCTTAATACTTTTTTCTAATTCATCAATAACCAGTTTAATTTTAGAAATATTTTCTTTTGTTTTATCTAACTTTTTGAGACTAATTTCTTTTCTTTTTTTGTATTTCAATACTCCCGCTGCATCTTCAAAAATTGTCCTTCTAGCTTCTGGTTTACTCGATATAATGTCTGCTACACTTCCTTGAGAAATAATATTAAAAGAATCATTGCCTGCTCCTGTATCCATAAATAGATCAGTAATATCTTTAAGACGAACCTTGCTATTATTTAAATAATACTCATTTTCACCAGTCTTATAAATAACTCTTTTAACTTCAATTTCTGTAAAATCACTGTTTAAATAATGATCTGTATTATCAAATACTAAAGCTACATATGCTCTCGTTTGGGATTGTCTAGTTTTAGAGCCAGAAAAAATAACGTCACTCATTGATTCTTGTCCTCGTAAAGATTTTATTGATTGCTCTCCTAAAACCCAACGAACAGCATCAACTATATTACTTTTACCAGAACCATTTGGCCCAACTATAGCAGTAATACCCTTTTTCATCTCTAAATCAATTTTATCTGCAAAAGATTTAAATCCATACGCCCGTATTCTTTTTAAAACCATTTTGCCACCTACTTTGCCATCTTTCTTAAAGCATCTTGAGCGGCTTTTTGTTCTGCTTCTTTTTTGCTTTTCCCAGTTCCTACTCCATAAACAATCTCATCAATGACTACTTCAAAAGTAAAAGTTTTATTATGAGATGGACCTTTTTCACTAACAAGGCGATATTCTAAAGACTTTTTATCTGTTTGAACCATTTCTTGAAGTCTTGATTTATAGTCTCCAAAAAAAACATGATGTTCTAAAATATATGGGCTTAATACTTCAAGCGTATATCTTTTAGCTACCAAAAAACCCTGATCAAGATAAATAGCTCCTAAAACAGATTCAAAAGCATCAGCGATTATTGTATCATTGATATTGTTAATTTGACCATTACCAACTCTAATATGCTTATCAATTCCGACATCTTTAGAATATTGGGCTAGTGCCTCTTCACATACAAAACTAGCTCTAATTTTTGATAATTCGCCTTCCTGTACCTGATATTTTTTATAAAAATATTCGCTAGTAATTAATTGTAAAACAGCATCTCCTAAAAACTCTAAACGTTCATAATTTAAGGTATTATGTTCATTAGAATAACTACTATGTGTTAAAGCTGTTTGTAATAATTTTTGATCTTTAATTTTAATATTATATTTATCTAAAAAATTCATATTATCACTCACTTTTAC
>CALVHI010000049.1 GCA_944327365.1 uncultured Bacilli bacterium
CTAATATTAAAAAAATTGCTAAAATTTTTAATTTTTTCTTCAACTACTTACAACTCCCCCACAACTTACTATTTATCATCTTAAATTCTCAAGTAATTTTTATAAAAATATTATATCATTTTATTTTATTTTTTTATATAGTTCTACAAAAATTATTTTTATTTATCTGGACAAAGATATTTGTTTTTCATATCAACTATTAATTCATCTAATTTATCCATATTTCCATTGAAATTTAATAATAATTCATATATAATATTCTTAGAAAGAGAACATAGTTCGTAACTTGTATGTTATTCGCTCCATTGAAGAATAAAAATCGTATCTTTTATAAATGGTACGATTTTTTATCTTATAGGAAAGTACACGAAAAACGTGTATTTTAAAATTAAAGTCTTGATATTTAGTAGTATAAAGTAGTACAATATCATTAGAGATTTGCTTATCTAGGGCTGTAATAGGCTTTTTATTGCGGTTGCCATGTACAAACCCGGATTTGCCTTTCTCTTTATAAGTGTGAATAAGACGATCAATTTGTCTTACAGATAAATCGAGTTTCTTAGAGGCTCGCTTTTTATTTCCTCCGTGATCAACTAATTCTTTGATCACTTCATATTTTTTTAATTCATTCATTCTTAATTCAACCTTTCCCATTTATGTCACCTCAAGTGACATATTATATGTTAGTTTTGAGACATAATCAATTACTAACACTTAAGACATTATCATATATTAATCATAATTTTTCATATATTTAAGTGGTTTGAGGTTTACAATTATTTGATTTTTTGTTATACTATGTAGCGAGTATTAAATTACTCCTTGCTTAAAATTTATTTTTAAGCCGAATAGACCATGAGGAGGTGGAAAAATGACTAATTATGAGATTATGTTCATCGTAAAAACTACTATGGAAGCTGATAAGATTAAAGGTACTATCGAAGCTATGAAAAAGATTATTACTGATGGTAGTGGCAAAGTAGTTGATACAAAGGATATGGGTGAGAGAAAGCTTGCTTATCCAATTAAAAAAGAAATTTCTGGATATTATTATGTACTTAAAGTTTTAATTTCTAAAGAGGGTATTGCTGAGTTTGATCGTCGTGCTTCTATTGATGAGGCAATTTTAAGATATTTAATTATTAAGTTAGATGAGGAGTAAAATATGAATAAAGTAATTTTAATAGGTAGATTAGCGAGAGATCCTGAACTTAGAACAACAGCGGGAAATATTAGTGTTGCAACATTTACTTTGGCTGTTAGTCGTCCATTTACACCACAAAATGGAGGAGATAGTGGAGCTGATTTTATTAGTTGTGTTGTTTGGAGAAGACAAGCTGAGAATTTAACTCGTTATTGTCATAAAGGTAGTCAAATTGCCGTTGAAGGTAGAATTCAAACAAGAAATTATACAGCTCAAGATGGAACGAAACGTTATGTTACAGAGGTCTTAGTTGATAATCTTACTTTCTTAGGATCAAGAAGTGATAATCAAGGTGGTATGACACCTCAAGATAATTTGGGAGATCATAATTATTCTACTAATAATTATGATGCTCCAACTGATGTAGCAAATGTGCCTACTACAGATATCTCTGAAGATCCATTTAAAGATTTTGGTGAAGAAATTACTTTAAGTGATGATGATTTACCATTCTAGAAAAAGGAGGAGAAATTAATGGCAGAATTTTATCGTAAGAAAAAGAAAATATGTCAAATGTGTGCTGGTAAAAGCGTAGATTATAAAGATGTTATGATTATTAATAAATATATTAATGATAAAGGAAAGATTATGCCAAGACGTATGACTGGGGCTTGTGCAAAACATCAAAGGCATATTGCTGAGCAAATTAAATATGCAAGATTTATGGCTTTAGTACCATTTGTTAAATAATACCAAGAGATTGGTATTATTTTTTACTTTACTTTATTATTTACAGGGAAAAAATAGAAGTTTTGACAAGTTTTGTCGAACGTGTTTAAAAATAAACTCTTTTGTACTATATTAAAGTAGCAAAGGAGAAGTGGATATGTTAAAAGTAGATATGGAGTATGAGAAAGGTATTTTATATGTTCGGCTAAAAGGTGTATTGGATCGAAAAGTGTGTTATAAAATCAATAATTATGTTGTTCCTGTTGTTCTTAAACATAAAGTAAAGTATTTAGTGTTTAATTTGTATGATTTAGAAAATATTGATGAATCTGGGCTTGATGCTTTACTTAATACAAAGTGCGCAATTAGAACGAATAAAGGTAAAATATGTCTTTGTGAAGTTAGCGATTTTTTAAGAAATAGAATAAAAAGGCTTAGAATGAGAGTGGCTAGTAATGAGCTCGCTGCTTATCATTTGATTCGAATATAATGACAACTAATGAACTTATTTCATCTCATATGGGATTAATTAGAAAAATCGCTAATAAGTTTTATAATGTTTCCAAGGAAGAATTGGTTCAAGTTGGAGTAATTGGTCTATTAAAAGCTTATCAAAATTATAAAGATACTAAAAGTGCAAAATTTAGCACTTATGCCTATCCTTATATTTTTGGGGAGATGTATCAATTAGTAAATGCTAATAAAGATATTAAGCTTAGTAGAGATACACTTAAGTTATATAAATTAGTAGAGAAAACAAGATATGAACTTGCTCAAAGATTTGGTCGTATTCCAAGTGATTTAGAGGTAGCACAATTTTTAGAATTGGATTATCATTTAGTTCGAGAAGCTGTGTGGGCAAGTAGTGCGATGATTTCTTTAGATGATGAAGCTAGTGAGATGAATTTGCATGAAATAATCGCTGATCAAAATACTATGGATGTAGATCTCAAAATAGATATTGATGATAGTTTTAAGGTTTTGGAAGATCAAGAAAAAGAAATTATCAAAGCACGCTATTTTGATGATTTAACACAAAGTGAAATTGCTAAAAAACTTCATATTACTCAGGTTATGGTGAGTAGATATGAGAAAAAAGCCATGGAAAAGATGAAGATGGCTTTAATGTGAATACTTTGGGTTTTCCTAAAGTGTTTTTTGTGTTATAATAAGTTTGCTTGCTGAAGTAGCTCAGTCGGTAGAGCAACGCACTCGTAATGCGTAGGTCGCAGGTTCGATTCCTGTTTTCAGCACCATGTTTGTTTATAATTATATTATAGATGGGGGTTTTATGAAAAAGTGCTTTTTAATGGAAATTGAAGGATATGAATTGATTTTACCTAAAGATAGTGTAAAGTTTAAAGGCGATATTGGACTAGTTAATGCTTATTATAATTTTGTTTATGAGGGTCATGAATTTAATGTTCCTTTAGTAGGGGCAGTTAATCGTAAGTATGAGACTATACTTGGGTTAGTTCCTAGAGAGCGAATTAAAAATATTTCTGTCTTGGAAAATTGCTTGATTTTTAGTGTTTACAATGAAAATGATGTTGCTTGTACATTTCTTTTTAAAAAGGAAAATGATGAATTAAATCAATATTTATGTCCATTTTTAAATTTTGAGGTAATCAATGATAGGCTTATTAAAGCAAAAATGATTAACGATGATGAGGAATTAGAACTTTTATTTGATGTTGTTAGCAATGAACAAATATCTGCTTTTTATCATCGAATTGGTTCGTTTTATGTTGATCAAGAGCGAGGAGATATGGTTGCTATTGCTACATATATTTTACCTTATGAAAATGAGAGATACAATCAAATAGAGACTTTAATTAATTTAAATGGGGAAGTTGTGGCGCCTTATTTAGATGTCGATCAACATAAAGTATATGATCAAAATTTGAATTTTGACGATATTATTCATTTTATTGCTGATGACATGAAGAAACGAGGAAGGTAAAATTTTTCTTGTGTTCTTTGGATCGTTTTAGTATAATGATATTGGAGAATGACGGAGTATGAAGGCAAAGTATTTAGTTGTTATTGATGAAGCAAGAATACAAGAGACTTGTAATGCATATTTTAAATGGAAAGATTTAAATACATATGTTAAGAGCCTTGTTTCTAGGGGTATTAATATTCCTGATGCAATTAGTGAACCAATGGGGTGTTATTGCTTAGGACTACTATGGAATAAAAAAAGTGGTGGCGATGCATATAGTAAAGATGGTAAGAAAATAGAGTTTAAAGCTACTAGCAATTATAATTATGATTTGAGTAGTTTTGGACCTAAATGTGATTTTGATGATCTAGTTTTTTTACGTTTTAATTTGGATACTAATATGCTTTATGTGTATGATATTAAAGTTAATTCTATTGATATAAGAAACTTTCAATTGTCAAAAAATGAAACTTTTTATGAATATCAGCAGAAAGGGAAAAGACCTCATTTTAGTATTATTAAATCTATTATTGACGCTAAAGGATTAGAGCCTACGGTAGTTTTTAATATTCGTTTAGGTAAAATAGAAAAGAAATCTTGTTAATATGGAGGTTTTATATGTATAAAATTTGCAGTTTATTTGCTGGTGTTGGTGGCATTGATTTAGGGTTTTTGCAGACAAAAAGATGTAAAATTGTCTATGCTAATGAATTTGATTCTTATGCAGTTAAAACTTATGAACTTAATTTTAAAAATAAAGTAGATTGTCGTGATATTCATAAAGTTCAAATTGATGATATTCCAAAGTTTGATATTATGATAGGAGGGTTTCCTTGTACTTCTTTTTCTGTTGCGGGATATCGTAAAGGTTTTTTAGATCATAGAACAGGTGATTTATTTTTTGAAATGGAAAGAATTTTTAAGGAGAGAAAACCTCAAGTTATTTTCTTGGAAAATGTAAAAAATTTGGTTGGCCATGATCACGGAGAAACATTTAATACTATCATAAAGAGTTTGGAAAATGCTGGGTATAAAAATAAAATTATTGCTAATGTTTTAAATGCATGTGAATATGGAAATGTTCCTCAAAATAGGGAAAGAGTATATATTGTGGCTTTTTTGGATGAAGAAGTATTTAAAAGGTTTCATATGCCAGAGCCAATACCTTTAAATAAAAGTATTAAAGATATATTTGATTTTAAAAATAAAGTAGATGAAAAATATTATTATGATGGAGTTAAATATAAGGCTCAAATTTATCAGAAGTTAGTGGAAGCAATGGATGATGAAAATACTGTATATCAATGGAGAAGAAAGTATGTAAGAAAAAATCAAAATAATTTGGTTCCTACATTGACTGCTAATATGGGAGAAGGAGGGCATAATGTACCTCTTATTAAGACAAAATACGGAATTAGAAAACTTATGCCTGTAGAATGTTTTTATGCGCAAGGATTTCCTAAAAGATTTAAATTACCAACTGATGTTAGTGATACTAGACTTTATAAACAGGCTGGCAATAGTGTTGCTGTACCAGTTGTTTATCGAATTGCTCAAAATATAATTGACGCTCTTGATGAAGAAAACGAAGAAATTAGTTGATTTTTTAAGAGTCTTATAATATAATGTTTTTGTAAGTTTATTCGAAGTTTTAATTTACTCCTATAATTATTACTTGGATTAAACCGTTTATTGGATAAGGAGGATATTTATGGCAGTTACAAAGAACGAAAAAGCTAAATTAATTAAAGAATTTGGTAAGAATGAAAAAGATTGTGGTTCTGCTGAAGT
>CALVHI010000050.1 GCA_944327365.1 uncultured Bacilli bacterium
AAATTTTTGTGTATAATTATTAGTGCAAGTACATGGCAGTGCTTATTATAAGTTATAATGTGTTTATGGCGAAAGTATAAAAGTAACTAGGACTGCCCTAGCGAAATTATGAATGTAAACTCCCTATAATGAGGAATAAGCATCCTTTGTATTTAGATTAATAGAAAGGAGTATTTTATGGCAAGATATACTGGACCAGCTTATAAAAAATCAAGAAGATTAAACTTTTCTACATTAGAAAATGGCAAAGATTTAGCCCGTCGCCCATATGCACCAGGAGCTCATGGAAATGATAGAAGAAAGAAATTAAGTGAATACGGCGTTCAATTACAAGAAAAGCAAAAAGTAAGAACTATGTATGGCTTAAACGAAAAAGGGTTCCACAGATTATTTGAACGTGCTTCTAAAATGAAAGGCGTTACTGGCGAAAATATGTTAAGACTTCTTGAATCAAGACTTGACAATATTGTTTATCGTATGGGCTTAGCAAATACTAGACGAGCTGCAAGACAAGTAGTGAATCATGGACATATCACAGTTAATGGCGTTAAAGTGGATATCCCATCATACTCTTGTAAGCCAGGGGATGTTATTGCAGTTAAAGAAACTTCAATAGATCATCCTGCAATTCGTGCAAGCTTAGAAGCAAAAGCGACTCTTCCTGCTTATGTTACATTTGATAACAATAAAATGTCAGGTACATATGTAAGATATCCTGAAAGAAGTGAACTTAATTCTGAAATTAATGAATCATTAATCGTTGAATTCTATAATAGATAATAGTAAAAGGGACTGTTGAGAAATTAATTAGTTAATTTTTCCAACAGCCCCTTATTTTTGTTTTTCCATTTTAACAACAACCAATTCTTTTGTATCTATTTTATGAATAACATCCAATACATCTTCTAACGTAATACTTTCATAAATATCTTTTAAATTAGGAATAATTCTTTTATAATAAACTAAATAATTTTGAATCATACTATTCACATTTTCAACATCTTCATAATTTAATACTAAAGTAGCAATAGAAGAGTTAATTTTCCTTTTTAAATCTTCATGATTCATTTCTAAATGATTTAAAGCATCCACTACTCTTTTTATTGCTTCATCCAATATTTTACTTTCAATAGTAATATCAATAACAACATAATCATCTAATACAAAGCGAGATGAACTTAAAAAAGTAATAATATTATTTTGAAGTAATTCATCTTTTAATAAAGAAGTATCCCCAAAATTATTAGATAAAATTAAATTAAGAATAATATTTAATTTTACATCATCTATCCCTTTAAACTTACTTTTTGGTATCTTTATCCCAACTTTAGCCTTTTCTACTTCTACATTAATAACTAACTTAACTTCTCTTTCTACGACACTCTTAGGCTCTTTATCCATAAGTATAGTAGGATCTAAATACTCTTCAAAATCTTTTTGTTCTAAATAATCATTAACTATCTTTTCAATTTCATAAGGATTCACATTCCCAGTAACAATCAAAAACATATTTCTAGGATGATAAAAAGTACGATAAACAAGTTTAATATCATCAAGATCTATTTTCTTTATATCACTTTCTTCTCCTGTAATTAAATACTTATATTTTTCTTTATGATATATTGCTTTATTAAAAGCAAAATAAAGCTGATTATAAGGTTGATCTTTCCCCATATTAATTTCCGAAGTAATAATCCCCTTTTCTTTTTTAATCATCTCTTTAGTAAAATAAGGAGTATAAACAAACTGAAGTAAAGCATCAATATTTTCTTTCAATTTTTTTGTCCCATAAACAAGATAACTCGTATATCTAAATGTTGTAAAAGCATTAATATCACTACCAAGTGGATCAAATAAATCATTTGCTATTGTATTATGATCAACATTAAACTTAATATGTTCCATAAAATGTGCTATCCCTTGAGGAACTTTATATTTTTTACCACGAACACTAAATTCAGTATGAATAGAGCCATAATGTACATTTAAAGACAAGTAAAAACTTCTAGCATTCTCATGTTTCCACACATATATTGGTAGCCCACACTTAGCTTTAGTATAATAAATTTCTTCATCAATCCCAACAAGATTAATTTTCTCCATATTCATCCCCACCTTCCAACACAAACGAAATATTAGGCTTAATTTTTTCTGCTACTTTTACAATTTCTTCCTTAGTAACATCTTCAATCATTTGTATTCTCTCATGAATTAAAGGAAGATGATCATAAATATGAAAAATATAATTATTAAGTATACCAGCGGGATTATCTAATGAAAGATTAAGAGAAAACAAAAAACTTTCTTTAGCGCGCTTTAAATCTTCTACACTAAACTTTCCACTTTTCATCTCTTTAATTGCAACTCTAATTAACTTTTTAGCTCGATTAACATCACTTTTCCCCACTGAAGTTTGAATTAAAAGCAATTGATCGTATTTAAGATAAATACTTTTAACCCCATAACACAAAGAATTCTTTTCTCTTAATAATTGATATAATTTCGTATTTAGCCCTCCACCTCCTAAAAGATAGTTATAAAAGTAAAACACAATAACTCTCTCTTTCTCAGTTAACTGCTGTATATTATATATTTGAACTAAATTAGTTTCTAAAAAATTAGAAGATTCAACGATTCTTCTTTGTCTTTGATAAGTCTTATTATAAACATATAAATCAGGTAACTCTTCTGTTTTAATTACTTGATTTTTAAAATACTTATAAATAATATTAGCAACAGCATCCATATCTAAATTACCAATCAAAAATATATCACAACTAGACTGAATTAAATCTTGATAAGCCATAGCAAGTTTTTTAGGAGTAACCTTCTCTAATTCTTCTGTAGTTCCTAATACCCCATAACTACTAGGAGATAAAGGATCAAGTTTAGCTAAAGCTTTTTTTAAACTAACTTGATTAATATTTTCACCTACACTTAATATTTCATCATAAATGCGATTCTTAACAATATTAAAATTGTGAATATCAAAATCACCATTTTTTATCTGGGGATGTAAAATCATTTCAAAAGGAATTTGTAATACTTCATCTAAATAATTTTCACAGCGAACATATTTAGGATCTAAAAAATTAAGAACAAAGGAAGTCATTAAAAGATTCCCCGTCTTATTTGTTGAGCCATAAAAAGAAGCTTGGTATAATTCTTCTAACTTTTTAGCAATATCTTTTCTAGAGGCATATTTACTAGAACAATCTGTCATTAAATCAGCCAAAAAAGTTTTTAACATAGCATCTTCCCTACAAGCTTTGCTCTTAAAAATTATTTCCATTTGACAAGTCTTAAACCGATTGGTTTTAACGGTATACAAGTTAAATGAGGGATATTCATACTTTTTATATTCCACTTTCCTCACCTCTCTTTTTATTATTATAACACAAAAATAACTTTTTATTAACGAACTAACAAAAAGTTTACATTAATATTGTTGAGTAGTTGTTGTTAATTCCATTTGATTAATATACCCAACTCTTGAACTAATCGCAACTATCCCCAAAAAGATAACCAAATAAAGCATAACTGCTCCCCCAAATTTTTTCATAACTTTCAACATAATATCACTCCTTACACGAACATTATATCGCAAATACATTTGTTCGCACAAGTACTTTTAGATCATTTAACAAAATAAATACATTTGTTTGACATTTATATTATTTTATGATATGATAATAGCGGAGGTAAACAAAATGGAAACAAATTTTAAAAAATTAACAGAAAAACAAAACAATGTACTAGACTTCATTAAGAAATTTACTGCTACCCATGGTTATCCACCATCAATAAGAGAAATAGGCAAAGGACTTAATCTATCAAGTCCTGCTACAGTACACACTCATGTAAAAAACTTATGTAAAAGAGGATATTTAAAAGTAGATAATAATAAATTTAGAGCTATGGAAATACTTGTAGATAATGAATATTTAGATAAAAGCGAAGAATTAGTTAAAGTTCCTCTACTTGGTAAAATAACTGCAGGTAGTCCTATAGAAGCTATAGAAAGACCAAATGAATTCTTTAATCTACCAGCAAGTTTAATCCCTGCTAAAGAAACGATATTTACATTAAATGTAAGTGGAGAATCAATGATTAATGCAGGTATATTTGATGGAGATATAGTAATCGTCCAAAAACAAAATACAGCTAGAAATGGCGATATAGTAGTAGCTATGACTAGTGAAAATGAAGTAACACTAAAAACTTTTTATAAAGAAAAAGACCATATTAGATTACAACCAGAAAACGATACTATGGCGCCAATCATACTAGATAATGTTACTATACTAGGTAAAGCAATAGGTTTATATCGTAAATTCTAAGAGAGTAATCTCTTTTTTTTATTATACAAATTATGTGATATAAGCAAAATAAAAAGGAGCATGAATGCTCCAAGATTGTAAGTCTTTATTTGCTGTTCAAAAATATTGCGTGTAGTTTTGAATAAAGAAGTAAATATGAGAAAAATGTGTTGGAAAATTATCACGCAACTTCATATGGATTACTGGTTGTTCCCTCTCCTGTAAAGCTTACATCAGCCTTTAGATTGATTACTGGGCGCACACCATAGCTGTGATACACGCCCTCGTCGGTGAGGAAGCCATTCGAATACACACGGAACACGCGAGCACTACCGTAGCCGAAGCGAGACGGAGACATAGTCCAGTATGTTTGTCCTGTATATAGGTAGTAACTACTATTTCCTGTTCCTACAAATCCTCCTGCTAATACTACTTCATCACTTGTTATTAGTCCTACTGGATATGTTAACTTCTTATTTCCTTTACTACTTTCACTTGTTGTGAACAAGTCATTACTTTGACTACAATTTAATGTTGGTGTTTGTGTTGAATTA
The DNA here is from genome assembly GCA_944327365.1 of uncultured Bacilli bacterium. GTDB lineage: Bacteria > Bacillota_I > Bacilli_A > RF39 > UBA660 > Caccenecus. The sequence continues at coordinate 4,874 of CALVHI010000050.1, forward strand.
TACCTTTCACTTGTAGTAAAAAATCTTGAAAATGGTGCATATGCTGTTACATTTGTTCCATACCCTCTTTTTGTATCACTTGTCCAATATGTTTCATTTGAACCTGCTACTTTTCTATCATTACAGAATCCTGCATCTGTACTGATGGAGTTTTCATATTCTGTTCCACTTATATTCGTCTTATACCAATTATCTAGTATTCCTTTTATTGTACTATTTGTTGTATTAGTGTGGGTTTCACTATAACTACTTGCTCCCGTACTTCCATACATATATCCTACATATGCATTATCGTTCTCATTACTATTATATGCACTTGTTTGTAACTGTGTACCTGTTCCAGTCCCACTTGTACTTGTTCCATTATATATCATCCTAATAGAACCATCTCCATTGATTCTAATTATTCTCCAGTAGTATCCTGCAAAGTGTACCCAGTTATTATTGATATTCCCTGCATAGAAGTAACTTGTTCCATCATCATCTTGTTTTGTATACAGTGTATGACTTGTTCCACTAAATGTTCCTGTTATATTTCCACTTCTTGATGATGATGTTGTATTATCAGCTAACAATATATCTTTTGCTGGTATCTTTTGTTCATCAAAATACAAATAACACTTTGTTCCCTTTTTTGTTAAACCTAAAAAATTAACTTTCCCATCTTGATATTCTATCGTTATGGTATTATCTTTTGT
>CALVHI010000051.1 GCA_944327365.1 uncultured Bacilli bacterium
AATTGTTGAGAAACATAGTTTTTATGACTAAATTCCCATCTTTTTTTAAATGGGAACTTAAATTTAAAATTAAAGTTTAAAAAAACACTCTTGACGAACATATGTATTTGTAGTATAATTCTATTATCAGGGGTGATTATATTATGAAGATACATAAAGCTTATCAATTTCGGTTATATCCAAATGAGGAACAGGAAGTACTTATTCATAAAACTTTTGGATGTACAAGACTTGTTTATAATTATTGTTTGGATTTAAAAAGAAATAAGAAATATTTAACAAAGTTTGATTTAATAAAAGAATTACCAAAATTAAAAAAAGACTATCCATTTCTAAAAGAAGTGGATAGTTGTTCACTACAAAATGCCATTGCTGATTTAATGGTAGGTTTTCTCAAGTTTGAAAAAGGACAAGGAGGATATCCTAAATTTAAGAAAAAAGGAGTGAAAGAAAGTTTTCGTACTAGTTTTGTTACAAGCAGTTATAAAGATAGAGTATATGAAAATATAAAAGTAGATTTAAAAAGAAGAGTAATTGAACTACTTAAATTAAAAGAAGTTAAGATAAGAGGATATCGCAATTTTGATAAGTTACCAGGAAGAATACTAAATGCAACCATTAAAGAAATTGGAACACGTTTTTATGTGTCTGTATGTGTAGAAGAAGAAATAGAATTACCAGAAAGAACAAATAATCAAGCAGTAGGAATCGATGTAGGAGTTAAGAACCTAGTTGTTACCAGTGATAATGACTATTATGGAAATCCTAGATATTTAGATAAATATGAAAGAAAGATAAAAAGATTACAACAAGAATTATCAAGAAAGATAAAGGGAAGTAAAAATTATATAAAGAATAAGAAAAAACTAGAAGAAGTATATCGAAAATTAAAAAATGCTAGAAAAAAGATGGTAGAAAAAATTGTTAGTAACATAACCCGAAATCATGATATTATCATTGCAGAAAATCTCCAAGTAAAGAAAATGTTAGAAAAGAAAAATAACCACAAACATTTGCGAAAAGAAATCGCCAATGCTACATTTAGTGAAATAATAAGAATACTAAAATATAAATGTTTATGGCTAAATAAAACATTTATACAAGTAAATCCATTTTATCCATCATCACAAATATGTAGTAGATGTGGAAAAAAGAATGAAGAAATGAAAGATATAAGAATAAGAGAGTATTATTGTAGTAAATGTGGTTTGGAAATAGAGCGAGATTATAATGCAAGTATAAATATATTAAATGAGGGGTTGAAATATTACAACAATTAGATTAAAATAGAAATATAAAACAAGTACGGGAGCGACTCTCGGAGTTAATGTCTGTTATGTACGAAAAATACAGCAGAAAAAAACTAACCGTGAGGTTAGGCGAATTAACGTAAGTTAATTCTTATGTTCCTTTGGTTGTGCTTTAATAGTTTTATTGGAGGAATTTTTATGCTTAATAAACATGGCTGGGGATTAAAAGAAATGTTAGTTCTTTCAGGTATATTAATGTTATTTTTAATTATTGCTATATATTATATTTTTACATTTTATAGGGAAATGGGTAGAGAAGTTACTGTTACTTATTATCATGATTTAGAAGATGATTTAGAGGAAAGTGCTCGTGTATATGTTCAAGATTATTATGATGGTAATTTAAATAGTGATGGCATTACTATTACAAGAAGTGTTTTACGTTCTTATGATTTGGATATAGCACTTAGAGATAAAGATGGACATGTTTGCAGTGGATATGTTGTAGCAAGTAGAACACATGGAGAAGATACTTATCAAGCATATTTATCTTGTTCTGATTATACAACTGAGGGATTTGAAGATTGGAGAAGTTAATGAAAAAGACAAAAATATTATTTATTATTTGGGCTATTATTGTTTTGATTCTTATTTGTTTGTTAACTGCTCTTGGTTTTATTTTAGAAAATAAATATGAAAAGTATAGAGTATTAGAAGATAAACTGGTTAATAGTGCTAAAGAATATGCTCATAGTGAAATATTGTTGGATGAAGGAGAAGTTACTGTTACAACGGAAGAGTTAATAGAACTTGAATATTTAGATTCTTTGGAAGTAGATGATGATGTTTGTCAGGGATATGTTGTAATTACTAATAATGGAACTTATGAATATACTCCTTATATTACTTGTAAAGATTATACTACTAGAAATTTTTCAGAAAATAAATAAGATCGGTTTGTCCGATCTTTTATTCTGTTCTTAAAGCTTCCACTGGGTCTTTTTTGCTTGCCATTTTGGCCGGTATTAATCCAGCGATTACGGTTAGAAGTATGCTTATTACGACTAGTATGATTGCACCATTTATAGGTAGGCTTGCAATAGATGATACTCCTGCTAAACTATTAATAATCATGTTAATTGGAATATTTAATATTACGGTGATTATTATACCTAATAATCCGGCAGATAAGCCAATAATTAAAGTTTCAGCATTAAATACTCTTGAAATATCTTTTTTAGATGCTCCAATACTTCTTAATATACCGATTTCTTTAGTTCTTTCTAATACGGATATATAAGTAATTATGCCAATCATAATGGATGATACGACAAGAGATATACTAACAAATCCCATTAATACATAGCTGATAATATCGATAATGCTTGATACACCACTCATCATTACTTCGATAATGTCTGTATAACTAATTTGGTTTTCTTCGGTGGTTTCGTTGTTATATTCCGTGATTAAAGTTGCTAATGCTTCTTTGGAATCAAAGTCCTTTGCATAAATATTAATTGTACTAGGACTATTTAAGTCAACAATACCTAATTTTTCTAGGTTAGATTCGTAAGTGGCACTGGCATTTTCTTGGTAATTAGCAAGAATTTCAGCTAGTTCACTTTGAGATAAAGTCGCTAAATAAGCTTGTTCTTCAGGGCTTAGATTGTTAATGTCAAACTCTTCATTGCTAAATTCTTGATTCGTAAAAACATTTATATTTTTGTTTGCTAGTTGCTCTTTTGCAATTTCACTTTCATTAATTTCGTTTATTACATATTCGGTTAAATCTTTGGTGTACCATACTCCACCATAATTACTTGTGGTAATTGTTTCTTCTTTGGGTTTGATAATACCAACTACTTCAAGTTCTAGGGCATTATTTAAAAGACTATTAATGTGTTCTTTATTATTAGAGTTATCAATCCATAAGTTACTTTCTTTGGTGTAATAATCAGTATTTAATAATACTTTAAATTTAGTATCTAGTAATTCATCATATGTGTAAGTTAATTCTTCTAAGTCTGTTACTTCTTCTCCTTGTAACATAGCATTGTAATTATTTATTAATTCTTCACTATCAAGCAAGCCAATGGAATATAAAGTATAGTCACTAATATAGTTATCTTTATTTACTACTAGGACTACTTCATTGTATTCTTCAGGTAGACGACCTGCTAAACATTCATATTGGTCTTTTATTAGCTCTTCATTGTCTAGCATTTCATTAAAAGCATTGTAAGAACTTGTGCCACTAGAAAACATACTTCCTATTTCATTCATTGATCTAAACCCAAGTTCATTCATGATTTGGTCGGGGTTTACTTGCGTATAACCATTATCATTTTCTTTATAGATATTTAAGTTTAAATTATATGAATATTGAATTGCATTGGCATATTTATTAAATGTATTACTATTCTCATTAATATAGGATTTAAATGCTTCTAAGTTGTTTCTTTTTGCACCACTGCTCATTAAGTTTAGCATGTCATTTGTTATATTCATAGAATGAATTTTATCATCATTATAATTTTCATAAGTGTTTCCACTGTCCATCGCTGCATTTAATAATTCGCCTGTGTCCATCGTTGTTTCTTGTAAAGTGATAGGATAGCTCGATAAGGTGTCTTCTTCCACCCGATTAATATAATTTTGCATTCCACTTGATAGAGAAAGAATAAGAGCAATTCCGATAATACCAATGGATCCGGCAAAAGCAGTTAATATCGTTCTTCCTTTTTTAGTTAGTAAATTGTTCAAACTTAAGGATAAAGCGGTTAAGAAAGACATATTTGTTTTTCCAGTTTTGTTTTTACTTTCCTTTTCTTCAGACCCGTCATAAGGTTTGGAGTCATCTGTTACTTTTCCATCTAGTAGTTTAATAATTCTTGTTGAATATTTTTCGGCTAAATCGGGATTGTGGGTAACCATGATAACTAATTTGGTTTTCGATATTTCTTTTAATAGTTCCATGATTTGGACACTTGTTTTGGTGTCTAGGGCTCCGGTTGGCTCATCAGCAAGTAATATATCGGGGTTTCCAACTAGGGCTCTAGCTATCGCAACCCTCTGCATTTGCCCTCCACTCATCTGATTTGGTTTCTTATGTATTTGATCTTCCAGTCCTACATCTTTTAAGGCTTTAATTGCTCTTTTTCTTCTTTCGGTTTTGTTTATTCCGGCAAGAGTTAGGGCTAGTTCTACATTGGCTAAGACTGTTTGATGGGGAATTAAATTATAGTTTTGGAAGACAAAACCAATACTATGATTACGATAAGTATCCCAATCTTTGTCTTTAAAATTCTTGGTGGATTTCCCATTAATGATTAAATCACCAGTTGTATACTGATCTAAGCCACCAATAATATTTAAAAGCGTTGTTTTTCCACACCCTGATGGACCTAAAATACTTACAAACTCGGTTTCTCTAAATTTTAAATTTATTTCTTTTAAGGCACTCACACTATTTGTACCACTTAAGTACGTTTTTGCTATTTTTTTTAATTCTAACATATTTATTCCTTTCTTTTAAGATACATTAAAATTATATGTTTTTTAGTTTCAATAGTCAATGTTTTCGGTGGTAAAAAGTGTTGTTTTATATTAGTAATGTAAATTGTAATAAGAATAAAGTAATCTTAAAAATGTATTTTACAAAGAATTTCCTTATACTAATAAACTAGAAAGATTATATAGTTTACTTAATATTGTTACTAATGCTAAAGTTTGTCCGGTAATTTGAAATATTAGAAGAATTAAAAAAAGAATATCATTTTAGATGATTTTGTTATTCTTTTAGAAGAGCTTAGACCATTTTGGCGGAGATAAGATTCAGTAATTTTTGAAGATAGCCTATCATATTCCTTGGTTGGTGAATATGGCTGTTTTGAATAGGCAGTTTAATATTCAAATAAAAAAGTAAATGTATAACTTTTAGTCTGTAAAAATAGAAATTAGGATTAAATTCAAAAGTAAGTATACCATATTTTTAGTAATTGATTTGTTGCATTTTTTTACTGGGGGAAAACGATACCAGAAAAGCTTATTACTTCATAAAAATCTATAAAAGAGCTTAAGAAAGAAGAATTAAAGAAAATAGAAGGTGGTAATTGTTTAAATTACCTAAAAAATTGTAGTTTTCGTGTAAAAAATGCTTGACATTTCATATAATATAATGTTATAGTAGTACTGCGTTTTAAATTGGTTCTACCTAGGTAGAGCTAAATTTAATAGAAATTCTGATACACCAGGATGTGTGTTAAT
>CALVHI010000052.1 GCA_944327365.1 uncultured Bacilli bacterium
TCATAAAAAATAGTAATTTCCCTTTTATTTACTTAAGAAAATTACTATTCTAATTTATTTTCATGCTTTTATCCTGATTAAAAAATAGCTTAAAATTTTAAGCTACTCTAAAATCATCTTCCATTGTAAATACGATGTTTTCTTCAATCCATTCTTTTCTAGGTTCCACTTTATCACCCATTAAAACATTTACTCTTTTTTCAGCTAAAGTAGCATCATAAATGTTTACACGAATTAAACTTCTTGTTTCGGGATTCATAGTAGTATCCCAAAGTTCTTCAGCATTCATTTCCCCCAAGCCTTTGTTTCTTGATATATCCGGTTTACCTGGATTTTCTGATACAATCTTAAATCTTTCTTCATCAGAATAAGCGTAAAAATGTTTTTTCCCATAATCTAATTTATATAATGGTGGCTTAGCAATATAAAGCTTTCCTGCTTCAATAAGTGGCCTCATAAAACGATAAAAGAAAGTTAAAAGTAAAATTTGAATATGAGAACCATCAACATCAGCATCAGTCATAATAATCACTTTATCATAATTTGAGTCTTTCACATCAAAATCAGCTCCAAACCCTGCTCCAATTGTATGAATAATAGTATTAATTTCTTCATTTTTAAGCATATCAGTAATATTGGCTTTTTCTGCATTAATAACTTTACCTCTTAAAGGTAATATGGCTTGAAATTTTCTATCTCTTCCTCCTTTAGCAGAGCCACCAGCTGAATCTCCCTCGACTAAAAAAAGTTCATTTATCTTAGGATTTTTGCTTGTCGCAGGAGCAAGTTTCCCTGATAGATTTTTCTCTATTTTGCTTTTTCCTTTTCCATTTCTCGCTTCTTCCCTTGCCTTTCTTGCAACCTCTCTTGCATACTTGCTCTTACTTGCTTTATCAATTATATTTAATGCTACTTCTTTATTTTCTTCTAAGAAAAATTTTAAATTTTCATAAGTAATTGCCTCAGTAACACTTCTTGCTTCAGGAGTACCAAGTTTTCCTTTCGTTTGTCCTTCAAATTGTAAAAGATTTTCTGGAATTTTTAAGTTAATAACAGCGCTAAGACCTTCTCTAACATCACTACCATCAAAAGTAGCATCTTTTCCCTTAATTAAGTTATTGGCTTTTACATAGTCATTAAAAGCTTTCGTAATTCCCGTTTTAAATCCAATTTCATGAGTTCCCCCATCAATCGTTTTGACATTATTGACAAAAGATAAAATATTTTCATTATAAGTATCAGTATATTGCATAGCTACATCAACTTCAATACCATTTTTCGTTCCACTAAAATTAAGAACTTTATTTAAAGTTGTCTTTCCTTCATTAATAAAATCCACAAAATCAATTAACCCATTTTCATAATGGAATTTTGTATTTTTCTTAGAATCTTCATCAATTACTTCAATTGTAATATTTGGAATTAAAAAAGCACTTTCTTGCATTCTTTCTATAATCATTGTATAAGAAAAAGTACAATTTTTAAATACATCGTAGTCTGGCATAAAAGTCACAATAGTTCCAGTCTTATTTGCTGTACCAATTTTTTTTAAAGGGCTATCAATATTTCCTCCATCTTTAAAACGGATATTAGAAATAAGACCATTCCGGTAAATAATAACATCCATCCATTTAGATAAAGCATTAACAACACTAGCACCAACGCCATGTAATCCTCCACTTACTTTATAATTCCCCTCTTCAAATTTACCTCCAGCATGTAAAACAGTATAAATTACTTCCGGAGTTGATTTGCCTGATACATGCATTCCAATTGGCACGCCACGACCATTATCTGCAATGGTAATAGATCCATCTTTATGTAATACAATTTTAATGTAATTACCATATCCATTTATAATTTCATCAATCGAATTATCGACAATTTCCCAAACCAAATGATGAAGCCCTCGCCTGTCAGTACTTCCAATATACATACCCGGACGCTTTCTAACCGCCTCTAATCCTTCCAATATTTTAATTGATGATTCATCATACTTTTTACTTGCCATTATATTTCACCCTACCATTCATTATAGCAAACTATTTGAAAATTGTAAAACAACTTAACAAATACTTTACATCATTACAAGCTTTTATTATAATTAAGATGGTGATTTGTGATGAAAAAAGAAAAAATTATTTTATTTTTAGGCATTTTATTTACTTTGCTTGCTATATTTGGTGCTTTTGGCATATTTTACTTAATTTATCAAAACACGAAAGATACAAATAATTTTACTCTTGATGAAAACAGTACTACGAATAAAGACACTAGCTCAAATGAACTAGAAGAAGAAATAAAAGATGAAAATACACCATCTTATAATGAAAATGAAGAGAAAATTGTTACTTTATATTTATTTAGAGGAGATGGATGCCATATTTGTGAAAATGCTATAGCTTTTTTAAAGACGATTAGTGATGATTATAGTTATTTAGAAATTAAAGCATATGAAATTTGGAATAATGAAGAAAATTTTGCTTTATTAGAAGAAGTATCAAAAAGACTTGAGACCAAAGTTTCTAGGAATGTTCCATTAATGATAATTGGCTCTGATTATATTAAAAGAGGATTTACTGATGGTATGGCAAAAATTATCAAAGAAGGAATCAAACAAGCTTATGAAAATGAGCAATATGAAGATATTATTAAAGAAGTTTTAAGTAGCAACGATTTAAATGTTTCAGAAGAAATAATTTACTAATCTCTTTTGTTATCCGTTATTAGTTCAAAATCAATTGTTAGCTGTTTAATTCTTTCTACTATTCTTCTTGCTTTAACTTTATCTAAACTACTTTTTGCTAAAGATAAATGATATTCTAATTCTTCTAAAGTTAAATTGGAAGTAAAAAATGTTGTTAGATGATTATTCATGCGATTTTGTAAAATAGTGCCTAATACTTCATCTCTTCCCCATTCACTAACTTGCTCTGCTCCAATATCATCTAAAAGTAAAATGGGTACGGTACAATATTTTTCCATCTTTTCATTATAAGTATCCCAATCTTCTTTTAAATCCTTTAATATTTGAGGAAAATATAGAGCAATAAAGTCGATCTTTTTATTCATGTTAAGTTCATTTAATAAAGCATAAATCAAAAAACTTTTCCCACTTCCAAAAGATCCATGTAAATAAAGTCCCTTTAAATCTTTATATAAATCATACTCATCATAAAACTTTTTAATCCATTTAATAACTTCTACCCTATTTTTATCAAAAACATCAATATTTACAAAACGAGCAGAATTAAGCTCTTTAGTAGCAGTATTTTTAAGTGCAAGTAAACGCTCTTGCTCTTTTTTATATTTACACGGAACATAAATAAAATCAATAATTTTACCGCTTATTCTAGGATAGATATAATGTCCTAAAACTTTATTTTTACATGCAAACAATCCAGGACAATCTTGACAATTTTTAAGTTCTAAAACACTATCTTCTAAACTCGAATTATAAAGCATTCCCACTTCTTCAGGTATTTTATTTTTTTTAACTAATTTATTAAAAGTATCATCTTTCAAATTATTTAAGTAGTTTTGCTTCAACTCTTTTTGTAAGTCTTTACTTATTTTAATATTTTTTAAACTTTCCATATTAACCATCACCTAAATCTTTAACAACTCTTCCAATTCTTTAGCTTCTTCAGCACTAACTTCTGTTTTCTTTAAATTCTTATCAAACCATACAGGTACAGGTGCTTCGATAAGCTTTTTGCTACTCTTTTTATCGTTATTCTTTTGCATTTTTTTGTGTTCTTTTTCGGCTAAATCCATTGCTTCTTTCGCCGTTTTAACTCCTGCTCTCTTCCATTGCCCAGCAATTGTTTCAACATAACTTACGCTTAACTTATTATTATTTTTCTTTAAAACATAATCAATTAATACATTTACAACAGCAGGATTAAGCTCTAAATCAATCATTAACATCTCTAATAATTTTAAATCTCTAGCTGTTGGATTTGAACCATGATATTTACTTTTCAAGAAATCATAAGGACTAGTATTTTCAAATACACCAATAATTCTTCCTTTACGAGAATTATCTCCTGTAGGAGTTTTTAAATATTCTGGTTGCATTCGATATACTAAAGTTGGTAAATTACCTGATCTAAATTGATAATATTTTCTAGCATTTTTTCTTAGTGTATCCCGATCAATTCCCCCCTTTTCATTTAAACTAGCTCGTATTAATTCAACCATTTTTAAAGTATCTAAATCATAAATAAAAGAAAGATTTATTATTAATTCCTTCATCTTTTTATTTAAAGCTTTTTCACTTAAAATACCTTTAGGAATACTACTTAATATTAAATCAAAATCAATATCACTTTCAATATTTAAAGGAAGCGTCTCCCGACTACGTGCTTCTACTACTGGCATACTAGTTGGTTCAAATACTGCATTCATTGGTTTAGTAATATCCTCATAATCTTTCAAATCAATATTTACTTTTCTATTTATTTTTTTTAAATTATTATATTCTTCTTCACCAATATTATTATATAGCACAATATTTAAAATAGGATTATTAAAAAACTCTGAAGCACTTAAAGGTGAATATAATTCATAAACATAAGAATTAATATCTCCTTCCTTAAAATATGTTTTCATAAGCCCAACTGCTTCCAAGGCTTCTCTTGATTGTTTAATTGCATCCAAACTACATTTTAAAATACTCATTAAATGATGATGTGTAAAATCTCTGCTCATAATTTCTAATCTATCTAAATCACTCCATAAAGTAAGATATAGACTAACTGATCCAAAACCAATAATTGGCTCATATAAATGAATTAGGTTTTTTTTATCTATTTCTGTTAAAATAGTCTTATTTACCACTACATATTGATCAGCAGGTAATAGTGTAACTAATTTCATATGAACCTCCTAAAGAATAATCTATAAAAATTATAACACAAATACTCCTTATTAATAAATACATTTTAAAGAAAAAGCACTTAAATTTTTAAGCACTTTAATTAAGATATAACTACCTCGTCTTATACCCCGACAGTTTTTAAATTATAATAAAAAAGACTTAAGTTCCATACTATGTCTTTATGCTTCTATATTGATAAAACAACCAATTTTTGCTATTATTATTTTAATGACAAAA
>CALVHI010000053.1 GCA_944327365.1 uncultured Bacilli bacterium
TACTTTCTTTCTTACACTTTCTAATTCAACCCATATTACTCCATTTTCTTCTTTTAAATTCATAATTTTACATTCCTTTCTATTTAATCTTAATAAGATATAATACTCTTTCAATTTTCTCACCTCTCTTTCAAACAACTATCTTAAAAAGATTAACTATTATTATAAATTCTTCCTATTTTATTGTATATAAAAAGAGCAAGATTTCTCTTACTCTATTTCACACTAGAAATTCTAGTTTTTTGAACTAACTTCACACCAGAAATTCTTGTTTTTAATTTTTTAGCATGTCATTTTTGGCTTTTTTACTTCACACTAGAAATTCTAGAACCTTAATCTGTAAGCATAACCTTTATATCTCGCTCTTTACCATCCCTTATTATTGTTAAGGTCATTTCGTCGCCTACAGTATGTTTATATAAGTAATATCTTAAATAGGCATTTGATGGAACATCATTACCATCTACTTTGATGATGATATCCCCTACTTCAAGTCCTGCTTGTAGGGCTGGGCTATTTTCAGTGAATCCAGCAACTATAACACCACTTGTGACATTTGCTTTACGAATAATGTCATAGTATTCTCTTGACATATAAGCGTTTGTTACATCAATCATGGAAATCCCTAAGTATGGTCTATTTATTTCATTACCGTCTATTAGTTGCTCTGCATAATCAATTGCTGTTTCTATTGGAATAGCAAAACCCATTCCTTCAATTGTTTCACTTGCAAGTTTAATAGAGGTAATTCCAATTACTTCCCCATTTGAATTAGCTAAAGGGCCTCCACTGTTGCCATTATTGATTGCAGCATCAGTTTGAATTGTATTAACGATCATAGGGGTTCTTATTCCTTCATCCGTTAAGTCCACTTCAACTAATCTATCTTTTCCAGAAACAATTCCTCTTGTTACACTCCATGAAAATGCACTATCAATAGGTGCTCCAATAGCAAATACTGTATCACCAAGTCTTGCTTCATCACTGCTACCCATTTGCGCTATAGATAAGACATATTCTTCATCTACGGATAAAACTGCTATATCTGAGTATACATCACTTCCAACAATATTAGCTTCTACTACTGTACTATCTGTAAAGGTTACATATATATCATTAGCATCGTTGATAACATGAGTATTAGTTAAGATATATGCTGTCTCATCTTCTGTTTTATAAACAAATCCTGTACCAGAAGATATTCCCTGATCAGTATAGCTGGTTACAACTACTACAGCATCATATAACTTTTCTACTGCATCTGCTATTCCCTCATCTGTTACTGTGACATCTTTTTCTAATTTTGTTACGGTTGTGCCAATAATATTAGGAAAAAAATAAAATATTCCATATAAACATATAGCTCCTAAGAAAAAGGTTATAATGAGGATAATGCCATTTCTTAATATTTTGTTTTTCTTTTTTTCAACCATTTTAATCCATCCTTACTATTTCTTTATAATTTTTTGGAAATCCCATTCGATCTAAAACTTTATCAATGTTTATTGTGTGAAGTCTTCCAGATAAGTAGTCTAATTCATAAGATATTTCATTTAACATATTTGCAAAGTTATCTGTTCTTAATAATCTTTTTAAAATAATGATCAAGGCAAATAAATCGTTAATTCCATAAATATAATCTCCATTTGTTTTAGGAATATTCAGAAGATTATGATATTTTGTGATAGAAATTTCTTTTTGTGTCTTGTGTTCAAAGCAGATGTCTTCATGTGCACATAGATTTCGATAATTTGCTATGATAGGTAAGTATGTGAGTAAACTCTCGACATCGACATGAAATAGATTGGCTATTTTTTCTTGATCTTCAGGTTTTAGAATAGTATATAATTCTCCAACTATGCCAAATGATAAAACTTTTACAACAACCCATAAAGGAATGTAACCATAATTGCTTTGATAGTGTTTGGTCGCCGTATGTTCTCTTCCATTTACAATTATCTGTCTTTTTATTTTTTTTACTAAGTCATTTACTTGTCGTGATTTTTTAGGATCGGTTGTAAAGTTTTTAGGATTTAAATATTTCTTTTCTTTAAATCCATATTTACGGGATAATTCATAAGAAATTATACTCTTTATGTTATTTTCTAAAATTAATATATTTTTAAATAAGATATTTCTTAGTTGCCGATCAAAATAAAATAAAGCATATATTTCTCGGAAATTTGTCCCGTTTATGAATGTTTTGTCTTTGTTTGATTTATAAAATAAATATCGATAGCCATTGATAAAAAAATAGTTTTCTCTTAAAAGGATTTCTTTTACAAATTCTTCATCATCAATAATTAAGTTTTTTTCTCTTAAGATACTTACTTGCTCTTCCAAAGTTCTAAATATCTTTTCCATTTAGACCACCTATTATCAATTATATCACAAAGAACAATATTATTGTAAAAAAATTAATTGTTACTCCTGTTAATATTTTGTGAAAATTTGGTGAAGTTAGAAAAATATGATATAATTATTTTTGGAGGAATTTTTATGGCTGCAACTTATACTCATCATTTGTTTACTAAAGATGTTTATCAATCTTTAAATTCAAATATAAAAGATAAGTTAGATATTAATGTTTTTAATCTGTTTGGAAAAAGTTTTGACGCGTTATTTTTTTATCGACCTGAACTTGGTTCATTTATGCATGAAAATTGTACTAATTTATATTTTGCGCATATTATTCAATATTTAAGGGCTTGTCATGAAACAAAAAATAGAGAACTTCTGTCTTATTTATATGGATCTTTATGTCATTATGTTCTTGATACTACTATTCATCCCTATGTTTATTATTTTGGGGGCAAATTTAATCCGAGAGATAAGAAGACTTATTTATATCGGGGTAGACATGATTATATAGAGGTTATGATTGATATGATTCTTTATCAAGAAAGAAATCATTATCCTATTTATAAAGGAAATGTTGGGAAAGAGGTTTTTCCTAAAATTACGTTTAGTTTAAATCTTAGAAAAATATTAGATGATGTTTATTTACGTACTTTTCAAGTAAAAAATGGTGGGAAGATATATTTTAAGAGTTATTATCGTTTTAAGAATTGCTATCGATATTTTATGAATTCTAGATTTGGAATTAAAAGAAAGATTTATCAGTTTGTTGATTTTGTTCATATAGTTCCTAGTGTTGTATTAAAAAATTTGTGTTATGGTAAAGTAAGGTTGGATGAAAGGGTTCTTAATTTAGAACATCGTAAATGGGTTTATCCGGTTGATAAAAGTATTGGATTTCATTATTCTTTTTATGATTTATATGATGTTGCAATAGTAAAAGCTGTTAACTTAATTACTTTAATTGATGAGAATTTAGATAAGAATGAAAAAATAGTAAAGAAAATTTTGAGGGAAATAGGAAATTTAAGCTATTATACTGGGGTTAATGAAAATCGTAAAGTAACAATGAAATATTTTGCTAATTATAATAATTGATGATAGCATTTTTAATGATTGATGCTATTTTTTGTTGATATTTATCAGTTTTCAGTTGCTGTAGTTCATTTGAATTTGATAAAAAGCCACATTCTATTAAGACACCTGGTATTTTAAGTTTATCGTACATATAGGTTTTGGTGGGTATTTGTTTTATATCGCGATTAGTGTTTAGATTAGCGTTTAAAGTTTCTTGAACTATTTTAGCTAAAGTTTCATTGTTTTTGTTATAAAAAACTTGAGGACCACTATAAGCGCTGTTTGATAAATAATTTAAATGGATTGATAAATAAAGATCAGCTTTACTATTGTTGATTAAATGAATACGGTTGTCAAAATCACTTTTCTTACGCCATCGAGCATTTGGATTAGATAAATCGTAATCATCTTCACGCGTTAAAATTACAGTTGCTCCTACCTTTGATAATTCTATTTCTAAGGCTTTACTAATGGCTAAATTTATATCTTTTTCATGGGTAGTATCGCTAATTGTACCAGGATCTTTTCCTCCATGACCAGGATCAATAACGATTGTTTTGCCACTTAGTGGCATTAGGGCATTTACTTTAGTGTTTATAAATAAAGCTGATAATAAAAGAATAATTAAAGTTAATATTTTTATTTTTGCTTTCATATTATATTATATAAAAAAATAGACTTAACTATTCCTTAAAATTTTCTTTGTTTTTATTATATATATAGTATGATTTGTAAATATTAGTTTATGAAAAAATATGCAAAAAAATGTTATTTTTAGACATTGGAATTGATTTCTAATATAAAAATATGTTACATATATCGGATATAATTATGTTATATATAACATGAGATTAAACTTTGGAAAGACTCTTATAATAAAAACAGATAGTTAAATTCTACAAAATTTGATAGAATTAAACTAGGAGGATGGAGTTATG
>CALVHI010000054.1 GCA_944327365.1 uncultured Bacilli bacterium
AAAATTTATCATAAAAAATAGTAATTTCCCTTTTATTTACTTAAGAAAATTACTATTCTAATTTATTTTCATGCTTTATCCTGAACATTTTAGGCAAGAAAAAAGGAAGGTTATTTTCTTCCTTTTGATTCTTCCATCTCTGATCTACGTATGTTCATTAGATCTTGATATGCGAAGCTATGATATAATAACGCTCTTTTAGCTATATCCTCTTTAGTAATTCTTGAGCATAAATCTTGAACGGTTGATGCTAAACGGCATTGAGGTTTATAGTACTCATAAAAGCTAACTGCGATATGATTTGATAAGAATTCAGTATATAAAGGATTATTTAAAAATCCTTCAATGATGATAGGGAAATACCCTTTCTTATCCTCTAAATTGTTAGCTATAGCTTCGAATAAAGCTTCTTTTAAATTCATGTTAATATAACTTTTGAGCGCATTTACTATTGTTGCTTCACTCATTTAATTATTCCCCCTTTCAAAAGTCGCTATATATACTATCATACTTTTTTTTATTTGTCAAATTTTTTGCTTATTGACTACTTAAATAGTTAAACAACTTTTAAACTATTTTATTCTAAAATTTTTAGGCCACTTGCTTTAATGTGCTCAATAAACCGTTCTTTAAATGTCTGTAATTCTTTTTGCTCCAGTGTTTTTGTATCACTTCCAAGAGTATATCTAATTAAGTATTTGTTTTCATAAACTTCAATTAAACGATAGCTTTTTATTAGTTTGCTCATGAATGATTTTAATACTTGGGCTAAATCTTCGTATTTTTTATTTTCTAAAATAATCGTATAGTCTAATTCTACTTCAGGATATTTACTAATTTCCTTTGATAAAACATCTTCTTTATTTAATTTTACATATTTATCAAAATCAATATCAACTGTTACAATAGCTTTTTTCTTACTTAGTTTATTCGTACATGATTTATTTAAAACATTTAAAACACCTATTTTACTATTATCAACATTTATTATTTTGCCTAAAGCTTCATCATAATAATTAAGTTCATTTACATTATCCGTAAATATTACTTCTTTATTTTTTAAGACTTTAAATAAATATTTTACAATATTTTTGGCTTTGTTATAAATCATTTCCAAACTCTTTTCATTATCAGCAAGAATAATACTTAATACTCTTTTATTTTCGTTATTTTCTATTACTGTGCCTATTTCAAAAAGGCCGAATTTAGAATAATTTTTAAAGTTTAAACTTACAATATTCATTAAAGATAGGCTTAAATCATCTCTTAAAATATTATTTACTTCTTTTCCTAATAAAGAAACATTTTTCTTTGTAATATTTAACTCTTTTAAAGTTTCTGTATCATACCAAATATAACTATGTACTTCATGCATATCATATTTAGATGCTAGTAAATATTTTACTTCATATTCTTGATTGTATATAGTTTCATGCTCGGTAATGGTTAAATCAAGTTTAAGTGGTTTTGGTACAAAGTTTTCTAAGCCATAAATTCTAGCGATTTCCTCGATTAAATCTTCTTTTATTTTAATGTCTTTTGTTGCTCTAAATGTTGGGATGGTTACATCATAGTAATCAGGAGCAATTGTTACTTTAAAACCAAGCGTTTCTAAAATGTTTTTTACTAGCTCATCTTCTAAAGTTCTACCCATATAGATAGAAAGGGTCTTTTTATCAAGAATAATTTGTTCTTCTTCTAGTTTTTTTTGATAAACATCTGTTAGGTTAGATGCGATCACCATGTCTGGATTTTCCTTCTTTAATAGATAAGCCAGTCTTTTGATAGCTAAATCAGTCATATTTGGGTCTAGGCTCTTTTCATAGCGGGCGGATGCTTCAGTTCTAAGGCCTAATTTGGCAGCACATCTTCTAATTGAGGCAGCATTAAAGCAAGCACTTTCTAGGAAAACACTTGTTGTATCTGGAAGTATTTCACTATCTAAGCCTCCCATAACACCAGCAATACCAAAGTATTTATCACCATTTTTAATCATTAGCATCTCACTCGTTAATTTTCTTTCTACTCCATCTAAGGTTGTATAAGTATCGCCATCACTAGCTAGTCCTACTTCAATATTTTTTACCACTCTCGTATCAAAAGCATGCATAGGCTGTCCTAGTTCCATCATTAAATAGTTTGTTAGGTCAACTAAAAGGGAAATTGAACGCATACCAACATAATATAAAAATATTTGCATATCAAATGGAGTTTTGTTATTTTTGATATTTTCAATTTTTAAGCCCGTATAACGGTAACATAAGTTATTATCTTTGATTACAATATCTAAATCATCTAAATCATTCGTTATTTCTAAAGTATCTAAAGGTAATAATTCGTGACTAGTTATTGCACATATTTCGCGAGCTATGCCATAGTGTCCCCAAAGGTCAGGTCTATTTGTAAGGGATTTATTATCTATTTCGACAATAATATCATCAATTGGCAAGTATTCTTTAATGTCATTACCAACACACCAATCATCAGGTAGTTCCATAATACCATCATGATTATCACTAATTCCTAGTTCTCTTCCACTACAACACATACCATTTGATAAAATTCCTCTTAATGGTCTAGCTTTAATTTCTACCCCATCAATGTGTCCACCAACACGAACATAAGCTGTTTTTAGGCCAACACGGACATTTGGAGCTCCACATACAACTTGGATTAATTCTTCCTCACCAGCATCTACTTTTAAAACATGCATATGGTCACTATCGGGGTGTTCTTCACATTCTTTGATTTCGGCAACAACAATGCCATCTAATTTATTACCTTTTACCTCAACATTTTCTACTTCGGCAGTTCTTAGGGTAAATGTATCCCAAATATTTAACCAATCAATATCTTCGGGATTTTTAATATGACTCTTTAATTTATTACATGATATTAACATACATAACCTCCTACTTTATATTGAATTCACTTAAATAGCGAATATCGCCACTATTTAAGACTCTGATATCATTTATCTTATATTTCATCATCGCAAGTCTAGTTAAGCCAAAACCAAAGGCAAAACCAGTATATTCTTCAGGATTGATTCCTCCAGCGCGAAGAACGTTTGGATGAACCATACCACTTCCGACCATTTCAATCCAACCACTATTTTTGCAAGTTGGGCAACCTTTCCCACCGCAAATTAAACATGACATATCCATTTCATAACTTGGCTCCGTAAATGGGAAGAAACCTGGTCTTAACCGCACTTTTACATCTTCATGAAATATCTCACGAAGTAAATTTTGCATTACATATAACAAGTTTTCTATAGTAACTCCTTTATCAATAACCATTCCCTCAATTTGATAGAACGTATTTTCGTGATTCGCATCTAAATCTTCATTTCTAAATACTCTTCCAGGTGCACAAATACGAAGAGGAGCACCGTAGTTTTCCATCGCATGAATTTGATTATCACTTGTTTGGGTACGCAAAAGCATACCATTATCTAAAAAATATGTATCTTGCATGTCTCTAGCTGGATGGTCTTTTGGGACATTTAAAGCTTCAAAATTATAATACTCTGATTCCATTTCCGGGCCTGATACAACTGTGAATCCCATTCTCTTTAAAATATCGGTAATTTCATGAGCAATAATGGTTACCGGATGAAGTGAACCTGTTTTAACTTCAAAATCTAGAGTATCATCAAATGTATTATTAGTCTTATTTTCTAATTCTTCTAATCGATTATTAATTAGATTTTCCATTTCTTTTTTCGTATTGTTAATTAGGCTACCATATTTTTTCTTATCTTCCATACTCATATCTTTTAAGCTAGATAAAATACTTGATACTTCACTTTTTTTGCCAACATATTCTGATTTAATATTTAATATGTCAGCTTCTTTCGTGGCACTTCTTAACTTACTTGTTAATTCTTCCTTTAACTTTGTTAATTTTTCTTCCATAACTCTCCTCCTAAAATAAAAAAATTCTAGAACATTGGGGCGAATTATATCCGCGGTACCACCCAAATTCTAGAATACCTAGCACTCTTTCGTTTATAGCACGACCTACTATTAAAACTCCTAAGTTTGAAATTCATAACTTTATTTATCTAAAAGTAATCTCAGCCTTGTTACTTTTTCTCTTTTTAAGAACTTAAAGCTACTACTAAAAACTTCATCAACGTTTATAAAATATATTTTATCACTATCTTCTTTAAAATTCAACTATTTAACTAACTATTTCAGGATAAAAGTATGAAAAAAGGCATTGACAATAAATAAGAATAGATAACTACTAACTAAAATAAATAAATAAAAAA
>CALVHI010000055.1 GCA_944327365.1 uncultured Bacilli bacterium
CTAATTAAAAAAATCTAGAAAGTAAAAATAAAGTTAAAAATTTTGTAGAAATTACTTGACTTTATTATGAGAGGAATATTTAATGTATCAATTAGAAGATAGTAAGACAAAGATAAAACTTGATGGGGAAACTGTATGGTTATCACAGCAATAAATAGCTTATATCTATTACAATCTGGATATGATTATTTCTATTGGATTTTATATTAAAAGGTGGTGGAGACAATGGCTTATCAAAATAGTCAATTCTATATTCAAGATGGGAAATTTCATAAAATGTTTAATAGTACTGATTTTATTTATGAAAAAGAAAGAAATGTTGTTTTTTTGATGAATAATCCTGTTAATCATACTCCGGTTATTCGAGATAAAATTTATGTTCGACAACAATTTGCTGGTTATGTTATGGATTATATTTCGAATGCGGTAACTTTTAGAGAAGCGTTTATGATGGATTTTACTTATGAAAAAAGATTAGAAGCTATTTTAGATGTATATGAAGCATTAAAAGCTTTTCATGATCAAAATTTATTTCTTGGTGATATTCATTCTGATAATTTTATGATTGATCAAGATGGTCATGGTTATATTCTTGATTTAGAAGTTATTTATGAAGAAGTAATTTTAAGGCTTCATAATCAATCATTAAATGAATACTTTATTAAATTAATGAGACAAGAAGATGTACCTTATTTTTCACAATTATTTATTTTAGAAAATCATCTTTATCGAACTTGAATTTGTTTTGATGTTTTGTTAAACTATATATGGAGGGCTAGTATGAATAAAGAACGGTTAAATGAATTAAAAGTAAAATTATTAGAGATTGGGAGGTCTCTTTGATGTTGATTTATTAAAACAGAAGAAAGATCAATTAGAAAATATTACGAAACAAGAGGGTTTTTGGGCTAATATTGAAGAGGCAAATAAGACTTATCAACAATTAAAGAATATTCAAAAACAATTAAAAGAGTATGAAGATTTGTATGATCAAATTGAACTTATGATTATGTTTGATGAAGGTACAGAAAAAGATATTCAAGTTTTAGAAGAAAAAATACAAGATTTGGAAATTAATACGCTTTTTAGTGGGGAATATGATGGGAATAATTGTTATTTAGAGATACATCCGGGAGCGGGGGGTACAGAGTCTTGTGATTGGGCTAGTATGCTTCTTCGTATGTATGAAAGATTTTTAGAAAAGAATCATTTTTCTTATCAAATTATTGATTATCAAGAAGGGGATGAAGCTGGTATTAAAAGCGTTACTCTTCATATTATTGGGAATTATGCTTATGGATATTTAAAAAATGAAAATGGAGTTCATAGGTTGGTTCGTATAAGTCCATTTGATGCGAATAAAAGAAGACATACATCTTTTGCTTCTGTTAGTATTACACCAGAGTTTGATACCCATATTGATCTTGAGATTAGGGATGTGGATTTAAAAATTGATGTATATCATTCAAGTGGGGCTGGAGGGCAATCTGTTAATACTAGTAATTCAGCAGTAAGAATTACCCATTTACCAACTAAAATAGTGGTTAGTTGTCAAACACAAAGAAGTCAATTGAGGAATAAAGAGATTGCTATGGAATTATTAAAGAATAAACTTTATCAAAGAAAGTTAATGAAACAAGAAATGTTAAAAAAGGAAGTTAGTGGTGGGGGAAGTGCTATTGATTTTGGTAGTCAAATTAGAAGTTATATATTAGAACCGTATAAATTAGTTAAAGATCATAGAACTAATTTTCAAGTTAATGATCCTGATCAAGTATTAGATGGTGATATTATGCCATTTATTAAAAGTGAACTTCTATTAAAAGAATAAGTATTTTATTTATCTAATACTACTTGTTTATTTTTACATTTAGGACAAATATATTTTATTTCCTTCATATTATTAATATCTTCTAATAATTTTCCTATATCTTTAGGAATACTAACATTATATGAACAATATTTACATATTAATTTATATTCATTTGTTAGTTGTTCTTTTGATGGTATTAGATTATTTATAGGGATATCAAGAGCATTAGCAATATTATATAATGCATGAATAGAAAATGATTGATAAGTATTTGATTCAATGTTAGCAATAAAAGATAGAGAATAATTAGTTAGAGTGGATAATTCTTCTTGGGTTATTCCTTTTTTTGCGTTCTTTTTTTATTAATTTTCCTATTTCATGATAAATAATTTCATTGTTCATAAGCATCACAATGCTATATTAACATATTCTTCTTTCTAATGAAATGTTTGATCCATGTTTTCCTATATTTTTTAAGTTATTAACAAAAAACAAGCATGATTATTTTTTCTTGCTTGTTTTAGCAGGTACCATTTTTTTGCCACATTTAGGGCAAGTAAATGTAGGATATAATTCTTTTGACTTACCAACACTATAAATAAAATCAAATACCTCAATAATCTCTATTGGTAAATCTAGTTCATTGTTGCAATTTAAACATATATATTTTTCACTTTTTAAATCATTGTTACCTAAAGAAGTATAATCATAACATAATTCATGTAAACTAACTCCTAGAGCAGTTGCAATACGCCATAGAGCTCCTAAAGAGAATGTTTGATGTGTATTACTTTCAATATTGGCAATAAATGAAGGAGAATAATTAACAAGTTCAGCGAGAGCATCTTGAGTTAATCCTTTCATTTTACGATACTTCTTAATATTTTTACCAACAAAACCATAAACGTAGTTTTCGTCGTTTCTGTTAAACCTCATGATACTACCACCTACTACATATACACTTCTATTATAATTTCTTATAGTTTTTAAGTTAATAACATTTATAGTAGAAATTTTTGAAAAAGTTCTATAAATAGTAGACTTTTCTAAAAAAGTATGATATATTTGTAAAGAATAAAGGAGTGGATAAGTATGAATTGGGTGGAAAATCATGGAATTTGAGGTTTTGCACCGAAGCAAAGTTAAATGGTATATTATAGGTGGGGTTTTTGTTGTTTTAATATTATGTACTTTAATATTTAGTAATACTTTTGCTAAATATAGAGTAACAGAAAGTATACCCCTCATAAATGGAACTATCCATTATACCCCCTATGATTTAAACTTAGTAGCTATGTATCAACAAGATGAGACAGGTGAATATATAAGCATAGATACAGTACCAACAAGTGGATACACACTAAATGAGAGTGAAAGTTATTGTGAAATAAATGATACAAAAGATAATACCATAACGATAGAATATCAAGATGGGAAAGTTAATTTTTTAGGTTTAACAAAAAAGGGAACAAAATGTTATTTATACTTTGATGTTTCATTATGTCCAGAAGGAGCAAATGGATGTAACACAATTCTAGCGAATAATCCAACCGTATCAGATGCAAGAGATGGAGCAATTACAGGAGCACTTACAACCAATACAACGGGAACAATCTATACTAAGCAAGATGATGATGGAACAAGTTACTTCTTTGCAGGAAAT
>CALVHI010000056.1 GCA_944327365.1 uncultured Bacilli bacterium
CGCCTTCCCTCTTAGCTGTTACTTTACCATTA
This sequence comes from uncultured Bacilli bacterium, assembly GCA_944327365.1. Lineage (GTDB taxonomy): Bacteria > Bacillota_I > Bacilli_A > RF39 > UBA660 > Caccenecus. The sequence goes on from CALVHI010000056.1 coordinate 33, forward strand.
CTTGATACACTAACAACACTTGTATTACTACTTGACCAAGATACACTTTTATTTGTCGCATTACTTGGATATACACTAGCACTTAAATAATATGTATCTCCTACATCTAAATTAATATTTCCTTGTTTAATTTGTACTTTAGATACAGCAATAAATGAAGAATCATTATTATCACTACTATATAAACTATTCCTACTATCTACAATAACTGTTCTATTTCCATTTTGATCTAAATAATAAGAATAAATAGTTTTTAAAGCATAAGTACTAATCTTTTGCTTAACATCAAAATATATTTGATACCCAACATAACCAGTTCCTGCTTTATTCTTAATTTTTGCATATTCTGGGGTACTAACAACTAATTGAACACCCTTTTTATCTTCTAAATCATTCATTTCATCTTGCAATTTACGATATTCTTTTAATCCTATTTCTGTTGCTCTATTAGCATAAGTACCACTAATACTTGAATAACTAACAGCACAATCACCACTAACAACATAAGCTAAAGGATAAACTGTAGCATAATTTTTAAATCCATAAGTACAAACAACAGGTTTTGGTTTATTATTTGTTGAAGAATTATTAGATGATGAATTATTACTTCCACTAGAATTACCAGTAGTCTGTCCACTATTAGATGGTTTATTTTGATCATTTTTATCAAGATCTACAACAGGATCTGAAGGTTTTTGATCTACCTGTGAATCATCTGAATCATCATTTGTTTCTTCATTATCAGTAAACTCATCATTAACCTCTTCATCATCTTTACTTTGATATTGTATCGTATTAATAATAGTATCATTTTCTTCTCCACACACAAGTCTTATTTCAATCCGATAATTTTCCTCATCTAATCTAGTCGCTTCTGCATAACTATTCTGTGTATCACATGAATTACCATAAGCATCAGTAAACTCAACTAATAAATTACGATCAAACATTTCTTGTAAAGTAATTTTTGTAGAATCATCTATTTCTTTAGGAAGTCTTGATCCAGTAAAATACTCTGTAGTAGCATCTCTCATTAACTTTAAATTTGTTCCAAAATTAGACGGAACTTCATCTTTTCGATTAAATAACGAAACAATCCAAACAATAATAAAAACAACAACAAGCAAAATACCCAACTTAATCAACAATGATTTCCAATCGATTTTTATTGATCTCTTTTTTTCCTCATACATACAAAATCCCCCTTAACAACCTAATTCCAGGTTTTGTCTGCTATAATAACACAAAATTTAACAAATGTCAAATCATACTCCATGATAAATAATTAAATTTGACTGACGTTTGTTCGTGTGTTATAATAAATTCGCTTAAAGTTATAAATTTTAATCAGAAATACAAAATAAATACAAAGGAGTGTTAATATGGATAAAATAATTGTTAAGGGAGCTAGAGAAAATAACTTAAAAAATATTGATATTGAACTACCCAAAAATAAATTAATTGTTATGACTGGAGTATCAGGAAGTGGGAAATCATCCCTTGCTTTTGATACGATTTTTGCTGAAGGTCAAAGAAGATATGTTGAAAGTTTAAGTGCTTATGCCCGCCAATTCATTGGTATTAGTGAAAAACCAGATGTCGATTCAATTGAAGGATTAAGCCCAAGTATTTCGATAGATCAAAAAACAACTAATAAAAACCCGCGAAGTACAGTGGGAACGATAACAGAAATATATGATTATTTAAGATTACTTTATTCCCGAATTGGTATTCCTTACTGTCCAAAACACAAGATTCCCATCACAAGACAATCTATTGAAGAAATGACCAACCGAATTATGGAGCTAGATAGTGGCATCAAACTAGAAATCATGGCCCCCGTTGTTCATGGTGAAAAAGGAACCCATAAAGATTTATTTGATGAATTAAGAAAAAGTGGTTATTCTCGTGTTCGGGTAAATGGCGAGATACGAAGTTTAGATGAAGATATTACTTTAGAAAAAAACAAGAAAGATAATATTGAAGTAGTAGTAGATCGCATCGTTTTAGACCCAGATGAACGTGGCAGAATATTTGAAGCGATTGAAACCAGCTGCAAACTAGCAGATGGTAAAGTATTAATTAATGTCATAGATGGAGAAGAAATACTAATGAGTGAATCTTACGCTTGTCCTTACTGTAATTTCTCTATCCCCGAATTAGAACCAAGATTATTTTCTTTTAATGCCCCTTACGGTGCATGTCCAGAATGTAAAGGGCTTGGAACCAAGCTAAAAATTGGCGAAGCGCTACTAATGCCTGATAAAAACTTAAGTATTTTAAATGGAGGTATTAAAACTGTTAACAATGATCAAAGTATTGATACTACCCAACTTATCGCTGTATGTAGCTATTATAATATTGATATCAATAAACCCTTAAAAGATTTTACTAGAGAAGAATTAGATATAATTCTTTATGGTTCAAAAGATAAAATTGATTTTAAATATGTATCTAAAAATGGTAATGTACGTTATGTATCTGATTATTATGAAGGAATTATCAATAAATTAGAAAGATTACATTTAGAAACAACTAGTAATTGGCGAAGAGAATGGATTGAAATGTACATGGTCGAATCCCCTTGTCCAAAGTGTCATGGTGCAAGACTAAATGATATGGTTTTATCTGTTAAAATAAACAAAAAGAATATCTTTGAAGTAACCAATTTTAGTATTTTAGAATTAAGAGATTTTATTGCCAAATTAAAACTTACCAAAGAAGAACAAGAAATTAGTGGTTTAGTAACAAAAGAAATACTAAATAGATTAGACTTTTTAATCAACGTTGGTTTAAGTTATTTAACATTATCAAGAAGTGCTGGTACCCTATCGGGAGGAGAAGCTCAACGTATTCGTCTAGCTACCCAAATTGGTTCCAAATTATCGGGAGTTTTATATGTACTTGATGAACCTAGTATTGGTTTACACCAAAAAGATAATGAAAAATTAATTAGAGCATTGCAAGAAATGCGTGATTTAGGAAACACTTTAATTGTTGTAGAACATGATACTGATACTATGCTTGCAGCTGATTATCTAGTCGATATTGGCCCAGG